>DAIDKV010000148.1 GCA_027449865.1 Planctomycetales bacterium
CTAGGAGCCTGTCCGAGAATTTGGCCATGTCTCGGCTCGGTGAGTGAGCTCCCGCTGGGCTTTGGCCGTTTCGGCCTCCGGCCCTCCCTCGGCGCGCACTGTCCCCCTCAACTCTCACCGGCGGCACGGCTGCGTCGCCAGATCTTCAGCAGATTATGCGACAGACAGATCAGTTGCCACTCCGCGGAGACCTTCTCCAGACCTCGGAGGAGGAACTGGCGGATGCCTCGCGCCGACTTCGTCTGGCCGAACACCGGCTCGACGATCTGCTTCCGCGCCGCGTAGAGGACCTTACCGGTCGCTGTCTGCAGTTTGGCTCGCATCTGCTCCTTCACACTCGCCGACGAGGGGACCGGCGACTCTGAGGGGTCCGGCTCTTCATGGTGCTTCTGGCGCTCGACCGCCAGGTACGGGTCGATCCCGATCTCCACCAGGCCCGCGACCGCTCCCTCGCTGAAATAGCCGGTGTCCGCCGTGTTCGGGATCGGCACGGCGGACCCGTCGGCCCCCCGGGGCCGCTCGATCCCGGCCGCTTCCAGATTCTCCAGGGCCGCTTGCGCCATCGGCACCGCCTGCTGTTTATCATTGGTCGCCTGGGTCACTTCGGCCGCGACGATGATCTGGTCCTCGCCATCCACTACTGCTTGAGCGTTGTACGAGTAATCGAACCCCTTGTTGCTCTGCTTCATGATCTTCGCTTCGGGGTCGGTGAAGTTCGTCTGGGCCTTCTCCTCGGGGGACCACTCGATGGGAGCCGGCTCCTTGCCCGGCCGCTTGCGGCCCTCCGCTTCACGCCGGGCCTGGGCTTCGTCGCGGCGGCGCTGTTCCGCTTCCGCACGGGCTCGGGCCTCGGCTTCCAGCCGCGCCTTCGCCGCGCGGATCTTGGCCAAGCGGTCCTCGCGTCGCTTCAATTCGTCGGGCAACTCGTCGCCGCGACGGCCCCCCAACGCTGCGTCCTGCTCGGCGTCGGACCGCTCGGCGTCGCGGAGCAATCGCTCGACCTCGGCCTCCAGCCGCGCGATCTCCTTGGCCATGTAGCCGTAACTCATGGCCTTGTGCCGCGAGGCGTTGGCCCGCATCTTCGTCCCGTCGGTGGAGAGGTTCCCCAGCTTGACCATCCCCAACTCGCCGGCCACCCGCAGAACCTCGAGGAACAAGGGCTTCAGCGCTGTGGTGTGGAGCTTGCGGAAATCGCTGATGGTGCGGAAGTCGGGGACGTCGTCGCCGACGATGGCGCGAAAGGCCAGATTGCGCTCGCAGGCAGCGGCGATCTTGCGGCTGGAGCAGACACCGACGGCGTAGGCGTAGACCAGGAGCGTGACCATCATCGTGACGTCGAAGGGGGGTTGGCCGCGGAGGTCGCGGGCGTAATACGCGTGGAAGGGGCCCAGGTCGAGTTGGGGGATCAGATCGATGAGGAAGAAAACCAGGTCGCCTTCGGGGAGGGCCTCGCGCGGCGCGATCGCGTCGTCGCCGTTGTGCTGGGGGTCCCAGGTCCGGTAGCTCTTGCGTCGCCCCTCCATGACTCGGCTCTCCGACGTGGCCTCAAGTGGGTCGAAAGCTCGGCGATCCGCATTGTGCCCGAGCCGTGTCCGTCTGACTACAACCCTCGTCCGCTCTGACGCGGATCGAGATACTCGGACAGCCTCCTAGTCACGGAATACCAACCGGCGTTCGAAATCGATGCCGGAAGGACCAGCCAGACGCTCCTGGATCGCGTACGCGACTGGGGCGATCATCCGGCCTGGACCGAATTTCATGATCGTTACGACCCGATGCTCCGGCGATGGTGCGTGCGGTATGCGCTGGGCGACGATGCCTCGGACGAGCTCTGCCAGCGCATCTGGTGCGAGCTGATGGCGCGGATGCGGAAGTTCCGGTACGATCCGACCGGAGGATTCCGCAAGTGGCTCTGGAGGCTGTTTCGGTCGCGGGCCATCGATTTACTGCGCCAGCGCCGCCATTCCCCGGTCTACCTCTTCGAAGAGTTACCGGACGAGCTGGTCCTGGGTCTGCACGGTCGGATGGCCGAGGATGACGTTGAGCCGGACCACGCCGCTGACTCGACGGCGCTGGCCCTGCTCGCGGTCGAGGTTCAGGCAGCCGTCTGCCGTCGCGTCGAGGCCGATACCTGGCGCAGCTACTGGATGATCGCCATCGAGGACCGCCCGATTCGAGAAGCGGCCGACGAGCTGGGCAAGACCTACACAGCGATCTATACCGGCTACCGCCGCGTCGATCGGATGCTCCGCTCCGAGGGCCAGCGCCGGCTTTCGTCGATGCAAGCCCAACCCCGATGACCATCGTGGAAAGGTCGGACCATGCGATCGTGCCCGTCTTCCGCTACCCTGGCTCGACTCGTGCTCGATCCCAGCGGCGGTGAAACGCCCTCGACGCTGGAAGATCACATCGCGGGCTGTCCTAACTGCCAGTCGGCGCTCGATCGACTGGTGCAGAATGACGCCGCCGATCCCGAGGGCCTGGATATTCCGCCGCAGGACAGCTGGCCGAGGCTCCCCGGGTTTGTCATCGAGCGGGAGCTGGGCCGGGGGAGCGCGGGTGTCGTCTATCTGGCGAGTCAGCCGAACCTCGACCGATGGGTGGCGCTCAAGGTCGTCCGAAGCGGGACAGCGGCCGGCTCTCGCGAGCATGCCCGGTGGCTCCGCGAGGCCCGGTCGTTCTCAAAACTTCGGCATGAAAATGTGGTCCGACTCCATGAGATCGGTGAGGCCGAGGGCTGGCTCTACCTCGTCCTGGAATACATCCCAGGCGGGACGCTCTCCGATCGGCTGAAGGTCCCGTATGCGCCGATCGAGGCGGCCCGACTGATGGCACCGATCGCCGAGGCGGTGGACGCGATTCATCGCGAGGGCCTTTTGCACCGCGACCTCAAGCCGTCGAACATCCTGATGGATGCGTTCCCGGACGCCCCCCGAGAGCAGGCCACGCCGAAGGTCGGCGACTTCGGCCTGGCCTTCGCCTGGCAGGATGAACCTACTGTTTCAGGGACGGTCGGTACCGGCGTGCCGGTCGGTTCGCCCGGCTACATGGCGCCCGAGCAGGTCAACAACCGACGCGACCGGCTCAGCCCGGCGACCGACGTTCACGGGCTGGGGGCCCTTCTTTACCACGCGATCACCGGCCGCCCACCGTTCGCGGCGCCCTCGGTCGCCGAGTCGCTCGACCAGATCCGCCATCGGGATCCGGTCCCGCCCCGCCGCCTCAACCCGGGCATCCCCCGCGATCTGGAAACTATCTGCCTGAAGTGCCTCCGAAAGGACCCGACGCGCCGATACGAAACCGCGGGGGTCCTCGCCGACGACCTCCGACGATTCGTCAATGGCCTCCCGATCGCGGCCCGGCCCATCTCGCGACTGGAGAAGGCTGCACGTTGTTGCCGCCGATATCCCACGGTCGCCGCGCTGGCGATGGCGCTGATTGTGGCGATCTGGGGCGGGTTCGTTGGGATGTTCGTGCTCTGGCTTCACGCCGAAGCCCAGCGTGGCCGGGCCGAGGCCTATCTCGCCCGCGCGGCCGAACTGCTCGGTGAGCTGATCGACCTGAATGCCGGCGGGGCGGGCGGGCAGCCCAGGTACATCGACCCAAATCGAAAGATCCTCCTTCTGCGAGGGGCCCGCCGGCACCTCGTCGGACTGGCCGAACAGCTTCCCGATCGCCGATCATATTACACGCAGTTGATGGCCGTCGATCAGGGGCTATCCGACGTCCTCGACTACGAGTCGCGTCGAGATGAGCGGCGCGACCTGCTTCTCATCAGTCTCCGCGATGCCGAGGAGGCCCGCCGTCGATTCCCCCGCGACGGGTTCGCGCGAGACTGGCAGTTCTGGGCCATCTACCAACTCACCGAGGTCGCCGATGGGGACGGGAACGTCGGGGTTGTCGAATCCCTGATTGGGAGGACTATCGAGCTCGCGAAGGAGGCCTACACCTCCGTGCCCGGCCCCGCACAGCTTACGTGCCTCATCGATGGACGTCTGAGACGCGCGGATTACCTCGCCGCGGCCGGGCGGATCGACGAGGTCCGGGGGTTGTTGCAGGATAATCGCCGGACTCTCGCCGAGGTGCCACGGGACCGAGTCGATCTGACGGTTATCCTGCTCCGGACCGCCTCGCCGATCTACGAGCGCCAGTTCGGGATCCAGCTGCCGCCCTGGCCCGGCCCCACCGGCGGCCTCGGCTCTACCGAGGCCGACCGCCTACCGCCCGAAGCCTGGGCCGAGGCGGCGGCGCGGTCCCTCGGCCTCGACGCCCCCGATGGACCGACAGCCTCCGCTCCCTCCATGACTACCCTGAAATTCGCCGAATCGCTCCAGAGGGTCGCGACCATCCAGCGACGACGGAAGCAACTCGCCCGTGCTCGACAGAGCGCCAATCGCCTGATGGCGCTGGCCGAGAGGATGCTGAGGAGGCGGCCCCACGATCCCTTCACCTACCTCCTGCTCGCCGCCGCCCACGAGCAGGCGAATAAGAACGCCTGGCAGGAATACGACGACCCAGCGATCGACCCGGCCCGCAAGCCGGCGGTCTGGGCCAACATCGTGCAGACGATGCGCGATTGCGCGCGGGCCGATCGCACCGCCATGGAACTGGACCCGGACAACTTTGACGCCCGCAAGCAGTTCCAGCTTCACCAGCGGAAGCTGGAAAAGCTCTTGCATCCATAACCGGCCCGCGATCGAATCCAAGGGAGACGCCATCCTGCACGGCGGCCCGTGCGGGATCGATCCTCACTGGATCGGCGCGGTGGGCAGGCGAACGTTGACGGTCGTCCCCTCGCCGGAGCGGCTTGCGACTTCAATCCGGCCGCCGTGGGCCTCGACGATACTCCGGCAGATCGCCAGGCCGAGCCCGCTCCCGCCGTGTTCGCGCGAGCGTGCCGGGTCGGCCCGGTAGAAGCGCTGGTAGAGCATCGGGAGGTCGGATTCGAGGATGCCGACGCCCGTATCGGTGACGATTAGCACCGCTTCACCGTCCTCAAGGGCGGTCGAGACCGCAACCCGTCCGCCCGGCCGATTGTAGAGGATCGCGTTGGTGAGGAGGTTGACGGCGACCTGTCCCAGCCGGCCTGAATCGCCTTTGACGATTGCCTCGTCACCCTCGAGCAAGATCGTCACGCCCCGGCGATCGGCGAGCGTTTGAAGCATCTCGACCGATTCCTCCGCGATGGCCGCCAGGTCGACCGGCTCGGCCTTCAGTTCGAGCTGGCCGACATCGGCACGGGCAAGGGTAAGCAGGTCGTCAACCATCGCCTTCATCCGTCCGGCGGCCCGGGCGCAGGTGGTGAGGGCTTCTCGGTACTCGTCGATCGATCGAGGCCGCGAGAGGGCCAGCTCGATGTGGGCGAGGATCACCGAGAGGGGCGTGCGCAGCTCGTGCGAGGCGTCGGCCGTGAACCGGGCCTGTTGCTCGAACGAGATCTCCAGCCGGCCGAGCATCTCGTTGAGCATCTCGGCGAGCCCGGCCAGCTCAGAGTCGATCCCTTCGACGTCGATCCGCTCGGAGAGGCGCCGGGCGTTGATCTGGGCGAGGGCCTCGCTCATGCCCTGGATGGGCCGAACCGCCCGCGACGAAAGCCACCATCCGCCCGCCAGCCCTGCGCTAAAGACAGCCAGTCCGGCGATCGCCAGACGCCAGGCGAGGCGGTGCATTTCGCCCAGCTCTCGGACGATCGAGCGTCCGACGGTGATCTGGGTCCGTCCCGGGCCCATGAGCGTGACTTCGCGGAACATCCCCCTGCGCCGGGCGTGCCATTCCCGACCCGGTCCAACCTCGTCATCCGGCGGCGACTCCGGCGGGGTCGGATCGGCGCGTAAAATCTCGCCGTTTGGGCGTCGGATCACGAGGTAAGGCTGGTGTTGGGGATAACGTTCGAGGAGGGAGTTCGGCAACGCGAGGGCACTGGTTCGGATTCCTTGACGTCCAGGCGGTCCGAACGGCGGCGGACCAAATGGCGGCGGACCGAATGGCGGGATCGGCGGGCGGCGGCCTGGCGGAATCATCGCCCGGAGAACGCCCTCCATCACCCTCGCCCCGGAGAGCAGCTCGGCGTCGATCTCGTCGAGCCTCGCCCGTGCCGCAACCAGGTAGAACGATGTCCCCGATCCCGCCACCACCAGCAGCAGGATCATCGCGTGCCAGGCCTGCAATCGCCATCGGAGCGACCTACGCATCGATCATGTAGCCCTGCCCGCGTCGGGTGACGATCAGATCCTTGCCCAGCTTCTTTCGGATGTGGGAGACGTGCACCTCGACAACGTTCGAGAGCGTGTCGTCGTCGTCGCCGAAGAGTCGGTCGTAGATCACCGACCTGGTGATGAGCTTGCCGCGATAGTGGGCCAGCAATTCGAGCAGAGCGTATTCACGGGCGGTCATCGCGACCGGAGCGCCCTCTCGGGTGACGGTCCGCGTGGCGGTTTCGATGGCGACCTCGCCGATCCGGATGATCGTCTCCGCGTGACCGACCGAGCGCCGGATCAGTGCCCGAAGCCGGGCGAGCAACTCCGAGAGCGCGAACGGTTTGACCAGGTAGTCGTCAGCGCCTGCGTCGAGCCCGGCGACACGATCGCCCACGCCGTCGCGTGCCGTGAGGATGAGCACGGGCGTCTTCCGCCGAGCGCGGAGCCGTCGCAGGACATCGAGCCCGCTGAGACCGGGGAGTTGCAGGTCGAGGATGACGGCGTCATACTCGGATTCAGACGCTTTGCGAAGTCCTTCAGGGCCGTCGTCGGCGCGGTCGGCGGCGTATCCCGCTTCACGGAACGCCTGGACCAGCCCCCGGGCCAGGTCGGGCTCATCCTCGATCACCAGGACCCGCATGAGGGCCCCTTTCCGCCGATCGCCTCGGCCAGTCGGTCGGCCGGGCCAGGCGGTAGCTCAATCCGAGCGCGTCGGGACGTAGGCCCGGTTGGTTCGAGGGTGATCGTCCATCGATCCGCCGGCAGCCATTCGGAGACCCGGTCGGCCCACTCCACGATCGAGACACCCGCGTTCCAGTACTCGGCGACACCCAGCTCCTCAAACGCCGAGGGGGACGTCAGCCGGTAGGTATCAAAATGATGGACCGGTACCCGGCCCTCGTATTCCTGGATCAGAACGAAGGTCGGGCTGGATATCGCGCCGGGATCGACGCCCAGCTCCTCGGCCAGGGCTCTTGTGAGCCGGGTCTTGCCAGCGCCGAGAGGTCCGATCAGGCCAATAACCGTCCCAACCTCAACCACTCCAGCGATCGCCCGGCCCAGGCGCGCGGTCTCTTCCTCCGAATCGAGAGAGACATCGATCATCCCGGCATCGGGTCGGGCGACGATCATGACGGTTTGGAATCCCCGGATAACGGGCCGCCGCAAGCGCGACGGCCGCATTGATGTTATCCGATCGGTCCGGGCCTGTGAATCACCGCGCCTCGCGGCGGACATACTTGTGGCAGTTGACGCAGTTCATTGTCAACCGGAGATAGGTCAGCGTGGCACCGTCGATGTTCTTTTCGCTGGCCTTCTTCGCAAGTTCGTCCGCCAGACGCTGGAATTCGTTGGTGAAGGCAAGGTATTCGCTGGGATCGGGGATGGTATCGACTTCCCACTCGGCGGCCTGACTCAACTTCTTGAGGGCTTTCGCGCCCTGCACGATCTTCGGGTACTCTTCAAGGGTGAGCCCTTCGAGAACCTGCTTGGAATACTCGAGCTTCATCCGCATGAACTCAGCACGGGTCCGGCGACTGGGCCCCTGAGCCTGCGCCGCCAGGAACGTCGCGGCGATGGCGAGCCCGGTCGCGACACCCATGACCAGCCATCTCCGGTTTGTCGGGATCATCGGCGTCTTCCTCCATCGGCCGGTCGCATCGGACCGGTTCATCTCGATTCAATCCAGGTCAAGTCAGGTCAGAACCCACCAGATGGCGAATCCCAGGAAAACCAGCCCAGCGATCGCCCAGAGAACCGTCCGGACGACGATCCGATAGCCGGGGTCGAACGGGGGCACGTGATGATGGGACGGATGGACAGCGCTCAGGTCATGGGCTCGCATAGTCACCTCCTGCCCGCTCGTCGCGGGAGGAACGGCCGGCGCAAGAAGAAGCCCCGCTGATGCAGAGATTGCACCACGGGGCCACCCTGGCCGGGATCGCAACACGCCCGTCGCGAGCCGTTGTTCAACTCCTGATGATATCCGCTTCCCAGGATTTCGTCAATGCCGCGACCCGTAAATCGCCGTGTCCGAGAAGGCCTGAGATCTGGTTGGGAGGAAGGCGAATGACCCGGTCCTGGTCGACCGCCTTGCATTGTTCAATCAACGCCGCGGACGTGGATTCACGGCCGAGAGTCGTCGAATCAGCCGGGGCGTCGCAACCCAGTCCAGCTCGAATCGATCTGGGCCGCCGGAGAGCGGACGAAGTGCGGCGATCCCGCCCTTTTTCAGCTCGCAGACCGTCGCAGACGAGCCCTCGCCGGCGACCAAAAGCGCGATCAGGTCGGAGAGGGCTGGGTTGTGACCAACGATCATCAGCCGGGTCTCGCGTCGACTGCGAAGCCAGTCTCGGATTGCCCGCGGATCGGTGCCCGATTGCAGGACGTCGTCCACTTCCACAAGGCCGAAAGCCCCCATCGACTCGGCGACGATCTCTGCGGTTTCGCTCGCGCGAGGCAGGGGACTGGTGACGATCCGATCGAGTTCCAGGCCAAGCCGGCTCAGTCCGCGGCCGATCTCTCGTAGGCGTTTTCGGCCCTTCGGGGTGAGTCGGCGTTCTGCGTCGTCTATGCCGGGGGTCCCCGGGTCCACCGCGATTCCGTGCCTCAAAATGTAGAGCGTTTCCATCCGCGATGACTCCCATCTGCCCAGGCCGCTGCTTTCTCGCATTCGACGTGGAGCACCCAGCCTTTGGCTTTCCTGAGATCCTTCGGTCACTCGGCGTCGGCCTGAGATTCTCAACCCACGGGCCTTGTCGAAATAATTCACCCGCCTGGCCTTCATCGAGGGCAGCCGATCATTGCGATTTTCCATCCCGCGATCGATCTCAGCAAGGTGGTCTTCCGGGTCATTCACTTCCAAAGAAATGCCTCTTGCAATACTACCCTGAATCTTTATACTGAAGAAATGTCAAGTCGCTCTCGACAGGGCGACGCGATGGCGGCCAGGGTGGCCCCGGCATGTGCTTGCCACATGTTCGGGGTTTTTTCGTGCGCTCTGACTGTTCCGAGCCACCAGGGCACTCGGCTCTGTGAGGGGCGGGAGGAAATCATGTTCCATAACCGTCAGGAAGCCGCCCGGCTACTGGCGCGGCGATTCGATGGCCGCGACTTACGCGACCCTTTGGTCCTGGCGATCCCACGTGGTGGCCTGGCGACCGGGGCCGTGCTGGCCCGGGAACTGGATGCCGAACTCGATGTCGTTCTCTCTCGCAAGCTTCGAGCCCCGTTTCAGCCTGAGTTGGCGATCGGCGCGGTCGGGGAGGACGGCCAGATTTACCTCGATCCGACCGCGGAGAAACGCCTCGATCTCAGCGACGAGTACCTCTCGGGCGAGGTCGCCCACCAACTTGGTGAAATCGCTCGACTGCGGACGCTGTTCCGCGCGGTCCGGCCCCAGGCAGACATGGAAGGCCGATCGGTCATTGTCACCGACGACGGAATCGCGACCGGCGCCACCATGATCGCCGCCCTCGAAACGGCCCGAGTGAATCACCCCTTCGAACTCATCGTAGCCGTTCCCGTCGCCTCTCCAGACCGGATCTGGGAAGTTCGTCGGCGCTGCGACGAACTGATCTGCCTCCTGTCACCTCGATCCTTCTGGGCCATCGGTCAGGTCTATGAAAATTTCCAGCAAGTTCAGGACGAAAAAGCAGTAAGGTTGCTCCGCGCCGTGAATTCGACACCTCGGAATTCGGCTCCGTTGTCCTCATAGGCCGGGCGAGATGCCCGCGTCCGCGAGCCCTTATCGGATGGCTGGCTGGACGATGAATCAATGACGCCGAATCACCTGGAAATGGGTCCGGGACACGATCCGATATTGTTGAGATCCCATCTGATGCGAAGCGCGATCCTCTGGTCTCTCTGGTTTCTCGCCAGGCTCGTGGTGCCACTCCGCTATTCCGTTCAGGTCCGTGGGTGGGAGAAGGTCCAAGGATTGCGCGGTCCGGTACTTTTGTTGCCGAACCATCCCGGATACATCGACCCTGTCCTTATCCTGACCTGTTTCCAGGCCCCTCTACGGCCCAGGCCGGTCCTCTACGAGGACAACTTCCGAAGCCCGATCCTCCGGCCTCTGGTGCGGCTCCTACGCGCTGTACCCATTCCCGATCTCGACCGCCCAAGCCTTGAGGCCCAGGAGCGTGTCGGTCGGGCCATCGCGGAGGTGATTGAGGGGCTCCGTCGTGGCGAGAACTTCGTCCTCTGGCCATCCGGGCGAGTGCAGCGAGACGGTGTCGAACGACTAGGAGCGGCTCGGGCGCTGACCGACATCCTGAAGGCCGTTCCCGAGGTCACAGTCATCCTGGCGAGAACCCGAGGCGTCTGGGGCAGTTGTTTCTCCTACGCCAACGGGCGAACTCCTCTCCTCGACCATTGCTTCCGGGACGGTCTTTTCTGGCTTGCAGCGAACCTTCTTGTCTTCATGCCGCGACGTCGGGTTGTCATTCATATCGAACGGCTCGATCGCGCCCGCCTCCCGGCGATGGAACGCGATCCGATCAATCGATGGTTCGAGGCCTGGTATAATGTGGATGGCCCGGAACGTCCAACCTACGTTCCGTATCACTTTCTCCTTGGTCCGAGGAGTCGTGTCTTCCCAGTCGCGAGGGAGCCAGCCGAGGGAGTGATCGATACAAATCGAATTCGCCCGGAGACGCGATCGGCCGTCGCCGAGATCCTGACCGAGGAGTTGGGCCGTCCGATCACTGTCGACGAACTCCAGCCCGCGACCCTCCTCGAAACCCTCGGCCTGGACAGTCTTCGACGCATGAATCTGGCGATGGCCATCGAACAAAGATTCGGCTTCTCGGCGGATGGCGCGCCGGTCACGGTGGGTCAGCTCCTGGCCCTGGCTGAAGGTTTGGCCGAGAAGCCGCCACCACCGCCACCGCCACCAATTTGGTTCCGGCCGCCCTCGGCTGAAAGTCTGCCCGGGATACCGGGAGGAACCATTCCCGAAGCGTTCGTCGCCCGCGTTCTGACCGACCGCCGAGCAGTGGCGGCCGCTGATGATCTCTCAGGCGTAGTCACCTATGAGCGGCTCCTCACAGGTGCCAAGCTGATGGCCCGCCGATTCGCTCGATTGCCCTCGGCAAACGTTGGTCTAATGCTTCCCGCATCGGTGGCCTGCGAGACGATGTTCCTCGGCCTCTCCCTCGCTGGAAAGCTTCCCGTTCTTCTCAACTGGACTACGGGACCCGCCAACCTCTCGCATGCGGCGCGGCTGACGGGCCTGACCCACGTGATCACATCATGGCGGCTTCGCGACCGCCTGGGCCTCGCGATCGAGGGCGTACAGTTTCTCGACGTTGAGGACCTCCACCAGCAAGTCGGCCGGCTCGAGCAAATCCTTATGATGCTGCGAGTACGCATAAGCCCGAGCCGAATTCGCCGCTGGGTACCGCTGATCAACCCAGATACGACGGCTGCAATCCTGTTCACATCCGGTTCGGAGAAGGCACCCAAGGCTGTTCCCCTCACGCACCGGAACATCCTCGCCAACCAGGAGGGTGCTCTGTCCGCCATTGCGCCAACGCCTCAGGATTCGGTTCTCTCCTTTCTACCGATGTTTCATAGCTTCGGGTTCACCGTGACCGGTATGCTCCCCATACTCGCCGGTATCCGTGTCGTCCACCATCTCGACCCCACCGATGCCGCCGGTCTGGCCCGAAGAATCGGTGTCTATCGGCCCACTCTCGTCGCCGGTACACCGACCTTTATCGACCACATTTTCCGGAGTGCTCGTCCAGGAGAACTCGACTCCTTGCGACTGATCTTCGTCGGGGCGGAGAAGTGTCCTCCTTCCCTGTTTGATCAGGCCCAGCGCCTGGTACCGGGGGCCGACCTGGTCGAGGGCTACGGTGTCACGGAATGCTCGCCGATTATCACGGCAAACCGTCCCGGGGCCAACCGTCCCGGTAGCATCGGACAGCCATTGCCCGGGGTCGAGATCCGCGTGACCGACCTGGAGACCGGCGAGGTTCTCCCTTCCGGACGGATGGGCATGCTGCAGGTCAGCGGTGCCTCGGTCTTCCCGGGCTACCTCGGCGACGAGCCCTCACCCTTCCTGGAACAAGAGGGAAAACGATGGTACATCACCGGTGATCTGGCCGAGTTCGATTCGGAGGGATTTCTTCACTTCCGGGGTCGGCTGAAGCGGTTCCTCAAGGCTGGCGGAGAGATGATTTCGCTCCCGGCGCTCGAGGAACCTTTCATGATCCTGTATCCAGCCGACGAGAATGGTCCGAAGGTGGCTGTCGAGGGTCTGGAGACCGAAAGTGGCCGCCATGTCGTCCTGTTCACAACCGAATCCATCTCTCTCTCCGAGGCCAACGCACGACTGCACGAGGCAGGGTTCCGAGGCGTGATGCGGCTCGACGAGGTCCGCCGCCTGGATACAATTCCGTTGCTGGGTACCGGAAAGGTTGATTACCGTCGCCTTCGTGAGATGGTCGAGGTACCGGCGCGAGTCTTCGCCTAGATCAGGCAAGCGTCGACGAAATCCCAACCTGGCAGATCGGCTTACGATCCTTTATCGATCGGTCCACACCCGGTAATGGCTCGTGGTCCGAGGGAGAGAGAACTTGCGTGTTCTTGACGAAAGGATTCTCCCATCGTAAAAGAGGCGACTGGCCATTCGTGGATGAGTCGAAATTCGGGACGCGGCCAGTCAGTGATGATCATGGAGAGATCGATCGCCTTTCTTTTCGCCCGAGAGACGGTTCCGAGAAGCGCGATGCCGGTCTCCGGCCCCGTGCACTGCTTCAAACAGACACCCTTGTCCGGGAGACGAGGCCATGACCTTACGCCGCCCCATGACGGTCTCGCCGCTCTGGCTTCAGGGATCGATCCTCACCTTCATCATCGGTTTCACGATTCTGGCCTTCTCGGCCGTACGGATCTATCAGGATCCCGCCCCGGTGCCCGAAAAGATCGTCGACGAGACAGGGAAGGTCCTCTTCACGCGACAGGAAATCCTTGACGGTCAGGAGCTATTCCTGACGTACGGCCTGATGCAGTTTGGCACGATCTACGGCCACGGCGCCTATCTCGGACCCGACTTTACCGCCGACTACCTGCACCGCGAGGCCGAATCGATGATTCGGAGGTACGGTGGGACCGAGGGCGCTCGCGGCCGTGTCCGGCGCGAGCTTCAGGAGAACCGCTACGATCCCGCGACCGGAACTCTGATCTGGACCCAAGGCCAGGCCGAGGCATTCGAGGAGATCCACCGTCATTTTGGCGAGATGGTCTACGGCCGCAAGGTTAGCGGTGAGGGGCTCAAGCCCGCAATGATCGCGGACGACGCCGAGACGCGGGCCATCACGGGCTTCATCGCATGGACAGCCTGGACGGCCGTCGCGCGTCGTCCTGGACGTGCCTACTCGTACACCAATAATTGGCCTCCAGAGGAACTCGTCGGCAACTCGCTGACCGGCGATGCCATCATGTGGAGCGCACTCTCGCTGGTGGCGCTCCTGGGGGGCATCGGCATCGTGCTGGGCCTCTACGGTCGTTTCTCGGGGGCTGTCGGTTGGCACGAGACGGAGGAGCGACGAGTCCGATTCGTTTCGCCGGCTTCGGTTCCCCTGACACCGGCTCAGCGGGTGACGGCCTGGTTCTTCCTGGTCGCGGCGGTCCTTTTTCTGCTCCAGAACCTGATCGGTGGAGCAACAGTCCATTACATGGTCGAGGCGGGAGGCTTTTTCGGAATCGACCTGCCGCGGTGGCTCCCCTACAACCTCACCCGGACCTGGCATCTCCAGATGGCGATCTTCTTCGTGGCGACGGTTTATCTCGCCGCGGGGATCTTCCTGGCGCCTCTGATTGCCGGGCGCGAACCGAAGGGGCAATGGGTGCTCGCCTCGACACTCCTCGGGGCGCTCGCCGTGGTGGTTTTCGGGAGTTTGGGGGGCGAATACCTCAGCTATCACGGAATGCTGCCCCGCGGCCAGAGAGCCTTCCTGGGCGCCCAGGGTTGGGAATACCTCGATCTCGGCCGGCTCTGGATGTACCTGCTGATCGTTGGCATGGTGCTCTGGCTGGCGATCATCTACCGGGGATTGCGGCCCCGCCTGGCGACCGAGAGCCGGGGCAATCTCCCCTGGCTCTTCATGTACAGCGCGCTTTCCATTCCGGCTTTCTACGCCGTCGGGCTGCTGACACATACTCAGAGCACCTTCGCCATCGGTGACTTCTGGCGGTTCTGGGTCGTCCACCTCTGGGTCGAGGACTTCCTCGAACTCTTCACCACGATGCTCGTGGCCCTGATCTTCGTTCTCATGGGGATCGTCTCGGAGCGGTTCGCAACCCGGCTGATCTACTTCGACGTGATGCTCTACTCGGTCGGCGGCGTGGTGGGCACGCTGCACCACTGCTACTTCAGTGGCGGCCCCGCTGTGGAGATGGCGCTCGGGGCGTTCTTCTCGGCCGCCGAGGTCATCCCGCTGACCTTGCTCACGGTGGAAGCCTGGTCATTCCTCCAGCTCGGCAATCGTCAGCAGCCCGGAGATGTCGATTCGTTCCCACACCGATGGGCCGTGCTCTTCCTGGCCTCGGTCGGGTTCTGGAACTTCCTGGGCGCCGGGGTCTTCGGTTTCCTGATCAACCTGCCGGTCGTCAGCTATTTTGAGATCGGCACACTCCTGACCTCCAATCACGGCCATGCCGCGTTCATGGGCGTATATGGAATGCTCGCCCTGGCGCTCACAGTTTTTTGTATCCGATACCTGGCACGCCCCGAGGACTGGAGCGAGGGCCTGGTCCGATTCTCCTTCTGGGCGACAAACCTCGGGTTGGTCTTGATGATTCTCGGGCATCTGTTCCCGCTGGGCGTCCTGCAACTCGGCGACGTGGTGACCAACGGATACTGGCATGCCCGGTCGGAATGGTTCCGAAATTATCCCTGGCTTTCGTGGGCTCGGATGCCGGGCGATCTCGTCTTCATGGCCGGGTCGGCACCGATGGCCTGGCTGGCGCTCAAGGTGGCCCTGAGGACCCGAAGGACCATCGAACCGACGGCTCCCTCGGAATCCAACCTGGCGGCGACACTCTACACCGAGGTCACGCCCACCGGCGCAACCAGCGGGGCGTGACGCGGAGGCCCACCATCCTTCCCCTTGGAGGTCGCTCCGATGCCTGCGATATTGACCCCCTGGGGAGGGACAGTCGACCTGATTCAGGTACTACTCCTGGCGTACCTCGTGTGTCTCTGGGTGGGCGGATGGATTCTGGAGGCACTGGCCCGGGCTCATTTTCACCGCGCTCGGCGCTTCGCCCATGGCGGCTTCACCTACGACGAGGGACTTGACCGATACGAATGTCCCCAGGGCGAACTTCTGACCCTCGACACTTACGATGACCGGAACAAACTGGCGATCTACCAGGCGCCGGCGGCCTCGTGTAACGCCTGCGTGCTGAAAACGTTCTGCACCCCGCACGATGAGGGCCGACGCGTTTATCACTCGCTGGCGGAGTTCCACGAGACCGACCTGGGCCGGTTCCATCGAGGGCTCTCGCTGACCATCCTCGTCATCGCGGTGGGCTTCTCAGCCGGTGGCCTCATTGCCTGGTGGAACCGCCCGGGTGAGTGGCTCTTCCTGATCGCCTCGGGCATGAGCCTGATGATGCTCTGGCTCGACCTGCGCGACTCACCGGCCAGGGCCGACTCGGCCCTTTCAACGGCTCACGAGAGGCAAAGCTGGTGGATGTCGGAGGACAGGGGGACGACAGGGCGGCGTTAATCCTGAGGCGTCAGGGATGACGCCACCATCGCCTCGCGGCTTGTCCTGAGAAACAGAAGCCATTCCTCCAACCCCGCGCTGGTCCTGGCCGACGTCTCGAAAATGGTCATGCCGGGCCGCACGGAGAGAAGATTTCGACGAGCTTCCTCCCGGTCGAACTCACAGGCGTCCGCCAGGTCCATCTTCGTGATCACGGCGAGATCGGCCGTGTGGAAAAGCTTCGGATACTTCAGCGGCTTATCCTCACCCTCGGTGGTTGAAAGGAGGACGACACGGATGGACTCGCCGAGATCGTAACTCGCGGTGCAGACCAGATTGCCCACGTTCTCGATAAAGAGGATGTCAGATCGACCGGGCGACCATTCCTCCAGATGGCGGGAGACCATGGTAGCGTCCAGATGGCAAAGGCCGTCGGTGTTGATCTGTCGAACCGGAACCCCGCTTGCGGCCAATCGCCTGGCGTCGTGATCGGTGGCCAGGTCGCCCACCAGGGCGGCCACGGCAAGCCCCTGAAGTCGCAACTCCAAAAGGGTCCGCTGGAGGAGAGTCGTCTTACCCGCGCCGGGGCTGGAGACGAGGTTGATAGTCAACGTCCCCTCGGCCTGGAACCGGGCCCGCAGGACGCGGGCCTGCTCATCGTTCCGGTGCAGGATATTCTTGCGAACTTCAAGGATGCGAGGTTCCAGGTGCGGGCCTCCGCTCGTCCGTTGTGGCCGTTGGGTGGTCGCTGAGGTGTATCGAGGTCAGCTCCAGTTCTTGCCCCTGCCGAATATCCAGGCTCGGCCGACCGCATCGTGGACAGCAGAGCGCTCGGAAGTCCGGCAAGACGGCCTCGGACCGACACGATTCACAAAAGACGACGACCGGCAATTCCTCTATCACGAGCCGAGAGCCAGCCAAAAGCGTCTCGGATGTCACGACATCGTAACAGAAGAGGAGAGATTCCTTATCAACTCCCGCGAGTAGCCCCAATCGCAGGTGAACCTCGGTCACGTCTCGCTGAGCGATCTCTTCCGGAGCTTCCCTTGCTCGATCCTGGATCGACTCGATAGCCGTGGTCAACAGACTCTCGGCAATGGAGAGCTCGTGCAACGCGGTCGTATCTCACGTCGAGACCGTGAAGACTACCGATAGGGCGGCACACCGGAAAAAAAGATGGGTCGCTAGGGAACCAACAGCGGAACTTCTCGAATCTCGGAATCCATCAAGAACTCAGGGAGCGGAGGAGGTGGGATTCGAACCCACGGTACCGCGAAGCGGTACACCGGTTTTCGAGACCGGCCCTATCAACCACTCAGGCACCCCTCCCTTTCGAGGTCATCGAACCCGGCTCGACCGGGCAGCGAATTTGACCCCACTGATTTCGGCAGTGGTCGTGAGATGAGTTTACGATAACTTCGCCGTTCCTGGAAGAATCCCCTGAGAATTTCGCCGCAATTCTCGGCCAGGACTCCGGATGTGATCACCGGGCGATGATTCAGCCGTGGGTCCGAGGTCAGCCGATAGAGACTCTCACAGGCTCCCGCCTTGGGGTCAGTGGCTCCATAAACCACACGAGCAACGCGACTTAGAACAATCGCTCCCGCACACATCGCACACGGTTCGAGCGTCACATAAAGAATACAGCCTTCCAGCCTCCACGATCCCACCGCTCGGCCGGCCCACGTCAAAGCGAGACGTTCGGCGTGTGCGGTGGGGTCGCGAAGCGTCTCACGGAGGTTATAGGCCTGGGCCAGGATCCTCCCATTCCGGACCACGACCGCTCCGACCGGCACCTCGCCCGCGTCCCTCGCCTCGACGGCCAGTTCCAGCGCCCTTGTCATCATGGCACGGTCGAACGCCGAAGCTTCCTCGAGCATCGGCTCGGGCGGCTCGCCAGGAGCATCCTTGAAGTGGATCGATCGCGAATCCAAGCTCTTGCCTCCTTCGCTGCCCTGATCAGGCCAGGCTTCGATCGCCTCCCATGTCGAGCGTCCGGAAAACCAGGGCCGCCGCCGCGCCACCGAGGAAGTCAGCTCCGAGGTAGATGGCCAGTTGGGTAGAATCCGCCAGTCCCATGACAAAGAGACCCACACCCACCGCTGGGTTGAACGCACCGCCCGAAACCGGACCAACCGCAAAGGCACCCACCATCACCGTGAAACCTATCGCCAGCCCATAAAATGAGTTTCCCGCCGTCCCCTTTGCCGTGGCGGCGTTCAGCACCACGTACACCAGCGCGAACGTAAATAGGAAGTCGCCAACGGCCTGCGCCAGGAACGCATATCCCGCCGGCGCCGGAGGCGGTTGCCAGCTCGGTCCCTGACCCTTGATGAAGAGGACCACGGCTCCGGCCACCACGGCGCCGATGACCTGCGCCACCATGTACGACAACGCCTGACTCCACGAAGCTTTACCCCGCAAGGTCACACCCAGCGTAACCGCCGGGTTGTAATGGCCTCCTGAGAAATGTCCACCGGCGTACACCATAACCATCAGGGCCGACCCAATCGCCAGAGGTGCAAGCTCCGTGGCATTCGGCCCTTTTACCGTCTGTCCAATGGTAAAAACCAGGAAAAACGTCCCGATCCCCTCGACGATCAGCTTCCCCATCATCACCCTGGCCTCCTGTTTCACGAATCCAGATCCACGACCCATGATCTCGCCTTCGACCCCCGGGCGAATGATCTTGGCATACCCGCATTCCCCAGGCAAGCCATCCCACGCCACCCACCTGGTTCGGTCCCTTGCCGGAAGGCGAATGGGTGATATCGCAAGGGTGACTCCATCCGCGAACGAATGTTCGTTGGGCTTTCGACTCCTCTCTTAAAAAACTTGAAAAGATCTGACAAAGAGCGGCCTTGTCGTTCGCCATGACGCTCTCTATGATAGTTCAACAACTGCTGACTGACTGGTCAGTCCGAGCATATCGACCTTGGACGATTCGCTAGTGGGAGAGGCGGTCATGAAGCGGAGCTGGGACCTCAAGCCGGATCTGCTGGATTGTATGCTGGAAGAGCGCATCGTCCCGGCCGGCCCGATGAATAACCTGGGCATCATCATCCAGACCACGAGCGGACTGATGCTGGTGACGCCGTTTCCGGGAGCGATCAATCTCGCGGCGATGGCGGGTGGCGCGAGCGGAAGCGTGGCGCCGAGCGTCAGTGGAACACCGTTTCCCACGGGTATCTACCTCACGGGAACCCGGGGCATCTCAAGCATGATGCCGGGCAACATGACCGGCAATCCGGCGGTGATGGGCGTGGTTGGTGCAAGTGGCGGGGCGAGCGAGACCATCGAGGTCGGTTCCGGTGCCGACGAGGCGAGCGGTGGCGGTGGCGGCGCTTCCACGACGCCAGCAATGTCGAGGACCAACCCGGCTTACGGTGGCGCGGCTACGGCGATCATGGCCTACATTGGGACTCCGGGTCAGAATAGCTCGGGGATGACGACGGCCAATAACGGTCAGATCCAGACGACGGCCCCGGTTCCGGCCCTCCCGCCCATGGGGACGTCCATCCCGGGAACCCCTGGCAGTCAGGGACAGTCGGATCCGGGTCCAGCCCAGAAGCCGATGGGGCCACAGCTTGGTGCCCCTCGAATGATCAAGGGCCTCGGCACAAGCCTGATCCCTAGCCTCCCCGGCGGACTGGGGATCGGTGGAACGCCCACGATGAACCCCTCCGGCGCCGGCGGATATTGACCCGAGTGTCGTCCCGAGGTTAGACGAGAGGCGAGCGTCCCACGCTCGCCTCTTTGCTTTCGCGAAACGTTATCTTAACCGCCTGGAAATTCGACGGGGCGTCGGATCGCCCTCTCGGATCTGGTAGTCGAAGTCGGCCGGCAGATTGTGAAACGTCTCGACGCGACCGGAGGGCCAGCGGACCTCAACCCGGTCGGCTCGATCAGCGACTCCCAGCCCGAAGTGGAGCCGGGGGTCGCTCGACGATTGATAGCTGCCTCCGCCAAATCGGTCGACGACCTGTCGATTTCCGCCCGCCTCCAGCGCAACCCGGGCGCCGATGGCATCTCGATTGGAGGCTGTCCCCTGAAGACGGATCGCAATCGAGCGGGCGGCAGGCCCTTCGTTGTGGAGATAGGCTGCCGGTCCTCGATGATCGACGATCACCGCGTCGATCCGTCCGTCGTTGTCGAGGTCGCCAATGGCGAGCCCTCGGCCAACTCTCGGAACCAGGAACGGCGCACCGGCTGCGGCGCTTATGTCGGCCAGTCGGCACCGGGAATCGGTCAGGAGGAGTTGTGCGGGCATCGCGTAGGGCGTTCCGCCTCCCTCATCGAAGAGGTGGCCGTTGACGGTCAAGAGATCGAGGCGCCCGTCGTCGTCAGCGTCGAGGAAGGCAATGCCGAATCCCAACCGATACCGGCTCGGAGACGAGAGTCCAACCGCTGAGGTCTGGTCGGTGAACTGCCCTCCGCCGAGGTTCTGGTAAAAGGTTGATGACTCGCCATAGTAGTTTGTGACAGCAAGGTCGGAGTGGCCATCTCCATCGAGGTCGCCGATCGCGACGCCCATCCCCGCCCGATATCCTCCGCCGCCAGCCGCCGCGACGCCTGACTCATGACCAGACTCTTCAAACCGCATCCCACCCCGGTTGAGGAAGAGGAAATTGGCTGTCCCATCGTTCGCGACGAAAAGGTCGACCTTTCCGTCGTCGTTGAGATCGGCAGCGACCACCCCCAGTCCACGACCGTCGCGATCATCGATCCCGGCCTCGTGGGTGATGTCCACGAAGCGACCACCGTCATTGCGGTAGAGATGATCCGGGCAGGCCGCGAATTTCAGGGGTTCGCAGGCAATCACCCGGCCGGTGGACGGGCTCCGGCAGACCATGGGCTCTCCGGTCTCCCAGGCCAGGTAATGCGCCACGTAGAGGTCGAGATCGCCATCAGAGTCGAGGTCGGCAAAGGCGGCCGAGGTCGGCCAGTCACGCTCGCCACCCAGGCCCGCGCGATCGGTGACGTCCTCGAACGTCCCGTCCCCTCGATTCCGATAGAGGGCCTGACCGCGCCATCGCGTGACAAAAAGGTCGGGAGCGCCGTCGTTGTCGTAGTCGGCGACCGTGACGCCATGACCGTATCCTCCGGAGACGACGTCGAGCTTCGAGGCGTGGGTGACGTCCTCGAAAGTGCCATCACCCCGGTTTCGGTAGAGTCGGTCGCCCGATGGTCGAGGTCCGGTGGGCGGGAAGCTTCCTCCCTGCACGAAGTAGACGTCGAGGCGGCCGTCTCCGTCGTAATCGATCAGGCCGACGCCCCCGGACATCGTCTCGGGCAGTTGCCCCCGTGGCGTCGCCCCGTTCTCGAAGTGGAAGGAAAGACCAGCCGAACGAGCCGCGTCGTGGAACTGCGGGACCATCCGATGCCCGGATCTCGAAGGTTCCGTTCGTGATACCTCGGCGCTGGCCGAACGGGCCTCGATAGATAGCAGATCGGCGAGCGTCGGCCCAGTCGCGGAGGGAGCACTCCCGCCTTCTCGAGCCGGATACTGGCCGGCCGGATCGGGAATTCCGGCAATGCTTCGAAGGGCACTGGCCTCGGAGTGACGTCCGAGAGTCTCCGCAAGTCTCGCCATCTCGGCCGCCTCGCGGTCAAGATCACCCGCTCGGAATCGGGCTCGATACTGGTGAAGCGTTTCGTCGAGTGACCCCTTTCGGCGGCGCAACTGGACGGCGGCCTCGGTGTCTCCATCGCGAGCGGCGAATTCGGCGAGTCGCTCGATCGCGGAGAGAGCACCTGGATTGTCCGCGACCAATCGTTTCAGTGCCTCTCGCTCGGCTCGGAAGTCGCCCCGACGCCTGGCCAGCCAGGCTCGCAACTCCTCAACCCTCGCCGGCGATTCGCCGGCCGCGGGCAGGTGGGCCATCGCCTCGCGGGCCAGGTCGTCGCAGTCGGCGCCCATCGCCCATTCCAGGAACGCACGCCAGACGGCTGGGTCATCGGGACGAGCGCGCCGGCAGGCGTCGAACCACGATTCCGCTTCGGCAAGCCGCCCCGAACGCATCGCCAGATATCCGCGACCGAGCCAGACCCGATCGTCCCTGGGCGCCTGGGCGATCGCTCGATCGAGCGTCGAGGCGATCTCGGCGACCGGGATCGGATTCAACCCAGGCGTCGTCCGGCAGAGTCCAGCCGCGATTCGCAGCAGGAGCATCGATCGGGCCTCGTCCCGATCGCCGATTCGGATCGCCACGCTCCAGGTCTCCTCGGCCATCTGACACACGTCATCAAGCCGACCCTCCAGCCAGTAAAGTTCGACGATCCGTTTACGCGGTTCCAGGGTCGCTCCGATCGGCCTCCGAATGGTTGCCAGGAGAATGCGTTCGGCCTCGGCGAAATTCCCGGCATCCTGGGCCCTCGTCGCGCGGGCGAGGTCGGCAGTCTCGGCCGGATCACTCGGGTTGGCCGTGGTCGCCTGTTGAATCTGGTCGTCAATCGTTGGAAGATCCCCAACCTCGGAAGGGCTCACAGCGACGGACTCGGACGGCAGCGGCGGACCGTCATCGGGCTGCGGAAGCCCGTCGAGATTCCCGAGATCTGTCCGGGCGATCGAGGAGGGAACGCGAAGCCGCTCCTCGACCGAAACGGACGGAGGCGCCGATTTCCCACGCCACCAGAAGCCCACCCAGGTCAGGCCGATCACCGGAACCAGGATCCACCATCGTCCTACCGGGCGCATGATATCCTCCTTGCGGTTTCGCATCTCGATCGGCGGGAGGCGGGATTATCTCGGCGGCCCTCGCGGATGGCAATCGAAGTTGATTGGGGCGGTGGTCCACCTTGAATCGTTCCGGGCAACGGTCTATGTTGAAGGGAGCGTTATCAGAACCTGTGGAGATGGTCTCATTTTTCCTGGCCTCGAAAACAGAACATCCCCTGGCCGCCGCGATGTCGCGACGGTCCGCAAACCCCAAAGACGGGGAGGGATTCGGGGGGATCGTGCCATGTCCGTACGATTTGGGAAGGCTGGCCTGGCTCTCGGGATTGTCGCCGGAATGGCGGCCGGGGCGTGGGCCCAGCAGGAGCCGGCGAAGTCCTCGTCCAGCAGCACGGGAGCGACCACCCGCGCGTCCGACCCGAGCGATCCGTTCGATCAGCCCAACGACGCGTCGACTCGATCCCGGACCTCGCCCGGCGACTCGACCAGTTCATCGGCCCCTCGGCTTCAGAAAGCGACCTTCGGCGCGGGTTGCTTCTGGCACGTCGAGGCCGAGTTCGAATGGCTCCCCGGAGTTGTCTCTGCCGTCTCCGGATACGCGGGTGGACGTGTCTCCAACCCCTCCTATGAGATGGTCCACGAGGGAGACACCGGGCACATTGAGGTCGTTCAGGTGACCTACGATCCGTCGGTCGTCTCGTACGAGCAGTTGCTCCGAGTCTTCTGGCATGGCCACGACCCGACCCAGTGGAATCGACAGGGGCCCGACGTCGGTACCCAGTACCGATCGGCGATTTTCTATCACAATGAAGAGCAGCGAAAGGCGGCGCTCAAGTCGTATCGAGAATTGACCGCCGCGGGCGCCTACCGGGCCCCGATCGTGACTCTCCTCCTGCCGATGAAGGCGTTCTATCGGGCCGAGGAGTATCACCAGAACTATTATGGCGGGAAGCCCGACCCATCCGTCGTACGCCGCCCACGTACGAAGAGGTCGCGAGGCGTTGCTAAGCGACCCGCGACGGCTGCCGCGAAGGTCGCGAGCAAGCCGGCCGAGAAGACGGACCCGAAGTCCGTTCGAGGGGCTGCCCCTGCCCCAGTCTCATCGGACGCCAGGGAGCCCTGACGATGCCGACCTGGATCGTCGACGGCGTTCGGACTCCCATCGGATCGATGAATGGCCTGCTCGCCAGCGTGCCCGCTCCTCGACTGGGTGCGGCCTGCATCGCCGCGTTGCTCCTTCGGACCGGAATCGATCCATCGATCGTGGACGAGGTGATCCTCGGCAACGTCATCGGCGCTGGACTTGGTCAGAATCCAGCTCGACAGGCCGCGCTCTTTGGCGGACTACCATACTCGGTGGGAGCGACGGCTGTCAGCAAGGTCTGCGGCTCCGGGATCAAGGCGGTCATGCTCGGAGATCAGGCGATACGGCTGGGCGAAGCCCATGTTGTGATCGCGGGCGGGATGGAGAACATGAGCCGCGCCCCGTATCTGCTAACCCGGGCCCGTTCCGGATACCGACTCGGTCACGGAGAACTGATCGACGCGATGATCCACGACGGCCTCTGGGACGTTTACCATCAGAAACACATGGGAACCTGCGGCGACTCCTGCGCCTCGACGTTCGGAATGACACGCCAGGAGCAGGACGATCATGCCGTTCGGAGCTTCCTCCGGGCTCGCGAAGCCATCGCCAGGGGAGCTTTTCGCGACGAGATCGTCCCGGTCGAGATCGAGGGTCGCGGTCGCCCCGCGGTTGTCGAGGAAGATGAGGGCCCGTCACGATTCGACGAGGCGAGACTCCGGAGCCTGAAACCTGCGTTTGGCGAAGGGGCCGAGGCGACCATCACCGCCGGAAATGCTTCCAGCATTAGCGACGGCGCCTCGGCCTTACTCCTGATCTCCGAGGATCTCCGCGCGAGGATCGAGCCTACGCCGCTCGCCCGGATCGTTGGAGCCTTCACTCATAGCCAGGAGCCGGAGTGGTTCACAACCGCTCCGGTCTTCGCCGTCCGAAAGCTCCTCGATCGCCTTGGATGGAGGATCGACCAGGTGGACCTCTTCGAGATCAACGAGGCGTTCGCCGTCGTCGCGATGGTCGCCGCCCGGGAACTCTCGATCCCCGCGGATCGGCTCAACGTTCGCGGTGGAGCCGTGGCACTCGGCCATCCCATCGGAGCCAGCGGAGCCCGGATTCTCGTCACACTAATGCATGCTCTGCATCAGACTGGTGGTCGTCGCGGGGTGGCTTCGCTTTGCATTGGCGGAGGCGAGGCGGTCGCTCTCGCGATTGAGATGACCTGAGAGCTATCGACCGGCACTCTTGCAATCGGGCCTTTCGGATGTACAATACTCTCGCCCTTGGCGGCAAGCACGTCCATTCTCGATCGCATCGAAGAGACGGCTTTCTGCAATGCCGGTCGCCGGGCGGGACTCGACGAGGTCTCCGACAATCGGGTCGGAGCGGTCATCCCGATGCCGGTCACTGCCCGGGGATCATGACAGGTTCAGGACTCCTGTCCGGTTCTCGTGGTCCGTAGGGACCGCCAGACCGCGCCCAGACGCCGCATCGATTGGCCACGGATAGCGCCGCGCCGGCACGCGTCGTTTCTCCTGACGGAGATGGATTCCGCGCATGCAACGGCCTTCACGCCGGAGGAAGCCTCGAAACGCCGCTCCCCGAAGTCCCGAATCCCCTGTCCGGATCATCGGGAGCCGGGAGCTGCACCAGAATCTTCCTGGGATCCTCAAGGACCTGGAAGATGGAACCGTTCGCTATGTGCTGACCGTCCACGGGAAGCCTCGTGCTGTCCTGGTGGGTGCAGCACCCTATCTCGACATGATCGCCGAGGGGAAGGGATCGAGCGAGGTCCTGGTTGGATTGCAGCTCTCGGCGCTACTGGGTGGGCGGCTCGAAGGGGTGCCGCTCGACGACATCGAGAAGGCGATGGAGTCGAACGGCCGGGGCCCCTGAGGGTTCAGGCTTCCGCGGCACCTCCGGTGTCTCGACGACCGACCGCCAGGGCATAAGCGGTCGCGTACGTCCGGCAATGCGAGATCGAGATCAAGATATCGGCGATCCCGCGATCGCGGGCGAGCTCGCGCGCCGCGCCCCCGACCAGGACCTGCGGGCGGCCATCGGACCCGTTGCGTACCTCAACATGCGTCCAGGAGATTCCCCGGCTCCGTCTAGTGCCAATCGCCTTGAGGATGGCTTCCTTGGCGGCCCATCGCCCGGCGAAGTGCTCGATGGCGTGCTTTCTCGCCTGACAGAACCGGATCTCGCGCTCTGTGTAGATCCGGTGCAGGAAGAGTTCGCCGTGTTGCTCGATCATTTTCCCGATCCGCGGGCACTCCACGATATCGGTGCCAATTCCCAGGATCTCCATCGCCCGCGCCTTTCCTCTGGCGATGCGTCGGAAGTCTCCGCGTCGCTCGAACACAAAGCCCCAGGCGCCGCGATCCGTAAGGCTTTACTGTATCCCGGGTCGGCGCGGCGGCCAAGTGGTATCGAGGCCCCGGACGAGGACAAGTCGGATCGCCCCCGTTCGCAGGCGCGGTTATACTGGTCCGTTGTCCGCGGTCCCGGCTGACTCCGGCGCCGTGGCCCCCCGGACTCGGGCCGCGCCGATGTCCCAGGATGGAAGCCCCCGATGGACTTGCTCTCCGATCTCACGCCCTCCCAGCGAGAGGCGGTCACTCATATCAACGGCCCGATTTTGGTCCTTGCCGGAGCCGGTTCGGGCAAAACCCGGGTGATCACCCGTCGCGTCGCCCACCTGCTCGAGTCCGGAATCCCGGCCGCCTCCGTTCTCGCCGTCACCTTTACAAACAAGGCCGCTGGCGAAATGCGCGAGCGGATCGAGGCCCTTGTCCCCGAGTCGAAGGTCTGGGTCGGAACCTTCCACGGCATCTGTGCTCGCCTCCTGAGGAAGTACGCGAAGCTCGTCGGCCTGGACCCCGCCTTTTCGATTTATGATCAAAACGACCGCCGACGCGCCGTGAAAGACCTGATGGAGGGCGTCGGATGGGATATTGCCGGCTGGACCCCCGAGCGAATCGAATCGCTCATCAGCCGGGCCAAGAACGATCTCGTCCGTCCCGAGACCTGGCGGAAACGCGCCGCCGACCACAAGGACGCCCTCCTTGCCAGTATTTACGAGGCTTACGAGGAACGCCTTCGCGCCGCTTCGGCCGTCGACTTCGACGATCTGCTGGTCCACATGGTCTCGATCCTCAAGAACCACAAGGATGTTCGCGCCGACCTCGACCTGCGATTTCGCTACATCCTGGTGGACGAATATCAGGATACGAACCTGGCCCAGTACGCGATCATCCGGGCGCTCTCGGTCGATCACCCGAACCTCTGCGTGACCGGCGACCCTGACCAGTCGATCTACGGATGGCGGGGCGCCGACCTGGCGAATATCCTCGAATTCGAGCGCGATTACCCGGGCTGCCGCGTGGTGACACTCCAGGAGAATTACCGGAGCACCAAGAATATCCTGGCCGTCGCCGACCACCTGATCCAGCACAACCTGCATCGCAAGCCAAAGTCGCTTCTCACGGACAACCCCCGTGGAGCACCCGTCGAGCTGACCATTTACCCTCGCGAGAGCGATGAGGCCGAAGGGGTTGCCGGTCGGATCGCCGGGCTGGTTCGCAATGGGGAATTCGGTTATTCCGATATCGCGGTCTTCTGCCGAATGACCGCACTCACACGGACCTTCGAACAGGCGTTCCGCGTCGCCCGGATTCCCTACCAGATTATCGGCGGTGTGGCCTTCTACGAGCGGCAGGAGGTAAAGGACGTCCTGGGATATCTGAACCTGATCGTCAATCCTCGGGATGATCTGGCGTTCCTTCGCGCGGTGAACGTACCCCCACGAGGTCTGGGCAAGGCATCGGTCGACGCTCTTACCAACGCGGCCCGGGTGCAGGGAGTCCCGCTCCTGACGCTGGCGAGAAAAGCCTGGACCGTCTCCGGTCTGAAGGAAAAGGCCGCCCGAGCGTTCGACGACTTCGCTCGCCTGATTGACGACCTGGCGACGCTCCGCGATCACTCGGCCGAGGAGGTCATCATCCAGATGATCGCCCGGACGGGATACCGGAAGCACCTGGCCGAGGACCCCAAGGGAGGCGAGGACCGGCAGGCGAACCTCGATGAGCTGGTCGCCGCCGCCCGAGAATTCGACCAGGCCCACGCCGGTAGCTCGATTCAGGATTTTCTCGCCGAGATCACTCTCGCATCACCGATCGACCGATGGGAGCAGGATACGGGCGCGGTCACGCTGATGACGCTCCACGCGGCGAAGGGGCTGGAGTTTCCGGCCGTCTTTATCGTGGCGCTTGAGGATAATATCCTGCCCCACTCACGCGGTAATGAGAACCTCAAGGAGCTGGAAGAAGAGCGCCGACTCCTCTTTGTGGGAATTACCCGGGCTCGCCGCGAGCTCTACCTGAGCCGTTGCTGCCTCCGTTCCTTCCGGGGACAGCAGCAGGCGACGCTCGCCTCCCGGTTCCTCGGCGAGCTTCCCGGGGAGATCATGGAGGTCCGCGACCTCTCGGAGATGGGCCAGGAGTACGGACGGCCTCGGCCCGCCTCGTTTGGCCGGTCAAACCTTCCGCGACGCCCCGAGCCACGTCCCTCGACCCCACCGACCTTCCGTTTGACCACCGCCGCCGCCCTCGGTTCGCCGGCAACAGCTTCTCCCGGAACCGGGGCGGTCGACCTGGATTCGCTACGTCCCGGAGTCAGCGTGGTCCATCCCGAATACGGCCTCGGCAAGATCGTCGCCGTCGATGGGGCTGGCCCCAATCGGAAAGGACGAGTTTCGTTCGTCGTGGGGCCTGAACGTACGTTTGTTCTATCGAAGTCCCCGCTCCGAGCGGTCGGTCGGAGCGGCAAGACCCCCTGATTTCATTCAAGGTTTCGATCCCGAGAACCGGCGAGGGAGCAGAGCTGATGCCGCGTCTGGGTGTGAACATCGATCATGTGGCGACCCTCCGACAGGCCCGGGGCGGACGCGAGCCAGACCCGGTCTGGGCCGCGGCACTGGCTGAGCTTGGCGGAGCCGACGGAATCACCATCCACCTTCGGGAGGACCGCCGCCACATCCAGGATCGCGACCTCCGATTGCTCCGCGAGACCGTTCAGGTTCGGCTCAACCTCGAAATGGCCGTCGCGCCCGAGATTGTCGAACAGGCGATCCAGGCGAAACCCGACCAGGTCACGCTCGTTCCCGAACGTCGCGAGGAGCTCACGACCGAGGGCGGCCTCGATGTCGCCGGTCAGGTCGACCGCGTGGGCGAGGCGGTCCGTCGTCTGGTGGACTCCGGGATCGAGGTCTCCCTCTTCATCGATCCCGATCCCCGACAGGTCGAAGCGACCATCGCCCTCGGCGTCGCCGCGGCCGAATTGCATACCGGTCGGTACGCCGAGGCTCCCGAGGGACCGGAACGGCTCCGCGAACTGGAAGCCCTGAGCCGCTCGGGCGAGGCGCTGGTCGCCGCCCGGATCGGCCTGCATGCGGGCCACGGGCTGAACTATCGAAACGTCATCGATGTGGCCCTCATCCCCCGGATGGCTGAACTCAACATCGGCCACAGCATTATCTGCCGGGCCGTCCTGGTCGGCCTGACCCGCGCCGTCCGCGAGATGAAGGACGCCATCGATCGCGCCTCGGCCGCCCCGATCGACTGTTGACCGGCGTCCACGCCATGCCGCGCCAGATCAACACCGATCACTCAACTGTTGGAAGCGAACGTGATTGCTTTCTACGCCAATCGGCGGACACTTGGATCGATTCTCGGCAAGCCCGGCGCCAATTCGGAAAAAATGGAGTTCTGAAGACTAATTCGACTTCCCTTTCGAGGACGATCTCCTTAAGATTTTTCGACGTTGAAACCATGGTGTTATGAACTTAGTGTCCGGACCAATCTCCGTCGTGCCGGAACTTCTCCGCGAGATGGTCGGACGGAAATCGATGGTGTCCGCTCCTGACGCCTGAGCGGCCGTCGCCCGACGACTCGCTCAGTACCTCGCCCCCCGGATTGCGTATGCCTACCAAAGGTCAGGAATTCGCCGGATGTACAGTCGCCCTCGTCACCCCTTTTCGGGACGGGGCCGTGGATGAGGATGGGCTGAGACGGCTGGTCGAGTGGCACATCGAGCAGGGGACGCGAATCCTCAGCCCGGTGGGTACCACCGGCGAATCGCCGACGCTCTCTCATGAAGAGCATGAACGGGTGATCGCGACCGTGATCGAGGCGGCCTCTGGCCGGGCCAGGGTGATGGCCGGCACGGGTTCGAACTCGACCGCCGAGGCGATCCGCCTGACCCGGTTCGCGGCTCGCTCAGGAGCCGACGCCGCGCTTTCCGTGGCTCCCTACTACAACCGTCCCAATCAGGAGGGCCTGTACCGCCACTTCGCCGCGATTGCCGAGGCGGTGGAAATCCCGATCGTCCTGTACAACATTCCCGCGAGGACCGGGCGGAACGTCGAGCCTGAGACCATCGAACGACTGGCGAAGCTCGGCCCGATTGTCGCGGTGAAGGAAGCTTCCGGCTCGCTCGATCAGGTCAGCGAACTCGTAACCCGAACCGACCTGACGATCCTCTCTGGTGACGATTCGCTGACGCTCCCGATGCTCTCAGTCGGTGCCGAAGGCGTCGTCTCCGTGGTGGGAAACCTGGTCCCACGTGACGTGATGGCGATGATCGAAGCCTATCGTGCCGGTCGAGTCGATGAGGCTCGGGATCGACACGCACGGCTCTTCCCGATGTCACGCGACCTCCTGGGCCTTGCCCCCAATCCGATCCCGGTGAAGGCCGCCCTCGCTCTCCTCGGTCGATGCCGGGACGAGGTCCGGCTCCCGCTTTGCCCGCTCGACGAGCGGGGCGTCGAAATTGTCCGCCGCAACCTCGTCCGTAATGGGCTCTTGACCTAGTCTGCATAATAGTTTGATGAGTCAAATTACCGATAGATGACTGCCGAACATCGGTAACCCCGCCCTCCCCCCGAGCGGTGCCGTGTCCCGTCTCGTGAAGGGGGGAGCGGTCATCCCCCAGACAAATGCGAACGACCGTAGCGGGATCCTGGGCTGGGCATCGCCACCAGCCCCCTCGCTGTTTGATCGTGGCGGGCCTCCGATCGCATCGGCCCGAGGTCGATGGGACCAAAACTGGCCCAGCGACCACGGGCTCGGCCCGCGGCTTGCCTCTTTTTTTTGGAAGGCTTATCCCGGACGCCCATTGCCTCATGTCGATCCCTTCCCTCCTCCTGAGCGAAGGGCCCGACTTCGGGTTCGGCGGTGCGGGTTCCATCTCCCCAGAAAGGTTCGAGGTTCATCACTTATGCCACGCAAGGAAACCAAGCGCGGGTCGGAAACCAATGGGCATGCCGCGTCGACCACGGGAGCCGAGGTCTCGGATCAATCCGTGCGCGAGCTGGCTCAGGTCTTCAAGCTCCTCAGCGACGAGACCCGACTTCGGATTCTGTTCTACCTGGCCCTCTCCCCTCAGGGGGAACTGCACGTCACCGACCTTTGCAACCGCCTCGGACAGAGCCAGCCAGCCGTAAGCCACCACCTCGCTCTGCTCCGTGTCTCCGGTCTGATCGAGTCTCGCCGCGAGGGGAAACACAATTTTTACACCGTTCGCACCGAGCATTTCGGCGATCTACTTCTCAGCCTGTTCTCGGCCGCGGGCGAGGTTCCGCGAAACCGGAAGTACCGATTTCACGACTTCATCCTCACCTACTCCGGCGAGTGAGTGGTCACGCGGGGCCGGACGGCCCCGCGTCCTGTCGGGGAGAGGACCGGAACAGCCTCTCCCAGCCCTCAGCCGATGACTTCCAGCTTCGGCATCCGGGGCGTCTTGATGTTCTGGATGCTGATCTGCGCGGCCAGTTGCTCGACAACTCCCAGCAGATACGGACGCGCCGGTGAGCCGGCGGCCAGCGCCTGCTCAATCTTCCCCTCGTCTCCCGACTCCCGCAAAACGATATTCAGCGGAACCTCGCCCAGGAACGGAACTCCCAGTTCCTCGGCTTTCCGACGCGCTCCACCCCGTCCAAACAAATACACCCGCTCATCCCCCGGCGCGTCAAAATATCCCCGCGACGGAATCACCTGTTGCGCGCCCGGCCCACCTCGATCCCGAAGATAGGCCACCACATCGAAAAACGCCATGTTCTCAATCATCCCCAGCACCGGTACCTTGAGCTGCCGGAACATGGAAATCGCACGCGTGGCGTCAAGCAAGGCGACTTCCTGCGGCGTGCAAACCACCACCGCTCCCGTGAGCGGGAGGGCCTGTGAGAGCGACAGCGGGACATCGCCCGTCCCTGGCGGGAGGTCGATCACCAGATAATCCAGGGGTCCCCATTCTACCTGATGCAAGAATTGCTGAATGATGCCATGAAGCATTGGGCCCCGCATGATCACGGCCTTTTCGGGCTCGAGGAGGAAGCCCATCGACATCAACGAGAGTCCACCGCTCTGGATCGGCTCGATGCGCTCGCCGCGAGCCATGGGTCGTCCCGAGGCTCCAACCAGGTGTGGGACTGAGGGGCCGTAGACGTCGGCGTCCATGAGACCGACCCGTGCCCCGTAGCTCCGGAGCCCATAGGCAATCATGGCGGCCATCGTCGACTTTCCGACGCCTCCCTTGCCCGACCCCACGGCGATCACGTTCTTGATACCGGGGATGTCGCCTCGCTCGGCGATCGGTTTGCCGCGGACCTCCGCCCCCATCGTGATGAGGATCTCTCGATCGGTCCCGAGCCGCGACTGAAGCGCCGAGCGAACCTCACGCTCGATCTGGGCCTTGAGCGGGCAAGCCGGTGTGGTGAGGTTCACCGTCAGGGCGATTGCCTGGGCGCCGACCTTGATATCCTTGATCATCCCCAGATCGACCAGATCGCGGCCGATCTCCGGGTCCTTCACACCCTTGAGGGCGTCGAGAACATCGCGTTCAGAGGGCGCGGTGTTATTCGTACCGAACATCAGTCGTGATCCCCTGTTGAATGGAAGGTGGCGTTCAGGAGGCTCGGATTCGAGAGGCGGGCCGGTGCCGTTCGTGGAAATCGCGGGGGCTCGCCCGCCACCGGATCGCCCAGGTGCTCGGCCAGCCAGCTCCAGGGCTCGGTGGAACTCTCGGCAAAGGTTGTGCGGGACCAACCGGCCGTCGGGGTTCGGTCGAGAGCCTGACCCACCCATCGGGCGACTAACCCAGCGACCTCAGGCGGAGGAGCGAAACCCGACCAGACCCGCGCCGCGCCCAGCTCGCGGGCCAGGCCGCCTGCATCTGGCAGCGATTCCGGGTTCATGACCAGGATTCGGGCACCCGGGGCCCGATCGAGAGCCAGCTCCAGCGCCGATAGTCCATCGATCGGCCATCGGCCCAGGTCGATCAGGACAACCGGTGAGGCCAGGCCCTCCAGGATTTCGGCGAGGTCCTCGATCGATCGAGATTCGATCCAGCGCACCGGGAGTCTGGACAGTCTCGGCCGCAACTGGCGATACCACCCTCCGAGCCGTTCGTGGAGGATCACCGCCACTCGCATCGACAAACCCCTTCCGGCCTCCGATCTTCCCGAGGGCTTTAATTGTATCGCAGGCCGGTTCCAGGTTCGAGCCAGGACTTGCTGCCTCAACTCGGCCGAATGTGAAGCTCGCGGAGTTGCCGGGGATCGACGGTCCCTGGGGCGCCCGTCATGAGGTCCGTGCCGCGGGCAGTCTTCGGGAATGCGATGCAGTCCCGGATGTTGGTGAGACCCGAGTACAGCATGGCCAGCCGGTCGAACCCCAACGCGATCCCGCCGTGAGGCGGCGCCCCGTTCCGGAGTGCTCCGAGCAGAAAGCCAAACTTCTCCTGAGCCTGTTCGGCAGTGAGGCCCAGGAGACCAAAAATCTTCGACTGGATCTCGGGATCGTGGCACCGGATCGTTCCACCACCGGCCTCCTCGCCGTTGATGACCAGATCGTACGCCTGGGCCCGAACCTTCGCCGGTTCGGTGTCGAGCAAATGCAGATCCTCGAACAGGGGCATCGTGAACGGATGATGCTCAGCGACGAATCGGTTTTCCTCCGCGTCCCAGGCAAAAAGCGGGAAGCGGACAATCCACGAGTAATGAAACGTCTTCGGATCGTAAAGCGATAGCTCGGCCGCGAGACGGGCGCGAAGGCTCGACAGGGCCTGGCTAGTGATGGCCTGCGTGTCGGCGACGATCAGGATCAAATCGCCGGCCGAGGCCCCGAAGCGGTCTCGGAGTTTTTGCTGTGCCTCGGGCGGGAAGAACTTGGCGGTTGGGCCGGTCAGGGTTGAGTCCTCAACCTTCAGCCAGACGAGCCCCCTGGCCCCCATCCCCCCGATAAACTCCGTGAGCCCGTCGAGGTCTTTCCGGCTATATTTTGATCCGCCCCCTGGCGCACAGAGACCTCGAATCCGGTGGCCGAACTCCTTCGCCTGCTGGAAGACCTTGAACTCGGTCGCCTCGGCAATGTCGGCGATATCCTTCAATTCAAGATCGTAGCGAAGGTCCGGCCGATCGCTGCCGAACCGCTCCATCATGTCGTGGTAGTCGTGTCGGGGGAGCGGGAGCTTCAATTCCTGGCCGGTGAACTCGCGGGCCATCTCGGCAACCAGGATCTCCATCGTTGAGGTGACATCGTGGTCGTCCACGAACGACATCTCCACGTCGAGCTGGGTGAACTCCGGCTGTCGGTTGGCGCGGAGATCCTCGTCGCGAAAGCATCGGGCGATCTGAAAGTAGCGATCGAAGCCCGAGACCATCAGAAGCTGCTTGTAAAGCTGCGGCGACTGCGGCAGTGCGTAGAAATGACCGGAATGCACGCGGCTGGGAACAAGAAAATCGCGGGCGCCTTCAGGCGTGCTCCGCCCGAGAATCGGCGTCTCGATCTCCAAAAAGCCCATTTCGCTCATCATCCGTCGCATGAGCTGGGCCAGCCTGTGGCGGACGATGAAGATCTGTTGCATCGCCGGGCGGCGAAGGTCGAGGTATCGGTAGGTGAGTCTCAACTCCTCGTTCGGCTCGGCTCCGTGCATCTCGAACGGTGGGGTGGGTGTCGCGTTGTAGACCACCAGTTCGGCGACACGAACCTCGATCTCTCCGGTCGGGAGCCTGGGGTTTTCCTTGCCCGGTAGACGACGAGCAACCGTTCCCTTGATGCCGACGACGTACTCGCTCCGAAGATCCCGCGCTCGGGCCTGGAGTTCGGCCCCGGCCTCGGGCTCAAAAACCACCTGCGTGATCCCAAATCGGTCGCGGAGGTCGATGAAGACCAGCCCGCCAAAGTCGCGCCAGGCGTCGACCCATCCATTGAGGACGAGAGCCTCTCCGACGTGTTTCGAGTTCAGTTCACCGCAGGTATGCGTTCGTTTGTAGAGCATGATTCGGCGATCGGGCGTCGAGGTAATCCGGGCGTAGGTCTCGGCCGATCACGATACCCCTTCCGGACGGAACCGGTCAAGCCGTCGAGCATTCCGACACAGGGCCCAGAGGGGCGGTTCATCGATCCGATTTCTTCGACTCGTCCAATGGGCCTGGGGCAGAGGCCGCCGAGGAAGGCCTCGTGCCCGGCGCGACATAGGCCGGCGGTGGCTCGGCGGGGTTGATCAGCAGCACAAGCCGTCGGCCGACGATCTGCGCCCAGAGCCTGGCGCCGACGGGCGAGAAGTGGTCGTCGTTGATCTGGTAGTTGAACAGATCGCACCGGGAGATCGGGCGGCCTCGCTTCTCGCCTTCGATCCGGCGCCTGAGGAACTCGTCGGTGAACTCATTGAGCGGGTCGCAGTAACGGAGCGAGTTGGTCCGGAAGACCCTGAGGAGAGGCGACGGATAGGCCTCGTCGACCCGGACCCCCTCGATCTGCACGTTCGTCGGCACCGGGACGACCAGATAGAGCGCGTTCCGCGAGGCGCACCACTGCCGGATCTGGCCGAGCCAGTATCCGGCTTCCTCATACCAATCTCCCTCGCCCCGAATGACAGCCATCCCATCGCCGAAGTCGTTGGGGCAAACGCTAATGATCACGAACCAGGGTTTCACGCGGTCGCCATATTCGAGGAGCGAGTAATAGTACTGCTCGGGCGAATAGCCAATGTGCCCGGTGTTCACCACGGTGACAGGTCGTTTCCAGGCGTCGGACAGGTAGCGCTGGAGGTCAAGCGGTGGGGTATCGTTATCGCCGTTGAACATTCCCTGCATGAACGAGTCCCCCAGCGCGATCCCTCGGATCGGTGCCGAGAGGTCGGGCTCAGGGCCACGGAGCCCCCATGAGTTGGTCGTTGTGATCGAGGTCTCGTCAACGATCGCCCCGGCCTTCCCGGCGGCGGCGCGGATCTCGGGTGTATCGCGGACCTGGAACAGGCCGAATGGTCCGTTCAGCAGGGTAATTTGCCGGAGCCAGACCGATTTCGTGTTCGGCCGCAACCGGTACGATCGCCCTTTCTCGTCGGCTGCGAAGACCTGGGGCGAGAGCAGGAATCCCTGGTCAGCCCGGCCGTATCGGACCAGGGCATGATCGGGGTCCATCTCCGTGATCCGGAAGAGGGCGCGCATCTCCTCGGTCGTCCCGTTGTAGAACCGGGTAAGACTCTGGTGCGTGAGATCGAGCCCGCGACGGCGGCGGACCTTCCACTCCGCGTTGACCCGATCGCGCGAAACCGATCCCAGGATCATCCGCTCCACCTCGTTCCGCGCTCGCTCGACGCCGGCAAGAACGAGAAATCGGCCGACGGGCGAGATCACGAGAATCGCGGCGATCACGGCGGTCGTGGTCAGAACGATCAGCAGACGAAAGGTCCGGTGACGGCGGCGAGTCCGCTCGACGCCTGGCGAGATCGAACCAGTCGCCCCTGTATCCGGGCCGGCCGATCGCAATCGGAAGATGCGTTTCGACATCAGGAGGGAGGGCCGTTTTGATATTGATGGTCAATCATTTCACGTTCGATCAGTAAAACCCGCCAGTCGCCCCTCGTCAAGCGAGCGGAGCCGACTGGCTGATCCTCGCAACAATTCCTGATACGCTGGTCGCCGGACGGAAACCCGTACGCTCCTCGAAACTCAGGAGGTCCCGGACGTGCGACGCGGTGCGGTTCTCTTGCTGCTTTTCCTTTTCCTGACGACCGATTCTCTCGCGGTCCTTCCGGAGGCGGATCCCGCTTCCGTGGGGATGGACGCCGATCGGCTGCGCCGGATCGACGGCGCGATCGACCGGGCCATTGAACGTGGGGAGGTCCCCGGCGCGGTCGTACTGGTTGGAAGGCGAGGCTCGATCGTCTATTCCCGTGCCTCGGGGCGGAGGTCGCTGGTGCCGATGGCCGAGCCGATGACCCGGGAGACCGCCTTCGACATGGCTTCGCTCACGAAACCAGTGGCGACCGCGACGTCGATCCTGATCCTGATCGAGGAGGGGAAGCTCCGGCTCGATGACCGCCTTGGCCGGCTGCTCCCCGAGTTCGACAACCATGGGAAAGGTTTGATCACTGTTGAACAACTCCTTCGCCATCGGGCGGGACTGATCCCCGACGATCCGATGGAAGACTACCGCGAAGGCCCCGAGGCGGCCTGGAATCGGATCGCCGAGCTGGACCTTGTGACGACACCGGGCGAGCGGTTCCTCTACTCGGACGTCGGCTTTCTGATCCTGGGCCGGATCGTCGAAAAGCTCGGCGGCCAGTCGCTCGATGTCTTCGCCCGCGATCGGATTTTTGCTCCGCTCGGCATGGCCGAATCCGGATTCCGACCCGTCGATCGTCGGGGCGACGGCCAGGGCGCTGTCCCGGTCCATCGGATCGCGCCGACGGAGCCTGAGAAGCCGGGCGGGCGGATGCTCCGCGGGACCGTCCACGACCCGCGATCGCGGGCACTCGGCGGGGTGGCCGGCCATGCGGGCCTCTTCGCGACCGCCGACAACCTCGCGGTCTTCGCTCAGATGATGCTCAACGGCGGAATCGGTCCTAACGGACGAAGGATTCTCTCGCCGATGGCGGTCCGGACGATGATCGACGCCGCCTCGACTCCTCCCGGCCAGCGCCGGGGACTCGGTTGGGACGTGCAGACCTCCCAGAGCGCGACACGAGGCGCCCTCTTCGGCCCGATCAGCTTTGGCCACACCGGGTTTACTGGGACCAGCCTCTGGATCGACCCCGAGACCCAGACCTTGGTCATTCTCCTGACGAGCCGGCTTCATCCCGACGGCAAGGGCGCCTCGCCCTCGTCGCTTCGATCCGAGGTCGCGACGCTCGCCGCTGCCGCAATCCTCGACGCGCCGGCACTTCCGGTCTCGACCGTCTCGGTGCCTTCATCCGCGGTCGATCCGGATCGGCGGTCTTCAACGCGGGCGGATGTCCGGTGTGGAATCGACGTGCTCGTCGAACAGAACTTCCGGCCCATCCGCGGCAAGCGGGTCGCCCTGGTGACGAACCAGACGGGACGAACCCGCGGCGGGGCCTCGACGGTCGACGTCATGTTCCGGTCGCCCGAGATCCACCTTGTGAAACTTTTTAGCCCCGAGCACGGCATCCGGGGCGTGATGGATAGCAAGGTTCCCGACGGCGTGGACGAGTCCACGGGTCTACCCATCGTCAGCCTCTACGGAATGAGCCGCAAGCCCATCGCGAAGGACCTGGAAGGCGTCGACGTCCTGGCAATCGACGTGCAAGATGTCGGCGTCCGCTTCTACACGTACATCAGCACCCTCGGACTTGTCATGGAAGCGGCGAGCGAGAACGGCAAGGAGGTCGTGGTTCTCGACCGCCCGAATCCCATCGGCGGCCGGATTGTCTCGGGGCCCTCTCGCGACCCGGAATTCGCCTCCTTCATCGCCTATCATGACCTTCCCGTCCGCCACGGGATGACCCTCGGCGAACTCGCCCAGCTCTACAACGCCGAACGGAAAATCGGGGCGAAGTTGCGGGTGATCGCCTGCAAGGGGTGGTCTCGCGACGATCTCTTCGACCAGACGGGCCTACTCTGGACCAATCCCTCGCCCAACATGCGGAGCCTGACCGAGGCGATGGTCTACCCGGGCATCGGCCTGCTGGAGGCGACCAACCTCGCGACCGGACGAGGCACCGACACACCGTTCGAGCGCGTCGGAGCTCCCTGGATCGACCCCCGGGCGTTTGCCTCGGCGATGAATGCCGAGAAGATCCCCGGCGCCCGTTTCCTGCCGATCGAGTTCGTGCCGAAGGAACGGCAATACGCCGGGGCCCGGTGCGGAGGCGTCTACATCGTCATCGACGACTGGTCGCGGTTCGACCCGCTCCGACTCGGGATCGCGATGGCCTCGCGTCTTCACGCCCTCTATCCCGACTCATGGAAGCCCGAGGGCCTGCTCAAGCTGCTTTGCCATCGGGCCACGTATGAGAAGATCCTCGCCGGGAAGCCCGTGAGCACGATCATGGTCCAGTGGGAATCCGACCTGGCCCGGTTCCGCCAGATCCGCCAGCGCTATCTCATCTACTGAGGTTTCTCGAGACTCCCGAGGCTGTCCTGCCCCGATCAGCCCCGCTCGCGTGTCGACGACGCGGGCCGGTGGACAGGATGGGCGGATCCTCGTGAGGATCGTCCGACCGGTAATCGTCGCGGACCCAGGCTCGGAAGCGATCGGGAGTGTGGGCCAAATGGTGCGTCGAGAGCCAGGCGTCGTACTCCTGGAGCGGCTCATGCAGCCGCTCCGGGCCGAACAGCGGAACATGCCCATGCTCGAGGGTGAAGGCCTCCTCAGCCCGCCGGGGTGGAACACCCTTCGCAATCATCAGATAGAGAGCCGTGGCCAGGCCCGTTCGATCCGCACCGCTCTTGCAGTGGATCAATAATGGATACGAGCAAGACCGCAAGGTGTCGATCAGGACGAGCAATTCCCTGCGCCTTGGTCGATGGGTGGCGCTCATGGGAAAGTCGTAGAAGGCGATCGATCCGGATTGCGTCGCCTTGACCTCGGCGGCGTACCAGGGATCATCGAGGCTGCCCCCGCGCAGGTTCAGGATCGACTTCAGATGATGATCCTGGATCAGTCGATCGAGATCGGAGGTCGGTTGCGCCGAGCGGAAGACCTTGCCGGGGTCGACCACGCCCAAGTTGTTCCGGAACCAGGGGCGCCGGAACTCCCAGCAGGCGGAGAGGGCAAGGATGACAAGGGTCGCGAGCGCCGCCGTCGCGATCCGACGCAGTCGACGACGGCGAGGAGCCCGGTCGGTCGGAGCGCCCTCGTTTTCGTTAAGGGTGCGTGGTCCCACGATCGCTTCCTTTCCATCGGAGTCTCCGATGAGCAAAGCATAATCGTCGAATTCCGTCCACAGCGATCGATCAGGCGGCACCCCAATGAAAACCGGCCGCGCCCCGAGATCGAGGCACGGCCGGCAATGTCGCGGTCGGTCAAGAGGCCGAAATCAGGCCCGATCACTTGGCCCCGGGCTGGAGTGGGAGAGTGGGCGGGATACGCGACGCCGATGTGCCGGCTGCGCCTCCGCCTCCGAAACCACCACCAGCACCAAACGGATGACTGAGGACCCGGAGGAAGTTGGCAAAGAAGGTCGTCTGAAGGCCCGAGCTGACCACCACCTGATAAGGTGCCACGAGGCGGTCGAGGAAGATGGTAAACCGGACGATCGGGTCGCGATGCACGATAATTCGGTCGCCGGGCATCATCTGATAGTTGGTGGTCGGGTCACCGCCGTTGGTGATCGCCGAGAGGTTCACCGGCAGCACCTGCTCGCAGCAAGCGCCCGGAGGAGCCGGACGGACGAGACGGATATTCTGGGGCGCGGCGGTCGGAAGCAAGCCGCCCGCGTTCTGAAGGGCATCAAGGACCGTGTCGTTCCCCGTAATCGGAATTCGGCCCGGCACGGCGACATCTCCGAGGATGTAATACACCTTGCTGTTATACGCCGTGACGTCCACGAAAATGCGATCGGTATCCTTGAAGTCCTTGATCAGAACCTGCCGCCCTTCCTTGTCATACTTCGGCTCGTTGGTCTCCTCGTCGATCTCGACCAGGCCGAGGGTCTCGTCGTTGATGTACTTCCGCAAGTGAAGAACAATCTTCTCCTTCACCTCGGGGATGGTAAGCCCGGCCACGTAGACCTCGCCGTAGAAGCCGAGCGAGATCTTGCCGTCGGGCCGGACCAGGCGTTCGCCCGAGATCGGCCGACCCGGCAAGGCTTCGAGCACCTCGACAAGCAGAAGGTCGGGCGGCTCGACCACGTACTCGGGCATGCTCACCTTCTGGAACTCACGAGGGATGTTACTGCTGGCAATCTTTTCTTCGGGCGTCCGGACCGTCTGGCATCCGCAGGCGGCGGAGATTGCGACAACGAGCAGCCAGCGCGCCCAATGTCGATCCGACCTCGTCTGATTCATCGCGATCATCCGCTCCTCCGACACCACGACATCGGCCGAACAGGCACCCGGCGGGGCGACCGAGACCACCCGCCGGGGACATCGCGGACGGCCCCGCTCCTCGCGGCCCCCGGCCCGTCCCCCGTCGCTTCGGCTTCGACTACCAGCCCGTCCGGCCGCAATCACCGGATCGGTCTTGACAGGAGATACAATCGGCACAATCGCTTCCCTGCTCAAATCGATTTCGACCGTTCGCCTCAGCCGACCGGTCTCAACCTGCTCAGGGGAAGGCCGTGGGCCGTCGATCGAAGTAATTGCGGGGATATGCCGCCCGCGTGGCCGATCGCGAAAAATAGCGCGCGGTCAGCCCGCCCGGCCGATTCCTGGTCCGAACGCTGACCCGTGATCGAATCCGATCGTCGGGCACGGCCGGGGTCACCCCAGAAGATGGACTGGCACTCATCCGAGTCGCCCCCGGTCCAGTGCTTTGCTGGTTCGCCATCATCCACATCATCCCGAGCTGCGCCGTCTGGAGATTCGTCGCCGCGGCGGTCGTCGCCGCCGTCGACGAACTGCTCGACATCGCCGAAGGAATGCCGAAGGCGCTCGGGTTGCCCAGTATCGTCCCGTACATCATCGCCGATCCCATCGGGCTGTTCAGGAAGTTCCCCTGAATCGGCACTCCCGCCGCGGCCGTCGCGAGGTTCGCCCCAGCGCCCGGCTCGCCGAGCTGGTATTGCGAGAGGTTCTGCATCGGCGCGATCGTCGGGTCGGGCGCCAGGATCGGGATCCCGCCCCCAAAAAGCTGTGCCTGTGCCGATCGCCCCCCGCCCAGACCCGCCGCGCAGGCGAGGGTCACCCCCAGAATCCGCATCGCAATCGTCCTCATCACCGTTCCTCCCTTCCCTCTTCGATCGATTCGCGCAACGGCCCCTCGATCGGAGCCACTTCCCCTTCTTCCCTTTCGACTGACCTCTCCGCGAGGAAACAGAAAAACCCCCACAATCCCCACAAGCCGGGTATTCGTCATTTGCGCAAAACCCGGATTGTTCCCCTGTTCTCCAGATTCACTGGACTCAGACTCCGAGGAGATCCGATCGAACGAGACAGGTTTGATGGGAAGGACGGGAATGCCTCCGCCCAGGAGTAATCGGAGGCGAACCAGTCACCGCGAGCGGACGAGGCAAGGATGCGAACGAACGCGAGAACGGGGGCCCACGCGCTGATACTGGTTGTGCTGACGGCCCTCGTCGGCCTTCCCGAGCGTGCGGAGGCCCAGCAGCAGGGGCTTTTCCCACTGGCGCCGATCCGTCGGCAGCGGGTACCGTGCGATCAGGAAGATCCGACATACAAGATCTACAAGAGCCAGTATTTCGGCTATCACCCCACTTGCTGGAATCCGTTCCCGGCTGGCTGGGGCTGCCCGAGCACTCAGGCACCGAACCGCGCCCAGTCACTGAAAGAGACGCCTCCAGCCCGGGAAACCGGCGCTACCGATCGAGGCCTCTTTGATGAGGACGGTGGCCGCGGTGAACCGGCACCGAGACGGCGAGCCGAACCGCTCCCACTGCCGGGTGATACGAATGAGAATGTTTTCGACCCGAACAGTCCTGCCACGGGTGCGATTCCGGGCGCCCCAGCGCCGCCGGGCGCCGCGACGCCGCCAGCCACTCGTCCGTTCGATCCCAATCCCCGAGGCGCCATGAGGTTACCGTCTCGGGGGCGGTCGAGAGCTCGCGTGCGGACCGCCGAGCCTCCGACCGAGGAAACCGCTCCCGAACTGGCCGAGCCCTCGGGCGCGGTCGCCGAGAGATCATCCGGCCTGCGGGGTCGTGAAACGACCGACGACGACGGAGGACCCCTGCTCGGCCTCGCCGACTCTGACATCGTTCGCTCGGACACCACCTCGGCCGACCGACCCTCGGCCGAGGTCGCCGAAAACGACTCCACCCCACCCACGCCGGCCCCGGCCTCTCCTGCTCCACCGCGCCGCCGACTCTTCGGCAACCTCTTCAGCGCCCTCAGTGGGGGCTCGATCCGCCGCTGATCGATGACGATCCTCGAATCCCGCCCCCGCCCGCGATGTTGCGGGCGGGGGCGCGCGGCATGCATCCGATGCAAAGATTCGGCGGTCCTGTCAGAATAACTCTCTGAGGCCGCTACCGCCCCGACCGGTCTGTCGCTGACGGCCGGGCCCCTTGATCCCGCCACCGCGAGCGAGCAACCGGGCATGCGAAGTCGGACAACTGGAACCTACGTGGTGCTGATGGTGGTCCTGATCGGGGCCGCGGTCGGGCTCTCGGCCTGGCTGGTCAGCTCGCTGAACGAGATGCACGAGCGGTTCGCCCGTGAGTCGCCTGGGTTGGGACTGACCTTTCTGGTCGTTCTGATCCTCCTCATGGTCTTCGGCGCGGCCTGGCTCGGGCGGCTGGCCTGGCGTTCGCGATCGATCGGGGCGGCCGGTCAGCCCGCGAGTGTCCCCGAGGACGTCATCCAGGCGGCTGTGGTCCAGGCCGACCAGGCCGAGGTCGTGATCCGGAAGCTCGGCGACGAGGCGGCGAAGCAGGAACTCGGTCGAGAGCTGACCGAGATCCGGGCCGGGCGCGACCGCCGCGAGTTCCGCGTCGTGATCTTCGGGACCGGCTCGGCCGGCAAGACCTCGCTGATCAATGCCCTGCTCGGCCGCGACGTCGGCAAGATCGAGGCGACCATCGGGACGACCCTCCGCGGCGAGAGCCACACTCACACGATGCAGGGCGTCGAGGGGACGGTCTACCTGACCGACACACCCGGCCTCTCGGAGATCGGCTCCGGCGGCCTGGCGCGCGAGCAGGAGGCCCGAGAACTGGCCGCCCGCGCCGATTTGCTCATCTTCGTCGTCGATCACGACCTGGTCCGGACCGAGTTCGACCCCCTTTCGGCGCTGGTCCGGCAGGGGAAGCGGTCGATCGTCCTGTTCAACAAGTCCGACCGCTTCCCCGACTCCGACCGCGAGGCGATCCTCGCCAAGCTCCGAGAGCGGTTGCGCGGCCTGGTCGCTCCCGACGACGTGATCGTCGGCGCGGCCGCGCCGAGGCCGATCGCGGTCCGGGTCCGCCGTGACGACGGGACCACGGAGACGGTCCTTGAAGACCAGCCGCCCGAGCTGGATGCCCTCCGATCCCGGATCGCGAAGGTCCTGAAGGCCGAGGGCGAGTCGCTCCGGGCGGGCAACCTGCTCCTCCGGGCGCACCTGCTCAGCCGAAAGGCGCAGGACCAGCTCTCGTCCGAGCGAGACCGTCGCGCCGAGGAGGTCATCGAGCGGTTCCAGTGGATCACCGCGGCAACCTCGTTCACCAATCCCTTCCCGGCGCTCGAATTGCTCGCGAGCGGTGCCGTCCAGTTCCAGATGATCTCTGAACTGGCGAACGTTTATGGCATCACGCTCTCGACGTCGAACGTCCGAATCATCGGGACCGAAATGATCCAGATGCTGGTGAAGCTCGGATTGGTCGAGGCCACGACATCGTTGATCGCCGGTGTGTTCAAATCGACGATGGTCGGCTACGCGGCAGGCGGTGCGGTGCAGGCGGTCTCGCTGGCGTATCTGACGCACATCTCGGGCGAGACCTTTGCCGAGTATTTCCGCCACGGCCAGAGCTGGGGCGACGGCGGGATGCAGGCGGCCCTGATCCGGCAGTTCGACCTGACCAGCCGGGCCGAGTTCCTCCAGCAATTCGCGAAGCAGGCGGTGCAGAAGGTCTCCAGCCGGATCCTCCACGGCGGATCGAAGCCGCAGGAACAACACCCGGCGTCGAGGAACTGAGCGATCGGGAGGTAGCGCGATGTCCGGTTTCCTTGGGGATCTTCCGCGACTGTTCCCCCGACCCGAGCAGACGATCGCCGGCATCGGCCGGTTACTTCGCGCGGGCGAGGTGAGTTGCGTCGGCATTCTGAACGCCTGCCTCGAACAGGTGGACGCGTGGGAATCGAAGGTCCACGCCTGGGTCGTGCTCGACCGCGAAGGAGCGATGGCCCAGGCCCGAGCGCTGGACGAGGAAATGAGTTCCGGCAAGGACCGTGGGCCGCTGCATGGGATCCCGATCGGGGTGAAAGACATCTTCGACGTGAAGGGATTCCCGACGGCCTGCGGCGCGAGGCGGTGGGCGGACCGGGTCGTCTCGACGGACGCCCATCCGGTCGTCTCCCTGAGAAGTGCCGGGGCGGTCATCCTGGGGAAGACGGTCACGACGCCTTATGCCTGGATCGATCCGCCGTCGACGCGCAATCCCTGGAATCTCGATCGATCGCCTGGCGGTTCGTCGAGCGGGTCGGCCGCGGCGGTGGCCTCCGGGATGTGCTTCGCGGCGCTCGGGTCGCAGACCGGCGGCTCGATCACCCGCCCGGCCTCGTTCTGCGGGGTCGCCGGGATGAAGCCCAGCCGGGCGATCGCCTCGGCCGACCCACACGAGCACGTCTTCCCACTGGCCCCATCCCTCGACCACGTCGGCTTCCTGGCGAGAGGGACGGACGACCTCCGGATTCTCTTCGACGCGATGCGCGGCCATTACCTCGCGAAGATCGTGGGCCTGGGACCGGAGAGGGGCTTCCGATTCGGGGGAGCCCACGAGGGCCCTCGACGATTCGTTCGCCTCCGCGGCTTCTTCGATCGCCGCGCCGATCCGGCGGTCCGCGCAGCCCTCGATCGCGTCGTGGTCGCCCTCGAAGCAGCCGGGGCCGAGGTCCGCGATGTCGAGGATCCCGTGGATTTCGAGCAGATCCTCGTCGATCATCGCCGGGTAATGGCGTCGGAGGCGGCCTTCGTCCACACCGATGACTTCGGGAGCCATCCCGACGACTATCCCCCGCGGATCTCGGCCCTGATCGAGGAGGGTCGATCCGTCCGGGCGCCTGATTACATTAAGACCACCAGGGGCCTCGCGCACGATCGCATCCCGTTCGCCTTCCTCTTCGGGAATGGCGAGGTCGACGCGATCCTCACGCCCGCGACGGTCGGCACCGCGACCGACCCTTCCGTCACCGGCGACCCGGCCTTCAACTCTCCCTGGAGCTACACCGGCCTGCCCACCGTCTCGTTCCCGATCGGACGAGCCGAGGACGGTCTGCCGCTCGCGATCCAGCTCGTCGGGCGTGATTCAAACGACGACGACCTGCTCGACGCAGCCTCGTGGTCCGAGGACGCCCTCCGATCGAGTCAATCCTAGAGGACCCGGCACCATGACCGGCGACGAGGAGCTGAACGACTTGCTCGACGAACTGGACCGACAGACCGCCGCCGAGGACCCGGATCGGGCCGTCGAGCAGGCGCGTGAGAGCCTCGAAGAGACCCTCCGCGGGCTGAAGCTCACGCCCGAGGAAGAGACCGCGATGGCCGACGAGCTCCGCCAACTTCGCGAGCTAGCGCAAAAGCTCGACGAGACGACCATCGAGATCGCCGCCTTCGGGATGGTCAGCCGGGGGAAGTCGTCGGTCCTGAACGCGCTGGTCGGCCAGGAGGTGTTCCGGGTCGGCGCGACCCACGGGACGACCGTGGCCCGAGCCGCGCAGAAGTGGGAACAGAGTACCCTCGACCGCCCGGGGCTCGAAGGAGCCCGACTCGTCGTGGTGGACACGCCCGGGATCGACGAGGTCGGCGGCGAGGGGCGTGAGGTCCTGGCGCGAGACGTCGCCCGGCACGCGGATTTGATCCTCTTCGTCGTCTCGGGCGACATGCAGCGGGTCGAGATCGAAGCACTGGCCGCGCTCCGCGAGGCTCAAAAACCGATCATCCTCGTCTTCAACCAGATCGACCGATATCCCGACCTCGACCGCGACCAGATCTACGCGAAAATCAAGGACGAGCGGGTCCGACACCTGGTCCGACCCGAAGATGTTGTGATGACCGCGGCGCGTCCCGACGCGTTCCGGGTCAAGATCCAGCTTCCCGACGGGACGACCGAGGTCCAGTGGGAGCGTCCCGCCCCGTTGATCGAGCCGCTCAAGGCCCGGATTCTTGATGTTCTGGATCGCGAGGGGAAGGCGCTCGTCGCCCTGAACACGCTCCTGATCGCCGGTGACTTGCACTCCGAGATCGTCGCGAGGAAGGTTCAAATCCGAGACAACGCCGCGAACAGGCTCATCTGGAACTTCGCACTGGCGAAGGGCGCCGCGGTCGCGTTGAACCCGGTCCCGGTCGCGGACATGGCGGGCGGATTGGCGGTCGATGTCGGGATGATCACGACACTGAGCAAGCTCTACGGCATCCCGCTGACACGACGGACCGCCACCAATCTCGTCCGCGACATGATGCTCGCCCTGGGCGCGATGGGACTGGTGAGCGTCGCCAGCCGGCTGCTCGCGAGCGGCCTGAAATCGTCGCTCGCCGGGCTGACGGTCGCCACCGGCGGCCTGGCCGCGCCTCTGACCTTCCTCGGCTACGGCGCCATCAGCCTCGGCCAGGCGGCCACGGGCGCGACGACCTCCTACATCATCGGCCAGGGCGCCAAGACCTACCTCCGGCAGGGCTGCCAGTGGGGCCCCCGCGGGATCAAGACAGTCATCCAGCAGATCGTCGCGGAGGCAAAGGCCGACTCGGTCATCGACCGACTGCGCGACGACCTCAAGGCGAGGCTCAAGACGTGAACGCTCGCCTTCGACCCTACCTGATCGCGGGTGGTCTCGCGATCGCGGCGATCGCCGCCCTGGCGATCGAGTTCGTCGCGACGGCTCCGGTCCGGGGTGCCGTACGGACCTGCTCCGAATTGATGACGATCGCCAATCGCCCCGACCTTTCCGACTCGGATCGGATTGAGGCCGCCCGTGCCCGATGCTCGCGCCGATATCTTTCGACGCACCGACTCGGAGTCGGACGAGGCGGCGAGGGGCTGGTCGGCTTCCCTCGCAACCTGAGCAAGAACTTCCAGGCCTGGCGCGAGGGCGCCGACGTCTGGATCTGCCCGACCAACCGTATCGGCCCGATCTATCGGTTCGTCTTCGAGGAGAGGGCCTGGCGGTTCGATGGACCGGTTGGGCTCCTTCGCCCTCACGGCGAGATCATCCCAGCCGAGGATTTGCCGAAGGACGAGTGATCGCCAGGAGTGGAATCCTCGATCCACAAAGACATTCGGAGCAATCGTCCACCCCAAATCAGACGGCTTGTCCCAGCGCGGTACATACACACCATCACAACTTGACGGTTCGAATTCGGGAGTTTCCTCGTCATGACGACCGTGGCCGACGTCGCCAAATGGCTGGAGCGATTCGCCCCGTCGGGGCTCGCGGAGTCCTGGGACAATGTCGGGTTGCTCTGGGGCGATCCCGCATCCTCGGCCGATCGAATCATGACCTGCCTGACCGTCACTCCGACCACCGTCGGCGAGGCTCTGGAAAGGCGCGCGGAGATGATCGTCAGCCATCATCCGATCCTGTTTCAGGCGACCAGGCAGCTCCGCGCGGATCGGCCCGCGACGGGTTTCCTCTGGCAACTGGCGAGGCACGGGATCGCGGTGGCGAGCCCGCACACCGCGTTTGACAACACCCGGGGCGGGATCAACGAGATCCTGTGCGAGAGGCTGGGAATCGTCGATCCCTCTCCGCTCCGGCCGATCGGCTCCGAGGCAAGGGCGGGGACATTCAAGGTGGTCGTCTTCACGCCCGAACCCGACCGCGAGGAGGTACTGGCCTCGGCGTTCGCGGCCGGCGCCGGCGCGATCGGCGATTATCGCGAATGCTCCTTCGCAATCCCGGGGCAGGGAACCTTCTTTGGGACCGAGTCGACGGATCCCGCGGTCGGGCAGAAGGGACGTCGCGAAACGGTAAACGAGCTTCGCCTGGAATTCGTCTGCCCGGCTGGTCGGATCGCGGACGTTCTGGAGGCGGTTCGCTCAAGCCACTCGTACGAGGAACCGGCCATCGACGTCTACCCGTTACATCCGGTGAGCAGCGAGGCCGTCGGCGCGGGTCGAGTCGGGATGCTATCCAATCCCACCTCGCTCGAAGAATTCGCCACGAGCGTGGCCCGGGCGCTCGGAGATCGCGGTACCCGGTTCGTCGGCGATCCGGGACGCGAGGTCCGCCGAGTGGCCGTTTGCTGCGGCGCCGGGGACGATTTTTTGAAGGACGCCGCTCGGGTCGGAGCCGACGTCCTGCTGACCGGCGAGGCGCGGTTCCATCGCGGGCACGAAGCCGAGTTGCTCCAGATCGGCCTGATCGTCGCCGGTCACCACGCCACCGAGCGGATCGGCGTCGAAATCCTCGGACGTAAAATCGCCTCGGCCTTCCCCGAAGCGGAGGTCTGGGCCAGCCGGACCGAGGTCGACCCGTTCCGGCTCGTCGCCTTTTGAGACTCTCAGGAAATGCCGGGACGGTCCTCTCGAAGACCGCGAGCACGTCCAGATGATCTCAGGGCGAATCGGCGGAGGCGCAAAAAGGAAACCCCGGGGCAACCCGGGGTTCGGTTCGTCGAGATCCGGTCACAGCCACTCAGGCCTTCTTCTTGGCCTTCGCGATGGCCGCCTCTTCCTCCTCGGCCTCCAGATCCTCACCCTCCCCGGCCCCCGGCTTCGCGGGCCGTGCCGTCGGCAGCGGGAGGAATTGCTGGTGCTCCCACTGCCCCGACCAGAACTGCCCGGTCCACTTCTGAAGCGAGATCGTACGGACCGTCGGCCGGTCCTCGTCACGAATCACTTCACCCCAGGCGCCCGTGTAGGCCGCGCGGACCTGCGAAGAACTCTCGCCCACGCAGAGCAGCCGCTCGCCGTTGGGTGAAAGGCAGGCCACCGCTCGCCAGTCCTGGGCGCCACTGGTTCCACTACTCATGGTTGATAGATCCCCTTTTCCGACTTTTCAAACCTCGACCGCCCCACTTTACCAGCACTCACATTTCGCCCAATTCCCCAGGTCATTTGGCCGCGGCCATCGACCGAGCCACCGGCCGGGCCAGGCTCCGAAGACCGGGGACAGAAAAGTTTGGACGTAAGCCGGCTGGTTGCAAATCGATGCGGCGGGAGGAGCTCGATTACCGGCAAACGCACGACCGGCGGGTTCCGAGAGGATCGTCGCCCCACGGCCATCCGATCGGCTCGTTGACTATGAAAATTGTAGCGGCCGGATTGCAGTCGGGCGACTAAAAATTCGGAAAAAAGCGAGAAGAGATCGGCCCTACCGGGAAGGATCACACACGCATGAAATTCGATCCAGCTTGCCGGGGGAGTGGTTGGGTTAGTCGGAGAGGCGGAGGAGTACCTTGCCGTGTCGGGCGACGGTGTCGGCGTGTCGGGCGGCCTCGGTGATCTCGTCGAGCGGGTAGACGCGGCCGATCTCGGAGGTGAGAACCTTCTTCCGCATCATCGCCGTGATTTCACCGAAGAGTCGGAGCGCGGCGGGTATGGAGAGTTGCCTCATGTAGTGGCCGAGCCAGAAGCCCTGGACCCGGCGGTCGCCGGCGATCATCAGGCGCGACTCGATCTGGAGGGGTTGCTCGGAGAGCGAGCCGAAGACGATCAGCCGGCCCTCGGGGGCCAGCGAGCGGAACAGGGCGGTGCCCGTCTCGCCGCCAACCGGGTCGATCGCGGATCGAACGCCCTCGGACCCGACGATCTTGCGGACCTGGTCCTCGATCGGACCGTCCTCGGCGCAGATCACGGCGTCGGCGCCGAGGGCCTTCAACTCGTCAACGGCCTCGCGACGCCGGACGACATTGAGCGTTTTGAAGCCATCGTGGCGGCCGAGGCGGATCATCATCCGGCCGAGGGTCGAGCCGGCCGCCGACTGGAGCAGCCATTCCCCCTTCCGCACCTTCAAAACGTGCCTCGCCATCGCAAGCACGGTCGCAGGATTGACAAAATAGGCCGCCGCCTGGTCATCCGGGATGTCGGAAGGAACCGGCCGAGCCTGACGCGCGGGGATCACCGCGTATTCCGCCCAGTTGCCCCCCGTGTTGTTGATCACCGTGACACGCTTGCCCAACACCCACCGCCCGAGAATCCCCGGGCCAGCCTCATCGACCACGCCCACGCCCTCGAATCCAGGCGTGGCCGGGAGCGTCGGCAAAACCCCATACCGACCCCGGACCACCAGCAAATCCGAGGGATTCACCGGACTCAGTATCATCCGAACCCGCACCTGTCCCGGACCCGGACGTGGCTCGGCCACATCGCGCACGCCCAGCACCTCGGTCGGCTCCCCAAATCTCTCGAAGACGGCAGCTCGCATTTCCGTTTTCCGTTTCCAGTAGTCGGGAGCCAGTGAGCGGAGACTATAGTGGAGCGCGGGCCGCGGTTCAAGTACCTGAGACTTTCGGCGACCTTCAGCGATCGGTTATTCTCCTTTTCTCAACCGCTGAACGATCCAGAATCCGCCGATGACCAGGACAACCGGAAACTCAATACCTGTATTAAAATATGTTAATTACTACTGGCTGGCTCGAAAAACATCTGAGCGACCCGACCATCCGGGTTGTGGACATGCGGGGCTATGTCGTGACCCGGCCGATCGCGCCGGGGGTCGAGCAGGCCGATTATCGGGGGGCGCCCGAGGAATACCTCGCCGGCCACATCCCCGGAGCGGTCTACATCGACTGGACCCGCGACATTGTCGACCCGGAGGATCCGGTGCCAGCGCAGATCGCTCCGCCGGATCGGTTCGCCGAGGCCATGGCCTCGCGCGGGATCGGGGACGAGACCCACGTGATCGCCGTCGACCACGCCGGCGGGCAGTTCGCGACCCGGCTCTGGTGGGCTCTCGATTATTACGGACACGCGAAGGTCAGCGTCCTCGACGGCGGATGGAACCGCTGGCGCGACGAGGAACGGCCGGTCGAGGAGGGTGAGGTGCTCGTCGAGCGTGCCACGTTCACGCCCCGTCCTCGGCCCGAGCGCCGGATCACCGCCGAGGCCCTTGCCGCCCGACTCGGTGAGGCTGGCACCGCCTTTCAGCTTGTCGATGCCCGCGATCCCGGCCAGTACACCGGCGCCCGACGTCGAGGCGACCGCGGCGGCCACATCCCCGGCGCGGTGAATGTCCCCCGCGAGGTCTTCTTCGCCGAGGGCGGCGGATTCCTCCCGCTCGACGAGATCCGACGCCGGATCGAGCAGCAGGGGATCCGTCCCGATCGACCGACCGTCGCCTATTGCAACGGCGGCGTCGCCGCCACGGTCGTCCTCTTCAACCTGGCGCGGCTCGGGCACGATCGGCTCACGAACTACGACGGTTCGTGGAACGAGTGGGGCAACCGCGCCGACCTGCCGGTCGAGACCTGATCCCGCCATTCCCATTTTCACGCTCTCGAAGGAAAGTCTGAGAGCGACGTCCGAAATATTCACGTTTGCGTATCGAAGATACGGACGAGCAGAGACGGTCCGTCCCTGGAACGCCCCACACCGAAAGCCCGCGGCCGACGCCGCCCGGAGGCCTCGCTTGATCGTCGTCCAGGATTACCACAAGGTCTATCGCGAGACCGTCGCCGTTGACGGGCTCAGTTTTGAGGTCGCGCCCGGGTCGATCCTCGGGCTGCTCGGGCCGAACGGGGCGGGGAAAACCACCACGCTCCGGGCCCTCGCCGGTATTCTCCGTCCGACCCGCGGCCGGTTGTTCGTCGCCGGGCATGATGTCGTCGCCGATCCCGTCGCGGCGAAGCGCGAACTCGCCTACATCCCCGACGACCCGAAGCTCTTCGACGCGCTGACCGTCTGGGAGCATTTGCAGTTCATCGCCTCGGCCTATCGCGTGGACGACTACCGCGAGAAGGGCGAGGAGCTGCTCCGTCGTTTCGACCTGACGGAGAAGCGCGAGTCGATGGCTCAGGAGCTTTCCCGAGGGATGCGGCAGAAGGTCGCCATCTGCTGTGCCTATCTGCACGAGCCCCGCGCGATCCTGTTCGACGAGCCGCTGACCGGTCTCGATCCCTACGCCATCCGTACGCTCAAGGAGTCGATCATCGAGCGGGCGGCGGCGGGAGCGGCGGTCGTGGTCAGCTCGCATCTCCTTTCGCTGGTCGAGGATCTTTGCACTCATCTCCTGATCCTCAATCGGGGCCGCTGCCTGTTTCAAGGGACACTCGACGACGCCCGGGCCCAGTACGCCGGACTTCAGGGAAGTGCTTCGCTCGAAGAGGTCTTCTTCCGGGCCACGGGTCCGGTTCGGTCGCCCGGACCAGCCCCGGTTGCGAGCGGGCCTGTCGATCAGCCGGCTCCTTGAGGAGATGACCCAATGGACCGCTCGCTCTTCCTGCTGATTCAGTTGAAGTATCGCTCGTTCGTCCGTCGGACGTACCGCGGCGTTCGGTCCTGGCGCGGGGCGATCTTGCTCCTGTTCACACTTGGATTCTTCGCCGCAACGCTCGGACCGCAGTTATTCCTCGTCGTCACCATGGGCAATCGGCCCGAATTACAACGGGTCGTCGGCTTCGTGGAGCCAATGGCTCCGATTTATCTGTTCGCCTTCACAATGGTTTTTGTGTTCACGTCTGCTGGCGATACGACCGTTGCGTTCACCCCCTCGGAGGTCGACTTCCTGTTCGCCGGGCCGTTCACCCGCCGCGAACTGATGCTCTACAAGCTGAGCAAGACCGGGCTGGGGCTTTTATCGGTCTCGGCCTTTGTCACGGCAATGGCGTTGATCAACCTCCGGTGGTGGCTGGCCGGGTTCATCGGGATCGCGCTGACGCTCGCCATGGTGCAGCTCGTCGGGATGATCGTCTCACTCGGAGGCCAGATTCTCGGCGAGGTCGCCTTTTCGCGGACCCGGAAGTTGGCGCTGGCCGTCCTGCTGATACTCGGAGTGCTCGCGGCGTCGCAGGTCGCCGGACGATTGCAGGCGGAAGGTGCCGCGAAGCTGATGGCCGTGATTCGGGAATCGCCGGCCCTCCGTATTCTGGTAGCACCGTTCGAGGTCTTCACCAAAACGGCGCTCGCCGGTCGGCTCTTTCCCGACCTGATCGGCTGGGGCACGGCGGCGTTCGTGATCGACGCGGCGCTCGTCGCCATCTTGCTCCGGCTGGACCGCGATTACCTGGAGACCACGGCCGCGATTAGCCAGCGGGTTTACGAGCGAGTCCAGCGAATGAAGCAAGGGGGCGGGTTCGCGATGCCGGTCGGCAAGTCGGCCGCCCGGGTCCGCGTGGCCGGTTTGCCCTGGTTGGGAGGCTTCGGGCCGATCGCCTGGCGACAGTTGCTGATCGCCCTGCGCACGTCGCGCGGGGTGCTGATCTCCTCGGTGATCGTCATCGTGATGATTGGCGGGAGCTTCATGTTCTCCAATGGACCGGCTCCAGGCGGGCCAAGAGAGTCGGCCATGCCCTGGATCGGCCTCGGGATGGTCTTCTACCTGACGTTCCTGTTCTCGATGCAACTTCCGTGGGCGTTCCGCGGCGACCTCGACCACATCGAGACACTCAAGACGCTCCCGATCCGCCCGGTTGCGATCGCCGCCGGCCAGCTTGCAGGCGGGGCCTTGATCCTCTGTGGAATTCAGGTCGCGGCACTGGCCTTGGTGGGGGCCTTCGCGCCCTCGGGCTGGCCGATCCTGGCGACAGCCTCGGCATTCTGCGTGCCCTTCGATTTCATGATCCTGGCGCTCAACAATCTGCTCTTCCTGCTCTACCCCGTTCGGATGGCCGCGGGGACGACCTTCGATTTTCAGATGTTTGGCCGGATGATGCTCTCGTTCGCACTACTCTTCGTGACGCTCATCCCGGCGCTCGGTATTCCGGCCGGGATCGGGGGCCTCGCGTACCTGGTCTCGGGCTACTCGATCACGGCCTTCTCCGTGACAACCTGGCTGGTGCTGGCGGTGGAACTCGTCCCGCTGGTGCTGGCCCTGGCCTGGGCGTTCTGGCGGTTTGATGTCAGCACGCAGACACCGGCCTGATGGAACGCGAGCCACTTGTCTGGGCTCGAAGACGCGCGTACTGTATTAGGTCGATTCAGGTTCAGTCTGCGCCGGGGACGGCGCGGAATCTGGACCACCGCATCTCGCAGGACGGGGCGATCGGTTACCGGAGACTCGCTCGATGACAGAACAAAAACCCAGGGATCCCGGCGGGCTGGGCGGCCAGAGCCGGCGCGACTTCTTGCGGGGCTCGGGCGTGGCAGCCGCCACGGCCGTGCTGACCGGCCAGGCGGCGGGCGTCCTCGATGAGGCGCAGGCCGCCGAGGAATCGACCAAGGTCCTCTCGGGGACCGTTGAAATCACACTGAAGGTCAATGGGCAGGAGCGATCGTGCGAGGTCGAGCCCCGAAGCACGCTGCTCGACACGCTGCGTAATCGCCTCGACGTCACCGGCCCGAAGCGGGTTTGCGATCGGGGAAGCTGCGGCGCCTGCTCCGCGATCGTCGACGGCGAACTGGTCTACTCATGCACGACGCTGGCGGTCTCGTGCCAGGGCAAGACGATCGAGACACTGGAAAGCTTCGAGACAGGTGAGGGAAGCGTCCCGCACGCCTTCCACCAGAACGACGGACTGATGTGCGGCTACTGCACGCCCGGATTTGTCACCGCCTGCAAGGCGTACCTGGACAAGCACCCGAACGCGACCGAGGAAGAGATCCGCAAGGGGATCGACGGCAACATCTGCCGGTGCGGCACCTACGTCGGCGTCCTGGCGGCGGCCAAGGCCGCGGCCCAAGCGAAGAAAGGAGCCTGAGCCATGGCCGAGTGGCCCGCATCTCCCAGCGTGATCGGTAAACGGATCCCCCGACTCGACGGCCTCTTGAAGGCGTCGGGAAAGGCAAAGTATCCGTCCGACGTCCACCCGAAGGGTCTCCTCTTCGGCGCGATGCTCTATAGCCCGCACGCTCACGCGAAGGTCAAGTCGATCGACACGAAGACGGCCGAGAAGCTGCCGGGCGTCAAGGCCGTCCTCGTGATCGCCGGTCCGGGAACCACCCTCCGCTATCACGGCGACGACATCGCCGCGGTTGCCGCCGAGACCGAGGAACAGGCTCGCGACGCCATCCGGGCGATCAAGATCGAGTACGATGTCCTCCCGCACGTCGTCACCGAGGCCCAGTCGATGGCCGAGGGGGCGCCCGAGGTCTTCAAGGGCGGGAACGTCAAGAAGGGCCGGGGCCAGACCAAGGGGAAGCCCGAGGACGCCATGGCCAGCGCCGCGGCGACCATCGAGGCGACGTACACCGTCCCGATGATCACCCACGTCTGCCTCGAAACCCACGGGCTGACCGTCGGCCTCGAGGGCGAGAAGAAGGCGACCGCCTGGGCGAGTACGCAGAACGTCTACGGAATCGCCGGCGACCTCGCCCAGGCTCTTGAGCTCGACCGGGGTGATGTGACCGTCTACACCGAGTTCATGGGCGGCGGCTTCGGCTCGAAGTTCAATGCCGATGTCTGGGGAACGACCGCGGCGAAGCTCTCGAAGATGGCCGGCGGCCGGCCGGTGAAGATGTTCCTCGACCGCGAGCAGGAGCACTGCGCGGCCGGGAATCGCCCGAGCGCCACGGCCCATATCAAAATGGGCGCCGACCGCGAGGGGAAGATTGTCTCGGTGATCGCCGAGGGCCACTCGACCGGCGGCGTCGGCAACGGCACGAACATGATTCTGCCGTACGTCTACCGGGGTGTTCCGCATTACTCGGTCGGACAGGCCAACGCCCTGACCAACCGAGGTGGATCCCGCGCCATGCGGGCGCCAAACCATCCGCAAAGCTGCATCCTGACCGAGGCCGCGGTCGACGATCTGGCCGAAAAACTGGGCATGGACCCGCTCGAGTTCCGGTTGAAGAACCTCGACCCCGGCTCGCCCATGACCCCGATCTACCAGGCCGAGATCCCCATCGGCGCGGAGCTGATCGGATGGAGAGAGAAGCGCAAGCCGCGCGGGAAGACCGGGACCGGCCCAATCCGGACTGGCCTGGGAATGGCGCTTCACACCTGGGGCGGCGGCGGCAATCCCGGCAAGCAGGTCTCCTGCACGATTCATCCGGACGGCTCGGTCGACATCAAGACCGCCACCCAGGATATCGGCACCGGCGCCCGGACCATCCTCGCGATGATCGCCGCGGAGATTCTGGGCCTTCAGCCCACCGAGATCAATAGCCTGATCGGCAACTCGTCGTATCCGCCGGGTCAGCCCTCGGGCGGCTCGACCACGACGCCGACGATGGCCCCGCCCTGCTACGACGCCGTCACCAAGGCACGCGACGCCCTTTTCAAGAAGGTGGCCTCCGCGTTCAACAACGCCCGTCCCGAGGACCTCTCGCTCAAGCAAGGGCAACTCTGGGCCGGCGGCGAACCGGTCGCCTCGTGGAAGGAGGCTTGCCGGAAGCTCGGCACCTCGCCGATCTCCGTCACCGGCGAGTTCGTCGATGGGCTCAGCAGCACCGGCGTCGGCGGCTGCCAGTTCGCCGAGGTCTCGGTCGACCTGGAAACCGGCGAGGTCAAGGTCAAGAAGATCGTCGCCATCCAGGACTCCGGCCTGATCCTCGACCTGCTCACCTGGGAAAGCCAGGTCTACGGCGGCGTGATCATGGGCCTCAATTACGGCCTCTTCGAGGAGGTCGTGATGGACCCGACCAGCGGCCGGATGCTCAACCCCGACATGGAGTGGTACAAGCTCGCCGGCGCCTCGGATATCCCCGAGATCGTCGTTCGGGCCTACTCACCCCCAGACGAAAAGGGCCGGCAGGTGATCGGCGTCGGCGAACCCCCGACGATCTCCACCGCCGCGGCCATCGGCAACGCCGTCTCCAACGCCATCGGCGTCCGCGTGACCGAGTGGCCCATGTCCCCCCGCAACGTGCTCAACGCCCTCGCGACGGCCTCCAGAGAAGGGAGAGCGTAACAAGATGAAAGCTTTCGAATACGCCGCTCCGACGACCGTCGACGCGGCCCTGAAGCTCCTCGGCGGTCCGAACGCCGCGGCGCTCGCGGGCGGGACCGACCTTCTCGGTCGAGCCAAGGACTATGTCACCTCGCCCGACCGTGTGGTCTACGTCAAGGAGATCAAGGAACTGGGCGGGATCACCGGCGACGCGAAGTCGGGGATGACCCTCGGCGCCGCGACCCCGCTCTCCGAGATCGTCCACCACTCCGGAATCCGCGAAGCCTATCCGGCACTCTGGCAGGCGACCTCGGAAATCGGATCGATCCAGATCCGGAACATGAGCACGGTCGGCGGCAACCTCCTCCAGCGCCCGAGATGCTGGTACTTCCGGGCGGGCTTCGGCCTGCTCGGGATGAAGGACGGCCAGAGCCTCGTCCGGGCCGGCGACAATCGTTATCACGCAATCTTCCAGACCGATGGCGACGCTCTCTTCGTCAGCCCCTCGAGTCTGGCGGTCGCCCTGATCGCGCTTGACGCCTCGGCGAAGGTGCGCGGGCCGAAGGGCGAGCGCACCGTCAAGGTGGAGGAACTCTACCGGGTGCCAAGGCGTGAGGGCGAGAGCGAGCTGACGGTCGAGCCCGGAGAGCTGCTTACGCACGTGATGATCCCGGCCGCCGGGAAGAACGGTGCGTATGAAGCCCGGCAGAAGCAGGCGCAGGACTGGCCGCTGGTGATGTCGGCCGTGAACCTCACCATGCAGGGCGATACCATCTCGAAGGCGCGGGTCGTGATCTACGGCGTGGCGCCGATCCCCTGGCGGAGTGAGGCGGCCGAGCGCGTCCTTGTCGGCAAGAAGTTCTCGCCCGAGGTCGCCGCCGAGGCCGGGACGGCGGCGGTCGAGGCAGCCCGTCCGCTCTCGATGAACGCCTACAAGGTTCCGATGACCCGGACCGTCGTCAAGCGTGCCCTGATCCGGGCCGTTCAGGGGAAGGGATACTGGGAGGAGGGGTGATTCACCCCACCGCCAATGCCTGAGGAATCGCAGAAACCCACGCCTCGATGCCGGCACCTGCGCTCCAACGCCCTGTACCTCTTCGATGCCCTCCCCGAGGACGACGAAGGCTATGAGTATGGGTCGTCGGCGTGCTGGTGCCAGCACACCATGAAATCGATCGGGCCCGACGACGACCTCGTCGGGCTCCAGGAATGCCGGGTCGCGGATCGGACCTGTTACGAACCCCTCTGACTTCCTCCGTCCGATCCTGCCCTGTGCCGGGCCTGGCCCATCGAGAACTGCGAGCGGATCCGGAATCACCCCGCCTTCCGCTCGCCCATCTCGGTGGGCGAAGTCCACCCTATCTGTTCCTCGTCCGCGGAGGGATCAGGTCCGTTCCCTGAATACAGGGTATCGCGGCGTGGACCCCCGGCGTCAACTCGGGTCGGAATGCCTGGGGCCTTTGATGGACCGGCCGGGTTGCATGAATGCGCAATCGATGAGGGAGCGTTCGAACATCGCGCCGGCCGTGATGTCGAGGCGTGTTCGGATAGGTGTTCGGCGCGGTGATGTTTGAGGCCACGAGGTCGGGAATCAAGCTCGATCCGACGGGCGAGCCGAGTCCCGTTGTGATATTCGCCGAGGAAGTGGCGCCCGCCCTCCTGTGGCCCCGATGACGGACGTAGGCGTGGCTCGTCGGCTGAGGGCCGAAAAGCGAAAGGCCGCCGCTCAGTGGAAGCAGCGGAGGCGTCGCCTGGATCGTGTGGAAATCGGTCGACGGTAAGCTATAAAGCGCGGGGAGCATTTGGGTCGGACCGTCGAGCGAGCCCTTGCCTTCCAGCGTGCGACCCTGATCCACGATCGCCACAATCGCCGCCCAGGCCGGCGTCCCGAGGCTCGTCCCGCCGACGATCATCCACGAGCCCGCGCCCGCGTTCGGACCCGCGCTGGGCGGTGTCTCAAACACGTCCACTCCCGTATTGGGGTCGCCGAGGAAGGCGACATCGGGGGCGCTTCGGAATCCAGTCGACTGAATGCGGTACTGGAATGACGGCTCGGGTTCGTAGAGGCTGTAGCCGCCTCCGCTGCCCGACCAGGCCGTCTCACCGAGGTAGCTGCCACCGGGCCCGATCGAAAGTGTCGTTCCGCCGACGGCCAGAACTCCGGGCGATGTGGATGGGTAACTCGGTCCGGCGGCCGTCCCATTGTCGCCGCTCGCGGCCACGAAGGTGACCCCCTGGTGGCCGAGCGGAGTCTGGAAGTACGAGTCAAAGGCCGTCTGTCCGATGGTCTCGGGAAAGCCCCAGCTCATCGAGACGACGGAGACCCCGGGCGCATACCGGGCGACATCCACAGCGTGGATCAGGTCGCCGAGGTTCTGCGAGGCCGCCTCGACCACCAGCAAATGAGCCCCGGGCGCGATCGCGTGGGCCCATTCGACGTCGAGCATTTCCTCGGAGGCCCAGACGTCGCTCGTCCGGGAGCCGGCAAGGTCATCCACCGTGACCGCGGCGGCCGGAAGTCCGAAGGTCTGGTCGAACGTTTGCAGGTCGGAAACGAGGTTCGGGTCGTGGTAAGCCTCGATCAGAGCGATCGTCTGGCCCGAACCATCGGCAATCACCGGCTGGCCGCTCGGCGAGGAGAACGTGATCCCGCCCAGTCCATACGCTTGAACCACGTCGGCCGGCGCGTATCCCGAGAGCAGACATCGATCGTCGAGCCGCTCGGCGAGCGGACGGAGGGCTCTCCTGGGCTTGCGCATGAGGGTGCAACTCCGATCGTTGCGCACTCCCTCGCGGCAAACTCCCTGGTGCCCGATGATCGGCAGCATCCCGACTGCGATCGGAATGCGGGGCCACGCCTTCAGACGAGACGGCCGACTCGATCCCGTCCCCACGTTGGACGGACGGGCGCCGTCGGTCGGCCTCCAGCGCAAGCCTCCCACCCAAAGTCTAGCCTTCGAAAGCATCGCGTGCGGACGATCCCATCCGATGTTCCCAAGGTCGTCGGCCCATCGTTCGCCTTGACGACTCCGCCCCCAGCCCCGACCATGAGAAGCCCCGATCGTCGGTCCACCGAGAAGTCCGAACGCGGGGAGCGGGCAGGGCGCGAGAATGACGCAGAATCCAGAATCGAGTCGCGGCAATCGGGTACTGGTTACCGGTGCGACCGGCCTCCTCGGCAGCCACCTCGCCGAACGCCTCTCCGAGCGCGGGGAAATCGTCCGGGCCCTGGTCCGGCCCGGAAGCCAGACCGAGTTCCTCGAATCCATCGGCGTCGAGATCGTCCGCGGCGACCTCACCGAGCCCGAGGATTGCCGGGCCGCTGTCGAGGGAACCACCCACGTTTATCACTGCGCAGCGAAGGTCGGCGACTGGGGCACCTGGCCCGAGTTCCAGCGCGGCTGCATGGACGCCACCCGAACCCTCGCCCAGGCCGCCGGACGAGCCGGCGTCGATCGCTTCCTCCACATCAGCTCCACGAGCGCCTACGGACATCCCCGCGACCGCGATCGGCCGGTCGACGAGACAGAGCCGCTCGGCCAGAACCTCTGGTCCATGGACTATTACACCCGGAGCAAGGTCGACTGCGAGCGGATCCTCTGGGACCTCGCCGAATCCGGCCGGCTCCCGCTCACCATCATCCGCCCGAGCTGGCTCTTCGGCGAGCGCGATCGAACCACCATCCCGAGGTTCCAGCGCGAGTTTGGCCGGGGCCGGGTTCTGATCGTCGGCAAGGGAGACAACCCTCTGAGTGCCGTCTATGCCGGAACCGTCGCCGAGGCCGCCATCCTCGCCGCCAACGATCCCAGTTCGAAGGGCGAGGCCTACAACATCACCAACCATGGACCGATCACTCAACGCGCTTTCATGGATCTGATCGCCGACGCACTGGGAGCCCCCAGAGCCCGTCGGCAGATCCCCTATCGACTCGCCTATTTCGGAGGCTTCCTGCTGGAAATGCAGGGCCGCCGGCGTCGCGATCCGGTCCCGCCCCGGGTCACCCGGTACGGCGTCTGGCTCCTCGGCCGATATCTCTCGTACAGCACCGAGAAGGCCCAGTCACGCCTCGGCTGGCGGCCAGGACTGACCTATCGCCAAAGCATCGAGCGGACCATTCGTTGGTTTCTCAATCGTTAATTTCCTATTTGACAATGCCTTGCTCTCTGGAAGCATTCAAATATCCCTTGGAGAAGAGAATTCTGGTCTCACCTTGACTTCAGGTGCGTCCATGTGTTGAATAAGATAGTCTCCGTCGGCTCATGCCGGGCTGACAGAATTGGTTACGATGGCCCCGCCGTGCGAACCTTCGCATGAGCGGGGTTTTTTCGTGATTTCCCTTCCATGTTTTGCCGGAGGGGCGAGCATCTGGGATCGTCCCACGGGGATGAATCTCGATGGCGGCCATGGCAGCCGCGCAAGGTCTCGCGGAAATCCGATGGATTCGATCCTCCCTGGAGATGGCACCATGTTCGCGCCTGGCCGGATCGTTGAACTTCTGCGCCCGGGATTCACCGCCCCTGCGAGAAGGGCCAGGCAGGCGCTACCGGGGAAATGCTGGCGGATGCGGCTCTCCGCCTGTCGATCGGGTCTCCGGAGACTACAGACCTGTTCGTCCGGATCACCCCGAAGGCGATGCAGCCTTGCGAGGGCGACGTCGATGTTCCGCCCCTGCCTCGACAGGCTGGAGTCGCGGAAGGTTTTTTCCCTGGCTCCGGTACCGGCGAATGCGCCTTTCCCCTTCACGGCGATCGTTCAGCTCGTCGCCACCTTCCCCAATGGCGAGGTTGACACGGGCTCGGGCGTGCTGGTGGACAGCAACCATGTGCTGACCGCCGGCCACATGGTTTATCAGTATCACGACGGAGGATTCGCGACGAGCCTCGTGGCGACTCCCGAGATGAGCGGCCCAGGCCAACCCTTTGGCCAGGCTTCCGCGACCATTGTGAGGACGCCCGTGGAGTGGCAGAATTATAGCCGAACCCACTCCGGTGATCTGGTCGGCTACGACTCCTTCGATTACGGCCTCATCACGCTGAACTGGCCGATCGGCGATGAGACCCACTGGATGTCTTTCGGTTATGACAACAACGGCAATACCTTCGCTCCCGGGACTCGCTTCGAAACAGCCGGCTATCCCGGAACGAATGGATATTCCGGCCGGCGCCTGTATGACTCGGCTGGTCCGATCGACGGACTTTCGCGAAGCGGAAATGCGCTCCTCTATCAGCAGAAGAACATCACGGTCTGGGCAGGGCAGAGCGGAAGCCCGGTCTGGTCCACCTCGAACGGTGTGATCTACGCAATCCAGTCGGGCGGAGGGCTCGGCTCACCCACCAGCGTGAACGACGCCACCCGGATCACGCAGAGTGTTTTTGAGATGCTTCAGAGCTGGATCTCGGCCGATCCCCCGTCGCCGATGCCCATCTCTACCCTGACTCCTGCCCCGCCGAAAGTTCTGGTGATCGGCCCCGTTTCGCACGCCAGGACCGGAATCCGCTCGATCCAGATCCAGTTCAGCGAGCCGCTGAGCCCCCGATGGGCAATCCATCCTCATCTGTACGATGTGCTGGCCATGCGGACGAGATCGGTCCACCGGCAGAAATACACCAGGGACGCAAGGCTGCCGATCCGAAAAATCGTCGTCAATGGTCAGGCGGACAGGGTGACGATCGAGCTGGCCAGACCATACCGAGGGGAAGTCGAGATCATCGTCCATCCAGGGATCGTGGCTGCGCGGGGCGGGGTGAGTCGGGTCTCGTATGCGGGTTTACTCCATTGAGACCCGTCCGCGGTCCCCGATCAAACATCGTGATGGCTTGAGCGAGGAGCGAGAGGGTTGTGTCGCTGGCGAAATCGTCACGCTCAGCACCAACTTCGCGCGGGGAACCGCGTCGTTAGAACGGGATATCTCCGCCCCCGGTCTGTCCGGCGGGAGGGGTGCCTGGTTGGGGAGAGTTCGGCTTTTCCTCGTGCGGGACGATCAGGGCCGAAGCCTCGCTGCCCTCAACCGCGAGCGAGCATCGGAAGCCGATGTAAGGCGCTCGACGGTCGGTATCCATCCCGTGGCGGACAAAGGCCAGCCACTCCTTCGAGTCGCCCCGAATCACGCGCTGGATGCCCTGACGCTTCGAGGGCGGGCCGGTCGGATCGAGCGTCGAGGAATCGCGGAGCCGGCCGTAAAGCGAGGGGTCGTACCAGTCTCGAACCCATTCGACCGCGTTGCCCGCGAGGTCGAAAACGCCAAACGGCGAGACGTCCTCGGGTACGCTCATCACTGCGCCGATCTGGTGGAACGACCGTGGTTTCGACCATTTGACGGGTTCGTCGCCCCAGGGGGAGCGGCGACCGTCGGAAGATCGGGCGGCCATTTCCCATTGGGCCTCGGTCGGAAGGCGTTTGAGGGCCCATCGAGCGTATTCGACGGCATCCTGATAGCTGACGTTCACCGCGGGCAGATCTTCGGGGAGGGCCCGCATCTTCGGGTCGGTGAGCCACTTGCCGGGCGGTCGGCCCTGGTAGTTCGTCGCTTCGAGGAACTTCCGGAATTGCCGGTTGGTGACCTCGTGCTGGTCGATGTAGAAGGTGGAAAGGCGGACCTCATGCGATGGGCCGTTCGCCCGTTCGCCACGGTCGCTCCCCATGGTGAATGTCCCGCCCGGTACCAGAACCATGGTGGCGACGTCGGGGTCGCCGACGATCGCCATCGGCCATCCCGACGTGTGGACGCCCGCATCCGGCTTCGGCTGGAAGCCGGGCGGAAGCGTTCGGGTGGGATGCGAGGGGATGGCCGCTGTTCGGTCGGTCGGCGGCGGAGTTCGCGGACCAGTGCCCGGAGTTGCCAAACTCGCGGAGGGTTCCGGGACCCTCGGAATCGTGGTCGCGGCGGGACCGGGTCCGGACGGTGTGGACATCGGTGGCGTTGACGGCATCGCCGCGCCTGGGTTCAATGCGACCGAGGAGCCGGGCGCCGGCGCGGGGGCGCCCGGAATCGCCGGTTGCGGCGATGGGTTCGTCGGGCTCATCGCGATCGGCGGAGTCGGCGGATGACCGGAGACCGGCTCCGAGGGCATCGCCAGGTTCGGGGAGATCGGTGGCGCGGGCGATGGGGCCACCGGATTCGGTCGCGAAGGATCGACTGGATTCGGCTGCCCGACGCCGTGGGCGAGCCCGAGGGGTCGATCCGGAAAGAGCGGGAGATTCTGCCGATGCCGCACGAGCGCGGCTTCGGCCTCGGCGGCCACATGCGTCCCCTTGTAAGCCCGGACGATCTGCGTGAGCCTGGCGATGGCGAGCTCGGTCTGGCCCCGTTTGGCGTAGTCTCGAGTGCGATCGAACATGTAGGCCGCCTCGGTCTCATGCGAGAGACCTGGTGGAGGCGCGGGCTTCATGGCATCGGGCGGGACCGCGTCGACGGTCGGATCCAGGCCCAGTTCGTCGGCCTGGTCGAACAATAGGCGGAAGGTGTTCCAGCCGAAGATGACGATGCAGAACACGATCAGACCGCCGAGGACCAGCCGGGCTCGCTGGCGAGTCTCGATGGTGTCAAACCTCGGGGTCTCCTCGATCAGAACCCGCTTCTCACCGTCGGCCGAATCCGCATCGCCTCTTTTCTTGACGGGACGCGAGGGCTTTTTCGTCGACGATCTCGACCGGGCCGATCCGGGAGACTCCTTCGAGCCCGACTTCTTCGCGGCGGCGGCCTTCTCAGGCGGCTCGTCCGGCTCGTCCTCGGGCTCGGTCTTCCAGAGACGCGGTAGCGGCTTGATGGGGCCAGGCTGACCCCGGGTCGGGGTGCTCGATACCGGTTCGGGGTCCTCGCCAGCGAGGGCGTATTCATCGCCGACGGGCGTGGGGTCGTTCTGGATCTCGGACATGCTCTCGCACCCCCGGGTCAGCGACGGGGTAGGATCGGTCGCCGGATTCTTTCAGGGTAACGTCACGCCGGGATCCGGAGCAAGCCGGAGTCGCCCGCATCGATCGGTGCAGGGAGATTTTCGCGGCTCGGGGCCTACAATGTGCCGGATACGTCGATCTTCCGCGACATCGAAAAATCCAGCAAAAGGAGAAGCCAGGGATGAGCCGGACTGAGCCCGACGACCGCCCGACCCCCTTCGCGAATGTTCACGGATGCCAGGCCGACGCCGACCACGACCGCGAGGTCCCCGAAATCGACCTTCTGAGCCCCTTGAAGATCCGGAGCGTCGCGCTGCGGAACCGGATCGTCATGTCACCGATGTGTCAGTACTGCGCACACGAGGGGATGGCCGACGACTGGCACCTGGTCCACCTGGGGAGCCGGGCGGTCGGTGGTGTTGGGCTGGTGATCGTCGAGGCGTCGGCCGTGACGCGAGACGGCCGGATCACGCCCTCGGACCTCGGCATCTGGAGCGACGAGCACATCGAACCGCTCGCCCGGATCGCGCGATTCGTCCAGAGTCAGGGCGCGGCGGCCGGTATCCAGCTTGCGCATGCCGGTCGCAAGGCCAGTTGCGATGTCCCGCAGCGCGGTGGGATGAGCCTCAAGACGCCCGAGGAGGGCGGCTGGACGGTCGTCGGGCCGAGCCCGATCCCGTTCTCCGAGGGCGATCCGGTGCCCCTGGCACTCGACAAGGCCGGAATCGAGGGGATCATGGACGCCTTCGACGCCGCCGCCGATCGGGCGCTCCGGGCCGGGTTCCGCGTGATCGAGATCCACTCCGCGCACGGATACCTGCTCCACGAATTCCTCTCGCCGCTCTCGAACCACCGCGATGACGAATACGGCGGGAGCCTGGAAAACCGGATGCGGCTGGTGCTCCAGATCGCCGAGCGGTTGAGGAAGCGCATCCCCGACAAACTCCCGCTTTTCGTCCGGATCTCGGCGACCGACTGGGTCGAGGGCGGGTGGGACATCGATCAATCCGTCGAGCTGGCTCGCCGATTGAAGGAGAGAGGCGTTGATCTGATCGATTGCTCGTCGGGCGCGCTGGTGCCTAAGGCACGCATCCCGGTCGGAAAGGGGTATCAGGTGCCGTTCGCCCGGCGGATCCGCGACGAGGCCGACATCCTGACAGGTGCGGTCGGAATGATCACCGAGCCCAACCACGCCAACGAGATCATCACCGGCGGGGATGCGGACCTGGTCTTTCTCGGCCGTGAGTTGCTCCGCGAGCCGTACTGGGCGCTTCAGGCCGAACAGTCCCTCGGCGCCGAGGCGGAATGGCCCTTCCAGTACGGTTATGCGGTGCGGAGGCGGTCGAAATAATCCAGGGGAAGGTTGACCATCCCCGACCATCGGATGACGATGTTGAGACCGCATCGTCTCCCCTGGTTTGTGGGATGGAGATTCCAACCTTGACCCTGCCGTCCACCGCCGAGCATCGCCGCCTGGCCGATAGCGCCGAACGCCGTGCCGACTGGAAGAACTGGGGCCCGTACCTCGCCGAGCGGGCGTGGGGAACCGTCCGCGAGGACTACAGCCACACGGGGAGCGCCTGGGACTTCTTCCCCCACGATCACGCTCGAAGCCGAGCCTATCGTTGGAACGAGGACGGTCTCGCCGGTTTCTGCAACCGATTTCAAAACATCTGCCTGTCGCTGGCCCTCTGGAACGGCCGCGATCCCTACCTCAAGGAGCGTCTCTACGGCCTCGCCAACGAGGAGGGCAACCACGGCGAGGACGTCAAGGAATATTACTTCTACCTCGACGGTGTCCCAACCCACTCCTACATGCGGATGCTGTACAAGTATCCGCAGGCCGAATATCCTTATGAGCGGCTGCTCGCCGAGGGCCGGCGCCGGTCGCGAAGCGAGCCCGAGTTCGAGCTGATCGACGCACTCGGCCAGTCGCTCGCCGAGGGGCGATACTTCGACATCGACGTCGAGTATGCCAAGGCCAACGAGGAAGACATCCTCTGCCGGATCACCGCGTACAACCGGGGTCCCGACACGGCGGAGTTGCACATCCTGCCTCACGCCTGGTATCGCAACACCTGGTCGTGGGGTTATGGAACGGAACGCCCGATCCTCTGGAAGGAAAAATCAGGGACGGTCCGGACGAAGCACCGGCACCTCGGCGAACGGTTCTGGTATCTCGACAACGCGCCCGAGCTTCTCTTCACCGAAAATGAGACCAATCGCTGGCGCCTTTTCGGTGCGCCAAACGACTCACCCTACGTCAAGGACAGCTTTCATGAAGCGGTCGTCCATGGGCGAGGAGATCGGGTAAACCCCGCCGGCCGCGGGACGAAGGCGGCCGGTCATTATCGGGCGATGATCCCGCCCGGCGGGTCCATGACCGTTCGAACCCGGCTGGGGAAGGGACCGATCGACGACCCCTTCGGACCCTTCGACACAATCGTCGATCTCCGGCGGGCCGAGGCCGATGAATACTACAACGCGATCCACGCACCTGGACTCGACGAGGATCGTCGGAGCGTCCAGCGCCAGGCGTTCGCGGGGCTACTCTGGTCGAAGCAGTTTTACCACTACAGCGTGGAACTCTGGCTCGACGGCGACCCCGCCGGACCGCCACCGCCTCCAGCCCGGCTCCAGGGCCGGAACTCCGGGTGGCGGCACCTCTACAATCTCGACGTGCTGAGCGTCCCCGACAAGTGGGAATACCCCTGGTTCGCCGCCTGGGATACAGCGTTCCATTGCATCGTCCTGGCGAGGATCGATCCCGAATGGGCCAAGCGCCAGGTCATCCTGCTGCTCCGCGAGTGGTACATGCACCCCAGCGGCCAGCTCGCCGCCTACGAATGGGACTTCGGCGACGCCAACCCGCCCGTCCACGCTCATGCCGCGCTCCGGGTCTACCAGATCGATCGTCAGATCAACGGAAAAGGCGACGTGGATTTTCTGGAGGAGGTTTTTCACAAGCTTCTGCTCAACTTCACCTGGTGGGTCAATCGGAAGGATCCCGAGGGCCGCAACGCTTTTCAGGGCGGATTTCTGGGACTGGATAACATCGGTGTCTTCGATCGGAGCCGGCCAAACCTTCCCGACGGCCGGCGCCTGGAACAGGCGGACGGCACCGCCTGGATGGCGTTCTTCTGCCTCGACATGCTGAAGATCGCCGTGGAACTTTCGCGGACCCGTCCCGCGTACGAGGCGATCGCCACCAAGTTTTTCGAGCACTTCATCGCGATCGCCAACGCCATCAACGGGGTCGACGACATCGGCCTCTGGGACGATCACGACCACTTCTACTACGATGTGATCCGGGTCGAGGGTGGACCGCCCGAGCACCTGCGCGTCCGGTCGTTCGTCGGGCTGATCCCGCTCTTCGCCGTGATGGCACTCGAGCCGGGAACGCTCGAACGGCTCCCACACTTCCGCCGTCGAATGGAATGGTATCTCAAGTATCGTGCCACGCACGCCGGAACCTTGCAGCTCTTGACGCATCCCGGCCATTGCGGCTGCACTCTGCTCGCCCTGGCCGACCGCGAGAAGCTCGAAAAAGTGATCCCGAGGCTGCTCGACCCCTCGCAATTCCTCTCGGATTTCGGTCTCCGCTCGCTCTCGCGCGGGCTGGCCGATGAGCCGTACGAGTTCCAGGGCGCGAAGGTGGGCTACGAGCCAGGCGAGTCGGCCTCGCCACTCTACGGCGGAAACTCCAACTGGCGCGGCCCGATATGGTTCCCGGTCAATTACCTGATGATCCAGTCACTCCGTGAATACCACCGCTATTTCGGGCCATCGATGACCGTCGAGCTACCGAGGGGCAGCACCAGGCGGGTGACGCTCGACGTCGCGGCCGACGAGATCGCGCGAAGGCTCGTCCGGATCTTCCTCCGACATCCAGACGGTCGCCGGCCCGTCCTCGGCGATCAACCCCTTTTCCAGGGAGATCCGAACTGGAGCGACCACATCCCGTTTTATGAATACTTCCACGGCGACAACGGCACCGGCCTCGGCGCCAGCCATCAAACCGGCTGGACGGCGCTGGTGGCCGAGTTGATCGGCCAGACCGCGGACCGTCCGATCTTCGACAACGGAGCCCGCGGCTGATCGGCGAGCGGTTTGCAGCGGATTCCGAGGGGGAATCCGTACCTATCGAGGAAATCGATCGATGAAGTATCGGACGTTTGGTCGGACCGGCTGGTCGGTGAGCGAGATGGGTTACGGAATGTGGGGCCTGGCCGGCTGGACCGGCTCGGACGATCGCGAGACCATGTCCGCGCTCGAGCGGTCGGTACAACTCGGCTGCAACTTCTTCGACACCGCCTGGGCCTACGGCGACGGCCGGAGCGAGCAAATGCTCGGCCGACTCGTGCATAATCACCCAGACCGGGAACTGTATGTCGCCACCAAGATCCCTCCGAAAAACCGCAAGTGGCCCTCTCAGCGCGGCTCGACTCTCGACGAGGTCTTCCCGCCGGAATACATCCGCGAGTACGCCGAAAAGAGCCTGCGCAACCTGGAATTGACCCGGATCGACCTGCTCCAGTTTCACGTCTGGGAAGACGACTGGGCCCACGATGAACGCTGGCAGCGCGCCGTTGAAGACCTGAAGCGCGAGGCGCTCGTGAAAGCGGTGGGAATCAGCATCAATCGATGGGAGCCCGCGAACGCGCTGGAGACAATCCGGACCGGCTTGATCGACGCCGTGCAGGTCATCTACAACATTTTCGACCAGGCACCCCAGGACGAATTGCTCCCACTCTGCAAGGAGCGTGAGATAGCCGTGATCGCCCGGGTGCCGTTCGACGAGGGAACGCTCACCGGAACACTCACGAAGGAATCGACCTGGCCCGAAGGGGACTGGCGAAACTCCTATTTCGTGCCGGAAAACCTTCATGCGAGCGTCGACCGCGCCGAGGCTCTTCGCCCTCTGATCCCGCCCGGGATGACCATGCCCGAACTGGCCCTCCGCTGGATCCTCGCCGATGACCGCGTCTCGACGATCATCCCCGGAATGCGGAAGATCCGGAACGTCGAGGCGAACATGGCGGCCAGTGATGGAAAGGCGCTCGACTCCGAACTGCTTGCAAAACTGAAGAATCATCGATGGGACCGAACTCCGACCGAATGGTCGCAGTGAGCCCATCAAGAGGGGCCGGGAATCGCCCGACCCCTCATTGTTCTCCTGGATGAACACCTGATTTGAACAATCAATCGTCGTCGTCGCGATCGTTATGATGGTGACGACCAGCCCGATGCCCGGCTCGCTTGTGGTCGTCGTCGCGATCGCGAGCCTTCGCGTGGTGCTCATGCCTGGGCCCCACGTGCTTCCGCGCCTTCGCGTGGTGTTCGCACTTGCATTCGTGAATCCGAGCCTTCGCGTGGTACTCGTGCTTGGGCCCTTCGTGCTTGCGGGCGCTGGCGTGGTGCTTCTCGTTGTGCTCTTCGTGCTTGCGGGCTTTACTGTCATGGCAACCGCAATCGCAGCTCTTGTGACTGGCCTTCTCGCGGGTCTTGGAATCGTGGCTGGACCGCGCGTGGCTCGATCGCGAATGCTCGCCGCCCTTGCGAGCTTCCCCCTTATCAGGCGCGGCGAGGGCCGTCGGCGTCAAGAACGCCAGTACCGGCCCCATCATCAGATAGGGGATCAGGCTCCTCAGGCTCCATCGGTGACTCATGGGGTTTCTCCTCTGGCTGTGAACCTCGTGAGGCGCCCGAAGTCAGCGGGCTCCTCTACCGCTTTCGGCGTCGCTCATCCCGCCAACGGTCCCGAATTCCCTCGTCGCGAGGAGAATCGACGAGTCCAAGCCCCCTTTCTTTGCAAAGCTTTACACCTTCCGATGCGACGTGGCGACAGCGCGGCCTCCTTCGGGGAGGTCGACAATCGTGTAATCGCCGAAGAGGTTGGGCGACTCGCGCTGGAGTAACTCGAGGATGGCGATCGCGAGGCGGCGGATCTCGACATCCGCCGCAGCATCACCGCGCATCTCGATGAAGTGACGCAAGGCACGGGCGTTCGCGGTCACGAAGATTTTTGTCTCGGTGGCGTTCGGCAGGACGCTCCGCGCGGCCTCGCGCGCCTTCTTGCGCCGGAGGGTCCGGTCATCGAGCGATCGGAACTTCTCGGCGAGCCGGTCGGCCAGCGCCCGGTACGCCGACTGGCTCGCCCGGACAGACTCCAGCCAGATCGCGTGCAGCTCGGGGTCCTCGGCGATGACCTCGGGCTCGACAAACTCGGCCTCCGACTCATCCACGAAGCGCTGGCTCAATTGCGAGTAGCCGAACCCCGCTCGGTGGCGGATCAGCTCATGAGTCAGACTTCGACTCACGCCCGCGATCAGGAGGTTGAAAACGGCGTGCTCCAGCACCGAGCCGTGGCCGACCTCCAGGATGTGGCTGATGTAGGCGCGATTCCCGCCGGGACGCGGCTTCGCGAAGCTCATGTAACAGACCCGGCCCGCCGTCTCAACAATCTTTTCGCCGGCGACCTCGGTATCCGTCGTCCAGCGGTCCACCTCGTGATCCGCGAGAAAGGCCGCCAGCGCCTCCTCGTCGACCACCTGTCGGCCGACCAGATAAACGCTCGGCTCGCGGATGATCTGGAGCGTCGGCTCGGTTTCGGCGCTCGACATGGCTCGGCCCTCCCTGGTCTTCTGGCGTGGCTTCCCGACGATCGGGCGGATAGTCTCCGGAAATCGACCTCGGTTGCCAAGTCGAACCGGCGAGGCAAACGCTCATTCTCCGCATCACTTTCAACAAGAGGGACTTCCCCTGCTATAATATCGGCCACGACTCGAGGAAGGAACGCCGGGCACGACGGCCTTGGGATGGCCCCATGCGTAAGATCCGACTGAAATCGACGCCTGCCTCCCGGCTGGAGGAACACCTCCTCCGCGAGCTGAACGAACAGCAACGCGCGGCGGCTGCCGCGCCCGATGGCTACAACCTCATTCTCGCCGGGCCGGGATCGGGGAAGACCCGCGTCATCACCTATCGCGTCGCTTGCCTGATCGCAAGCGGTGTTCCGCCCGAGGCCATCATGCTCGTGACCTTCACCCGGCGCGCCGCTCGGGAGATGGTCCATCGCCTCGACCCCCTCATCGGCGACCGCGCGGCAAGAGTCTGGGCCGGGACCTTTCACCATATCGGCAATCGCCTGCTCCGGCGGTCGGCCGCCCTTCTTGGCTACCGGCCCAACTTTACGATCCTCGACGGCGAGGACCAACTGGATTTGATCCGGCTGGCGATGGACGACGCCCAGATATCCGGGACCGGCAAGATGTCGCCCCGGCCCGCCGAGGTCTTGCACCTGATCAGCTTCGCCGCGAACATCCGACGGCCGATCGGCGAGGTCATCGCCGATCGCCATCCCGACCTCGCCGAATGGGCCGAATCCATCGCGAAGGTCGGCCAGGCCTATGCCGCTCGCAAGCTCTCGTCCAACTGCATGGACTATGATGACCTCCTCCTGCAATGGAGCCGACTGATCGACGAGTTCCCCGAGGAGCGTAAGCGGCAAGCCTCCTTGTTCCGGCACCTTCTCATCGACGAGATGCAGGACACCAACGCCGTCCAGGTCAAAATCCTGGAACAGCTAGCGGAGTCGGGCGCGGGAAACCTGACCGCCGTTGGCGACGATGCGCAGTCGATCTACAAATTCCGGGGTGCCAATTACGACAACATCCTCCAGTTTGCCGATCGACACCCTGGCGCCGGGATCTTTCGGCTGGAGATCAACTACCGGTCGACGCCCCAAATCGTCGCGCTCACACGGGCCTCGATCGCCCATAACCAGACAGGCTTCCCGAAAGAACTGCAATCCGCCCGGTCCGACGGCGTCCTCCCATTGGTCGTCTCGGCCGACGACGCCTATGACGAATCCGCCTTCCTCTGCGACCAGATCCTCGATCAGCGCGACCGAGGGCTCGCCCTCGGCGAGATGGCCGTCCTCTATCGGAACCACTACGACAGCATCCTGCTCCAGGGCGAGCTGCTGGCGCGTGGGATTCCTTATACAATCCGAAGCGGCCTTCGGTTCTTCGAGCAGGCGCATATCAAGGACGTGCTGGCCCACCTGCGAATCGTCGTCAACCCGCGCGACGAGGCGTCCTGGCGGCGGCTCCTGCTCCTGATTCCGGGGGTTGGGCCCGCAAAGGCGTCGGCGCTCTTCGATTTGCTGGCGAAAAGCGACAATCCGACCGCGGCGATCGAGTCGGCCGGTGCGATGGCGATTCTCCCGCCTCGGAGCAAGGGCTTTTTCGCCGGGTTCGTCGCCGATCTCCGCAAGCTCCGGGCGACCGATCCTGAGTCGCATCCGGCCGCGGCCATCGGGGCCATCCTCAAGGGAGGTTATCCGAGCGTCGTGAAGCAGAAGTACGAGCGGCCCGAAAACCGGATCGCCGATATCGAGCAGTTTGCCCTGCTGGCCGACAAGTATGAAAGCCTCGATCGGCTGATCGCCGATCTGATCCTCGCCGGGGATATCTACGGAATGGACACCGTCTCGACCGAGGAGCCGAAGGACGTCCTGGTCCTCAGCACGATCCACCAGGCGAAGGGGCTGGAGTGGTCGCACGTCTTCATCCCGAGGATGGTCGAGGAAAGTTTCCCGCACCGCCGGGCCATTGAGGAACCGGGCGGCGAGGAGGAGGAACGGCGGATCTTTTACGTCGGGATCAGCCGGGCCCGCGACGAACTGACGATCAGCTACCCGCTCTGCCTCCCAAGAGGAGCTCGCGGACCGGTCGTCTTCACAACGCCAAGCCGGTTCCTTACCGAGCTTGAACCGTCTCTCTACGAGAGGGCGCAGGTGGAATCGTCGGCCGGAGCCGGCTCGGGCGGCTCATGGCCGAGACTCGCCTGACCGCCGAGGGGCTCAACGCCCAGGATGGGACGCGATGGATCCGCCCGAATCTCCCCCACGATGGATCGAGCCAAACGACGGGCCCGACTGGCTCGCCGAGATCATCGAACGACTCGAAGAGAATCCAGCCGAATCTCGGCCGGCATTCGAAGCGCTCGCCGGCCTCGACGACGAAACCCGCGCCTCGGTCGCCGAGGCCCTCTCTCCCTTCGCCGATCGAGAGGGCGTGCGCGACCTGCTCGCCCTGCTCGACGTCGGAATCCGCTCGACCCCCGCGATCCGATCGGCCGACGAGTCGCGGGCCGTCGACCAGCTCGATCCCAAAATCCGACGATCGCTCGTCACCGAGGTCGACGGCGAGGGACGCGCCACCATCGTGATCGCAACGGTCGACGACCTCGGCCGTCGACAGACCGCCGCCTTCCTCTGCGACCTCAGACGCGGCCTGCTCGACGCGGTCGGCGAGTCCGACGACGGCGACCCAGTCGCCCTCGGACTCTTCGAGGAGTGGGAAGCGCGGGCCGAGGGCCGGGCCATCGCCGATGTCCCCGAGCTGGCCGCCCGTTTCCTCATCGGTTGCGCCCGCCTCTGCGACCCAGAAATCCCCAAATCCGTCCGCGACTGGCTCGAAGCCACCCTGGGCTCCTCGGAATGGGCCACGAACCCCGGCGCCACGCTCCCCGGGCCCGACCTCGACCCGGTCGCCCACGATCGAATCGCCGAGGGTGCCGAACGCGTCCTCGACGCCTGCCCCGACTGGCTCGATCGGTCGCCCCTCACCCGAGAACTCGCGCTGGAAATCGCCCTCCGCGAAGGCTCCCCTGCTCCCGATCCCGCCCGAGACGCCGGCGCCTATCGCTACCTCTTCGAGCACGTCTTCCTCAATCGACTCGATCTCTACGCCCGAATGCTCCTCTGGATGGGATGGCTCTGGCGGGCCTCCGGACGTGTCGAACTCGCCGATTCGGCCTTCGCGATGGCCGGTCAGCTCTCCGACCACCAGTACGCCGTTCCTTCGCACCCCTTCACCGTCGCGATCACCACACGGAGCCTCCGCGCGGCGCAGCCGTCGGCGCGCCTCGGCCGGTCGTGAGCAACAGGCCCTCCTTCGAAATCCAACGAGCCCGGGGCGGCGACTCTCGGGCGATCGCCGCAGACCCGGGCTCCGAAAGGCAGGAGCGGACTTCAACCTGAGGTCACTTCTTGGCGGCCTTCGGCGCAGCCTTGACCTCGGCAGCGGGCTTGGCGGCCGGCTTCTTCGCGGCGCCCTTCTTCTCGTCAGCCTTCTTCTTCTTTGCGGTGTCGCGTGCGTCGCCCATCGCTCGATACTCCTCGTGAACGTGGACCGAGTGGTCATCGCGGGAAATGGCTCGTCGCGCCCCATCAGGAACCGACGACACCCTTAAGAATGACATCCCGATGCACAAGGGACAAGAGAGATTTTGACAGAATTGGATGTCCCGTTCGGTTCTCATCGGTCCCCGGGGAGATGGAGGCAGGTATCGATCGTGCGAGTCCCGAAAACCTGCGCGCGGATGCCGGAGAAAGGAGGGCCCGTCGACCTCAACATCGACGAGGATCACTCGACAATTAGCCCCCAGCGCGGGCGTCAGGAATCAAGTCCCTGACGCATACCGTCCGACTCGCCCGCCCCATCTCCCGGCGATCAGCAGACCGCCAGCAACCCCGTCGCCGTCCGATTCAGAACCCGAACCAGCGCGTCCACGTCGATCGGCTTCGACAGAAAATCATCCATCCCCGCCGCGAAACACGTCTCCTGGTCGTCCGCACTGGAATCGGCCGACATCCCAACGATCCGAGGCCCCGCGTCGTACGACCGTTCCTTCCGGATCTGCCGGGTCGCCGCGATCCCGTCCATCGTCGCCATCAGCACGTCCATGAAGACCAGGTCGTAATCCTGCTCGCGAAGCCGCTCAACCGCCTCCCGGCCGTTTTCGACCACGTCGGCCGGGCATCGAAGCCATCGAAGCACCAGCTCCAGCGCCCGGCGCGTCCCGGGATGATCGTCCACGATCAGAATCCTCAGCCGCCCTCGCCTCTCGACCGCCTCCTTCGACTGCAAATACGACTCGCGCATCGTTGCGGCCCCCCCTCCCACGTTTCTCTCACGCCCGACCCCTTCCTCGGGATCGTGCAATCGCTATATTATGCCGCTAAATCCCTGTCGAGCAAAATAAGTTTCTGAAAAGAGTTTGAGGAGCCCACTTGGCGGCTTAATTTATCTGGCCGCGAAGTGGGCATCGCCTGGGGAGTTTGAGAGAGGAGCGGAATCGGGTGCCAGCGGCGCGCGCGGGGTTTACGGGTGGGCCTGGGACATCACGTGATCGAAGACGTCCTGGAAGGCGTCGGCGGCGATGCTGAATTCTCCGCGGAACGGGTTGTCCATGGCGGCGGTGAGGAAGATGAGCAGGCCGATAAAAACGGCCAGAACCGCGACGAGCAGCGCGTGCATCGCGAGGTTCTCCGTCCAGAAGAGGTACGTGAGCACGATATTCAGGATCGCGCCGATGAGAACCACGGCCCAGAGCGCGGCGGGCAGGCCGGTGGGAACAGCCTGAAGACGAAGCCGTCGCTGTTCCTGAACGGTGTCGAGCGAGCGAAGGACCTCCGCCTGGAGGATCTTGTGCCGCTCGGTGGTCGGCTCGAAGTTCATCACCTCGTCTTCGAGGCGGTCGAGCAGGGCGTCGCCGTCTTCCAGGGCGATGCCCTGCTTGTGGGCGGGCCATTCCTTGTCGATGACGACGCGGGTATAGTCGCGCATCATCCCTTCGAGACGGCCGCGGAGCGGCTGCGGATAACCGTCGAGGTCGCGGAAGAAGCTCGCGACCGCGGCGGCCTCGGTGCCCACGACACTGTCGATCTCCGAGTAGTTTTCCCACGTGGCCACCGCGATCAGGCCGAGGGCCAGACCATAAAACACGCCAATCCCGGCGAAAAAGTAGCTCACCATATCGTTGCAATCGCCCGAGGTCCCCAGCATCCGGCGGACCATCGGTCTCGTCACGTAAAGTCCGACGAGCGAGAATGTGACGAGAATGCCGACGATCAGGACGCCCAGCGTCCAGTTCGGCATGTCGTAGATCCAGTAGAATGTCATCGCGGCTCCCTCCTGGTGGATCGGCATCAAACGGTTGGGGAGGGACGATACCGATTTCGAACCGGCGCGACCAGTCGAACCTGGCGTACCGTCGGTTTGCCGTTCCTCCAGCGCGGTCCCGCGGGCTACGATGGTTGACCTCGAACGCGGGCGCCGAGGGTCGGTCCCGCATGATCCTCTCGACCGGATCGGTGGTCCCGAATCGATGTCCAGCGATAGCCCCGCCGCCGAGGCACCAGGAGCCCGGTCCGATATCGAGCCCGAGGCGAACCGGCCCAACCTTCCCAGTGACCCGCACCCCCGGCCGATGGCGGTCCTCGCCGATGCCGGGCTCGTCGCACTCTTCCTGACGCTGACTTTCCTACTCGGCGTTTTTCCAGTGAAGGATGCCGACATCTTCTGGCATCTCAGAACCGGCCAACTGATCCGCGAGTCGGGACACGTCCCTCGGGTCGACATCTTCACCTACACGCGTGAGGGCGTTCCCTGGATCGACCTGCACTGGATCTTCCAGATCGCCGTGAGCTGGCTTTACGAACGCGGCGGCGCTCTCGCGATGAACCTGGCGAAGTGCGTCGTCACCTGCGTGGCCGTCCTGATCCTCCTCACGAATCGACGTCGAGACTGGCCGATCTGGGCGGCCGTCCTGGCCTGGCTGCCGGCGCTCTTTGTGCTGGGCGGGCGGATGTACGTCCGGCCCGAGACCCTCTCGCTCCTCTATCTCTCGATCTTCCTGGCCGTGCTCACCCGGTGGGACCGGAATCCCTGGCTGGTGATGATCCTCCCGGTCGTGCAGGTGATCTGGGTGAACTCGCACGGACTTTTTGTGCTGGGGCCGATCATCCTGGCAATGGCGATGATCGACGCCGCGATCCGGCCGAGGCAACTCGCCGGCGGACCCGCTCGATGGTGGCGTATCGCCGGCTACGGCGCCCTGGCGACGGGGATCGCCTGCCTGCTGAATCCCTACGGAATCCGAGGGGCCGTCTACCCGATCGAGCTGGCCGGAACGATGACCAGTCCCGTCTTCTCCGAGCACGTCGCCGAGCTGACACCGATCCCGATGTTCATTCGTTCGGCGGGACTTGGCAACCTCCCGTTGCAACTGCACCTCCTGACGATGCTCCTCGGCGCCCTGAGCTTCCTCATCCCGATGATCGCCTGGTCGTTCGGAGTTCGCTCCGGCGGTGGAAAACCGACACCGGCGCTGGAGCCTCCGGGCGCCTCGCCAGGCCGGCGAAAGTCCAGGGCCGACACTCGACCGAAGTCACCGGGCAAGAAGAAGAAAGCGAAATCGGCCGAGTTGCCGGTTCCCGCGATCAGCCCCACGTCCTCGGGCTGGCGGCTCAGCTTGTTCCGACTATTGCTCTTCGTGGCGTTCAGCTACCTGAGCCTCAAGGCGACGCGGAACAGCCATCAATTCGCGGCGGTGGTCGGTTCGATCACGGCCTGGAACCTGGCCGAATGGGCCGGGTCGCTCCGAGCCCGACGCGCCGGAAGCTCCGACTTCCGGGAGACCACGCGATCCATTCTGATCCCGAGGCTGGCGGCTGGTCTGGCGGTGGTCGGGGCCATCGCCTGGGTCGGCTCAGGCGTCTTCTACCGAATGACCGGCGAGGGACGGACGCTGCATCTCGGCGAGGAGCCGGTCTTCTTCGCCCACGACGCCGCGAAACTCTGCGGACGGCCCGAGATGCCCTCGAAGTTCCTCAGCTTCCACAACGGCCATGCCTCGCTCTTCGAATTCTACAACGGACCCGAGCGCAAGGTTTACACCGATCCGCGCCTGGAGGTCGCCGGGGCGGAGCTGTTCCGCGAATACGTCGAGCTGAACGAGTCGATCGACCGGAACGACCGCGGATGGCCCCAGGCGCTCGACCGGATCGGTCGGCCCTCGGTGATGATCGACCACGAGAACAACTGGTCGACCGAGGCGTCGATGCTCGCCAGTGACCACTGGCGGTGCGTCTGGTTCGGGCCGATCGTGGGTGTCTTCGTCCACGACTCGGCGACGGAGGCGGTCCGTCAGCACGCCGTCGACTTCGCCGCTCGCCACTTCCGGCCCGACGACACCTCGCGAACCCGAACACCGGCCGAGCACGCCACGCTGGCGAAGGCGTTTCGAAGCCTGGTCGGAAAGCTCCCCGCTTACCGGGTCGAGCTGGTCCATCCGCTGGTCTGGAACGGGATCGACGCCTGCCGGGCTCTGATCGCGTCGGACCCGAGAACGGACGTCGGCTGGCGCATGCTGGGACAGATCCTGATCGACCGCGAGCCCGCACCCGCGCCTCCGGCGAGTCCGCGCTACCGGCTCCCGTTCGACCCCGTGCTGGACCTCTCGCTGGTTCGCGCGACGGCCGCGATGAAGCGGGCGCTTGAGGTCGACCCGAACGAGCTCGTCACGCTCTTCCGCCTGGAGGATAGCTTCTCCCGACGAGCGATGACCGACGAGACGATCCGAACGATCGATCGCCTGATTCCCGTCGCGGCTCGGAATCCCAAGCCGGCGGTTCTCGGCTTCCTGGAGGAGCTCAAAAGGAAACGCGAGGCGTATCGATCCTCGCTGGGCCCTCCGGTCGCGATCGAGTGGCACAACATGGCCGAACTCGACCGGGTGATCACGCGGTTACTCGCGGCAGGTCGAGTGCGCGAGACCCTGGACGTGATGGAACGCGCCCATCCGCCGGATCGGGCGCCCTGGGAGGCTCTCGATCGAATGGCGAGCCTGCACCTGCATCTTGGCGAGCCGGCCGAGGCGCGGGCCCTCTGGGAGCGTGGGCTCCCCGAGGCTCCAGATCCTGCGATCGCACAGGCCCGGATCGCCGTCACCTATCTGGCCGAGACCAATTTGGAGGCGGCTCGGACGGCCTATCGCCGGGCGCTGGAATCGCGGCCGGCGCTTTTCGAGGCATGTTACGGTCTCGCGGTCCTGGAGCAGGACGCCGGCGATGCGAGGTCGGCGTATGAGATGGCGACGAGGGCCGCCGCGGCCGCGGGGGATTCTCGATCGCGAGAGGCAGCCGCCGCGATCGTCCGCGATGTGGAGCGGTTCGCCCGGTGACCGGTCCGCCGGAGGGGGTCAGGACCGGACGAATCGCTCGCGCTTGGAGGGTCCGTTCGATCCGGGTCAGGCCTTGACCTTGACCGGCTTCTCGCGGGAGGTCTTCCAGTCCTGGTAGAGCGACTTCAGCTCGTCGGCCGTGACGCCGCCGTGATCCTCGCCCGAGTCCCAGCGCTGCATCAGTTCCTTGTGACGATCGCGGAGCGGCCCGCGCGGGAGGAACTTGCCGTGGAACTTCTTGAGGAACTTCAGCCGGGGATCGGCTGGGGGACGCGGTTCGGCCTTGGCCTTCTCCTTCGCCTCGGCCGCCGCGACTTCCTTGGCCGCCGCCTCCTCGGGCGATGGCTTCTCGGCCTTGGGCTTCGGCTTCTTCTCAGGGGCCGCCTGAGCGGCCGGCTTGGACTTCGGCTTGGCCTTCTCGGAATCGGACTTTGACATTCGACTTGACCTTACTGTTCCACTGGCTCATCACGGAACGGTCCGGACACTCCGGCCGCGGCACCTCCCGGCGCCAGACCGGGCCGGGCACACTCGGGACCGATCGAAATCGCGCTCGCCTTCGATCGGCGCAAGGGCCGACCGCCCCGGGGCGAATCGGTCGAGACAGTTTAATGCAAGGGCCGGGCGGTTGGCAAGCGCGGCCGGCCAGGGGCTCAGCGCGTCGCTTCCTGGCCAGTCGCGGGACGGAGCGGCCTGATCCGCCAGACGTGCGAACCTGGCAAGGCCGGGTTGCTCGCCGCATGAAGTCCGGCCAGGGCCTGGGTACGCTCCCCTCGGTGCGATTCGAGGTTCCGAAGAACCTGGTCCGCCAGCCGGACAGCCTTCGATTCGCCCTAACCGTCGACACCTCGCCACGCCTCTCCCAGCAGAAGTCCTCCCGCGCCATGGTCACGGAGTCGCCCGAAAAAACCTACGACAACCGTCGATATCCAACATGTCCCGTTTCTCTCTGCCTGTCCGTAAGCTCTCCACCGTCGTACTGGGCCGCGTTCATTGCGCGCGATCTTACTTACGTTGCGGACTTTGATGATAAAATCAAGTGCGTCAGGGGTGAAAAGATCCCGCCTGACCGCGAAGACCAGTGGTCCGAACAACGCCTTACGATCCCGAGGCGCTTGATCGCCTTCACTTCAACCGGGCGCTCTGTCGGATCCCCAGCGTCTGATGCGGCAAGTGGGGTCACTTCCGTGATGAACCCGTATGACAGATGGTGATCGCTTTTCATGACAGAGCTGGCCGCGGGCCGCGTGGCGACTGGTCTCATGTCTCTCGCAAAGCTCGCAGCCGGTGAGGATTGGGGTGGTCATGACCCGCGCAGAACCCGAGATCGGCCCAGGAACGAAAGGCGCGACCGACGCCGGAGAAGCCCGCGCGCCGGAGTTCCAGGCACGCGGGATCACCCGTGTCTACAGGATCGGCGAGGTCGAGGTTCATGCCCTGCGCGGAGTGGACCTGGATCTCTTCGAGGGCGAGTTCATCGTCTTGCTCGGTCCGTCGGGCAGCGGGAAATCGACGCTCCTCAACATCCTTGGCGGGCTCGACGGCCCCACCTCGGGCACGGTCCGATTCCGCAACCACAACCTGACCTCCGGCGACGAGGCCGCGTTGACCCTCTATCGTCGCGAGCACGTCGGCTTCGTCTTCCAGTTCTACAACCTGATTCCCAGCCTGACGGCGCGGGAAAACGTCGCGCTGGTCACCGAGATCGCCGCCTCTCCGATGAGCCCGGAAGACGCCCTGGCGCTCGTCGGGCTCTCGGGGCGGATGGATCATTTCCCCTCGCAGCTTTCCGGCGGCGAGCAGCAGCGCGTTGCGATCGCACGGGCCGTTGCCAAGCGGCCCGACGTCCTCCTCTGCGACGAGCCCACAGGCGCCCTTGACGTGAAGACGGGCATCCTCGTGCTGGATGTGATCGATCGTGTCAATCGTGAACTGGGAACGACCACGGCGGTCATCACCCACAACGCGGCAATCTCGGCGATGGCCGACCGGGTGATCACGCTCTCCGACGGCCGCGTCTCGGGAATGCATCGCAACGAGCGGAAAGCCAGCGCGAATACTCTCACCTGGTGAACCGATGACGGTCCTCGATCGAAAGCTCATCCGCGACCTCTTGCAGCTGAAGGGCCAGGCGACCGCCATCGTCCTGGTTCTGGCCTGCGGCGTTGCCACGTTCGTGATGTCGCTGGCGACCCTTCGCTCGCTGGAACTGACCCAGGAAACCTACTACGAGCAGTTCCGGTTCGCGCAGGTCTTCGCCCACCTCAAGCGGGCACCCAAAGCCCTCGCGGAGCGGATCGCCGAGATCCCGGGCGTCGACCGCGTCCAGGTGCGCACCGCGGTCGAGGTCACGCTCGACGTCGCCGATCTCGCTGAGCCGGCGGTCGGACGCCTGATCTCGATCCCCGAGCGCCCAACCCCCGGGCTCAACGACCTCTATCTCCGCAAGGGTCGCACGATCGAGCCCGGCCGGCGTGGCGAGATCCTCATCAACGAGTCGTTTGCCGACGCCCACAAGCTGGGGCCCGGCGGTCGGGTCGCGGCGATCATCAACGGCCGCCGACAGATTCTCGAGGTCGTCGGCGTGGCGCTCTCGCCCGAGTACGTCTACCCAATCCGAGAAGGCGACATCATCCCGGACGACGAGCGATTCGGCGTCTTCTGGATGGGCGAGCCCGGCCTGGCCGACGCCTTCGACATGGAGGGTGCCTTCAACGACCTCGCTCTGACGCTGGAGCCGGGTGCCTCGGAGGCCGAGATCATCCAGCGGCTCGACCGCCTGATCGAGCCCTACGGCGGCCTCGGCGCCTTCGGCCGCGACGATCAGCTCTCGCACAAGTTCGTCACCAACGAACTGCGCGAGCTTCGCGGTGTCGGGCTGGCGGTGCCCTTCATTTTCCTGGCAGTGGGGGCGTTCCTGCTCAACATCGTCCTCTCCCGGCTCGTCGCCGCCCAGCGCGAGCAGATCGCAACCCTCAAGGCATTTGGCTACACCGACGGCGAGATCCGTCGCCATTTCCTCAAGTTCGTCGGGCTAATCGTCGCGGCGGGTGTGGGCCTGGGGACAGCGGTCGGGGCCTGGATGGGGTGGGGCATCTCGGGCTTCTACGCCCGGTTCTTTCGCTTCCCGGTCTTCCGCTTCCGGCTCGATCCGTCCGTCGTGTTGCTCGCGCTGGCAATCAGTGCCTCGGCCGCGATGATCGGGACCCTCGCCGCGATCCGACGCGCGATCCGGCTACAGCCGGCCGAGGCCATGCGCCCCGAGCCGCCCGCCTCGTACCGGCCGACATCGATCGAGCGATGGGTCCCGCGAACCCTCGTCTCGCCGGCCGGCCGGATGATCCTCCGCCGGCTTGGACGCGAGCCCTTCAAGGCGTTCTTATCCGTCCTGGGAATCGCGCTCTCGGTCGCCGTGCTGGTGGTCGGCAACTACACCGCCGACGCGGTCGACGACCTCATGGACTTCCAGTTCCACGAGGTGCAGCGGCACGACCTGAGCCTCACCTTTGTCGAGCCGACATCCGCGCGAGCGATCTCGGAGGTCCGCCACCTGCCCGGGGTGATCCGCTGCGAGCCCTTTCGAGCGGTCGCGGTTCGACTTCGGTCGGGACACCGGACTCGGCGGGCGGGCATCCTGGGGCTTGAGCCCGGCACCCGGCTGTATCGGCCACTCGACGCGAGCCGGCGCGAGGTCTCGCTCCCCGAGCGCGGACTGATGCTCTCGACGAAACTCGCGGAGATCCTGCACGTCCAGGTCGGCGACCTGCTCACAATTGAGGTCCTGGAGGCCGAGCGTCGGGTCTACCGGGTGCCGGTCGAGTCGCTCGTCTCCGATTACGAGGGACTCTCGGTCTACATGCGGCGGCCAGCTCTCAACCGCCTGCTCCGCGAGGGCCCCACGGTCTCGGGCGCCTTTCTGAGCGTCGATTCCGCCCGCTCCGCCGAGCTTTACTCGCGACTGAAGGCGACACCGCGGGTGGCCTCGGTCAGCCTCAAGCGGGCGATGCTGGAGAGCTTCCGCCGGATCATCGCCGAGAGTCTTTTGAAGATGCAGTCGTTCGTCGCTGCCTTCGCGGCGATCATCGCCTTTGGGGTGGTCTACAACGGCGCCCGGATCTCGCTGGCCGAGCGAAGTCGAGAGCTGGCGACGCTCCGCGTGATCGGCTTCACCCGAGGCGAGGTCTCCGCGATCCTGCTGGGCGAGCTGGCCATTTTGACCTTGATCGCCCTTCCCGTGGGACTGGCCATCGGGGCCGGATTTGCCGCGATGACAACGCAGTTTTACGATACCGAGCTGTTCCGCATCCCGATGGTGATCTACCCGACGACCTTCGCGATGGGTGCCCTGGTCACGATCGTTTCGGCGATCGCCTCGGGGTGGGTTGTCCGGCGTCGAATCGACGAGCTGGACCTGATCGCCGTCCTGAAGACCAAGGAATGAGGCCGTTTCCACCATGACGTTCCGACCAAGCAAGCTCGTTGGTCCGATCGTCGGACTGGCCGTCGCCTCGGCGATCGTCTACGCGCTCTGGCCTCAGCCGATCGGTGTCGAGACCGCTCCCGTGACGCGGGGGCCGATGCTCGTCACGATCGACGAGGATGGCAAGACGCGAGTAAAGGAGCGTTACATCGTCTCAGCGCCGCTGGCCGGGCGGCTCCTTCGGATCGAGTTGCACGCGGGCGATCGGGTAGAGGCCGGTCAGACGGTGATCGCGGCCATCGAGCCGAACGTGCCCGAGCTGCTCGACGATCGAGCGGTCGCTCAGGCCGGGGCGAGGGTCAAGGCCGCGGAGGCCGAGAAAGCACGCGCCGGCCCGCTGCTCGAACGGGCCCGGGCCTCGCACCGGCTCGCCGAGACCGCCTACGCGCGGATGAGCCACCTGGGCGAGCGCGGCTCGGTGACTTCCCAGGAAGTGGACGACGCCGAGCACCGCCTTCGGGTCGCGACCGAAGACGTCCGCGCCGCCGAGTTCGCCGCGCGGGTTGCCGATTTCGAGCTGGAGCAGGCCCGCGCCGCCTTGATCCGATCTCGACCCGGCCCCGACGCCTCGCTCGCCGATCGTTTCGAGATCCGGTCTCCGATCGGCGGTCGGGTGCTGCGGGTCTTCCAGGAGAGCGCCTCGGCGGTCTCGGCCGGGGCCCGGCTGGTCGAACTGGGCAACCCGGCCGACCTCGAATGCGAGATCGATGTACTCTCGACCGACGCGGTAAAGATCCGCCCTGGCGCTCGGGCGATCCTCGAGCACTGGGGCGGCGAGCGACCGCTCGAAGGGAGGGTCCGACTGGTCGAGCCCTCGGCGTTCACGAAGGTCTCCGCCCTCGGCGTGGAGGAGCAGCGGGTGAATGTCGTGATCGACTTCCGAGGGAGGGAGGATGAGCGCCAGTCCCTGGGCGACGGCTATCGGGTCGATGCCCGGATCATCGTCTGGGAGGCCAACGACGTGCTGAGAGTCCCCACCGGAGCCCTGTTCCGCCGCGGCGAGAATTGGGCCGTCTTCGCGGTCGAGTCGGCGAGAGCCCACCTGCGACTCGTCCAGATCGGCCGGAACAATGGCCTGGAGGCCGAGGTAAGGGGCGGGCTTTCGGAGTCTGACGAGGTTATCGTCCACCCGAGCGACAAGGTCCGAGACGGAATTGAGATCCATCCGCGCCATCAGCCCTGACGACCGACGCGGACGACTGGATCGTGATCGGATGAGGATGGGCAAGGATTCGCGCCACATCTTCGCATTTGGATCGCTTTTCCCGGTGCGCGGAGTCACTTTGCAAGGCTTCTTGATTCGTGAATGCTCGCCTCATCGGGAATCGGGAGGCGACTTCCCGAGGAGCCAGACGCGAATCGAGAACAAAGCGAATCGACCAAGTCAAAAGGGAGCTCGCCTCCAAGCACAGCAAGGGCCGACCGCCCCGGGGCGAGTCGGATGTGATCATTGAATGCAGAGGGCGTCGAGTTGGCAATCGCGGCCAGACAGAGGCTCAGCGCGTCGCTTCCTGGCCAGGCGTGGGCCGAAGCGACCTGATCCGCCAGGCGTGCGGACCTTGCAAGGCCGGGCTGCTCGCCGGATGAAGTCCGGCTGGGGCTTCGGTACGCTCCCATCGGTGCGATTCGAGGCTGCGTAGAACCTGGTCCGCCAGCCGGACGGCCTTCAATCCGTCCTCGCCGTTGACCCTCGGCCGGGCCTCGCCCCGCGCCGCGGCGAGAAAGTCTTCCAGCTCCATCGTCAGCGCGTCGGTCCCCTCGAAGTCGGCGTGGTCGACCCGGAGAATCTTGCCGAAGACGTGCTCCTTGATCGCCGAGGGCTGCGTGAGGTCGAGGCCGTCGAGGTCGAGCCGCCCGCGGCGGAGCGATTCGGAGGGGTGAACTAAGGTGGCGCGTCGAGCGGCGAGGTCGAGCGAGGCGTAGCCCTCGGCGCCCCAGATCCGGAGCTTGCGGACCGGATTATAGCTCGCCCGGCTCGCCTTCACGTTCGCGACCGTCCCGTCCTCGAACTCGATCCGGGCGTCGGCAACGTCCTCCGCGTCGCCGAAGACACTCACTCCAACCGCCGCGACCGAATACACCGGTGACCCGACCATCGAGAGAATCAAATCCAGGTCGTGGATCATCAGGTCGAAGACGACGCCGATGTCCGTCGAGCGGAAAGTAAAGGTCGAAAGACGCTCGGCATCGAGAAATTTCGGGCGAATCGGCGTCTTTTCCAGCGCGCGGAGCGCGGGGTTGAACCGCTCGATGTGGCCGACCTGGAGCACAGCGCCCGACGACCGGGCAAGGTCGAGAATCTGCTCGGCCTCGTCGACCGACGGGGCCATCGGCTTCTCGATCAGCGTGGCGATCCCTCGCGAAAGGAACGGCGCCGCGACTTCTCGGTGAAGGACCGTCGGAACAGCAATGACCACGGCATCGACCCGATCGACCAGTTCTCGATGGTCGTCAAAGGCCGCGACCTGGTGGCGATCGGCGATCAGGGCCGCGCGATCGGGGCTGGCGTCGGCAACGCCGACCAGCCGGGCGCCGGGCATCTTCGAGAGGATTCGGGCGTGGTGCTGGCCCAGATGACCCACCCCGACCACGCCGACTCGCATCGAATTCATGCGATCGCCTTTCTCAACCGCTCCCGGGCGCGGCCCTGCCGGCCCTGGTGCTGTGCCTCGATGAAATCCAGCAGGCTCCGCACTTCCGCGCAGAGGTGCTGGTGCGATTCGAGAACCTTCGCCGCCTGCGAGGCCGACATCTTGGCCCGGTAGATCAGCCGGTGTGCCTCGTGGAGACCGGCGATCGACTCGGCTGAGATCCCGTGCCGTCGAAGTCCGACGACGTTGACGCAACGGACCTTCGACGGATTCCCGTCGACGATCATGTAGCGGGGAACGTCGTGGTAGATCCGCGAAAGGCCGCCGACGTAACTGTACTCGCCGAACGTGACGAACGGGTGAACGCCCACGCCTCCCGAAATCGTCACAAAGGATTCGACGTGAGTATGGCCCGCCAGGATCGTGTTATTGGCGATGATCACGCGGTTTTCGAGAATGCAGTCGTGAGCAACGTGGACATTCACCATCAGAAGGTTGTCGGAGCCGACGCGGGTGACGCCTTCATCCTTCTCGCTCCCTCGGTGAATGGTGACCCCCTCGCGGAAGACGTTGCGATCGCCGATCTCGACGCGCGTCGGCGTCCCCTTGTAAGAAAGGTCCTGTGGCTCGCCGCCGATCGCGGCGTAGGGGTGGATGATGTTGTCCCGGCCGATGACCGTCCGGCCGAGGACGCAGACGTGAGCGATCAGGCGGGTGCCCCGGCCGATGACGACCTCGGGGCCGACGACACAGTAGGGCCCGATCTCCACGTCCTCGTCAATCTCGGCGCGGGGGTCGATGCAGGCGGTGTCGGCAATCAGGGTGGCCATGATCGCAGGATCCCTCCGGATGGGTTGAAGATGGGACCAGGCCCGGCCGGCTTCCCTGCCGGACGGCCGCGAACCCAGACAATCGGGCGACGGACAGTCCCAATCCGTCCCCGAGCCGATCAGGCCCCGATCGCCTGCTCGTGCCGAGCGGAGACCCGGCCAATGCCCGCGGCGGCGCGTCGGGCATCGACGATCGCGAAGCGGATGCGAGCCTCGGCCGCCAGCTCGCCGCCAACCCGCGCCCGGCCGGTCACAACGGCCGAGTGGTTCTTGATCCGATCGCCGATCACTTCCAGGACAACCTGGTCGCCAGGGATGATCGGACGCCTCAGCTTGATCGCGTCGACCGCCGCGATCAACGCCAGCTTCCCCTCGCGGGGAAGGCTCGACGCGAGCAGCACTCCGGCCGTCTGCGCCAGGGCTTCGACCACGAGAACTCCAGGCATGATCGGCATCCCAGGCCAGTGTCCGGCGAAGAACGGCTCGTTGATGCTCACGTTCTTGATCCCCACCACGCGATGTCGCGGGGTCAACTCCAGAACGCGGTCGACCAGCAGGAACGGATACCGGTGCGGGAGTAGCCGCATGATCCCGGCGACGTCGATCGTCCCATCTTCCCGGAGAGGAATCGGCTCGACCGCGCAGGGCGATTGGACCGCCCGCGCGGCCGCCTCCATCAGCTTCCGCCCGAGCGCGGCATTGGTCTGGTGCCCCGATCGATGCGCCACGATGAAACCATGAAAATCGGCCCCGACAAGGGCCAGATCGCCGACCATGTCGAGAACCTTGTGCCGGGCGCACTCATCCGCGAACCGGAGCGTGTTCCCCATGACGCCGGAGCCGCCGAAGAGGAGAACGTCGGCCTCGGTCGTCCGGGTGCCGATCCCCGCCGCCCGAAGCGCCTGGGCCTCGGTTTCGAGGAGGAATGTCCGGCAGGACGCGATCTCTTCCCGGAACGATTCCGGGGTGATCGCGGCGCAATAGCTCTGGGCGGGAATCGGAGCACCTCGGCCGTAGTCGAGGTGGTAAGAGAGGGTCAATCCGCCGCTGGGTCCGGGCGGATGGAACGCCAGAACGGCGTCGCCCTCGCGGACACAGATTGGCTCATCCACCGAGAGAATGGCCCGATCGGCATCCTGTTCGACCAGTCCGGCGGCGTCGATCGCCTCGACGAAGGCCCGGCTGGATCCGTCGCATCCCGGGCATTCGGCGGCATCCAGCTCGACAACGACGTTGTCGACCTGAAGCCCGGCCAGAGCGGCCATCACGTGCTCGATCATCTCGACGGACGCCTGGCCGCGTTGGATGGTCGTCCGTCTCGGCGACGGAACGACCCACTCCAGTCGGGCTGGGATTCTTGGGCGTCCGGGCAAGTCAAACCGCTCGAAGACGATCCCCTCGTCGGTCCCGGCCGGGTGGAACCGGATCGTCACGTCGGCCCCGTGAAAGAAGCCGGCCCCGCGAACCACCGCCGGGCGGGCCAGCGTCCGCTGCCGCCGGGTCCTCGTCTCGACCATGCGCCGTCCCCTTCGCGTCGTCTCGCCTCAATCCTCGGAGAGTGCCCGGAAAGCGCCTGGGAAGTGAGCGGGATGGTAGGTCAGGCAGAAAAGCTCGCGCTGACCTACCCGAATCGCATCGCTTCGCTTCGCATCGCGCTCTCGGCCTGGTCACTCCAACCGATCTCCAGCACAACCGACCTGGCCTGGTCCGGCCTCACTGGCCGCCGACGGTCGCATTGCCCGGAGCCTGACCCTGGTGTCCCTGCGCCGGCGCGGGGCGGTCGGTCGGCTTGCCGAGCTTCTGGTAGCTCTGGTTGAGGTAGAAGACGACTTCCTTGGTGATGTCGTTGCTCGGGTCGGAGTAGATCACCGGGCGATTGACGGCGGCCATCACCGAATTGGGGTCGCCACCAGAAGGCGGGGTGCTGGAGGAGGTCAGCACGTGAGTGATCCCGCGGTGCTGGGCGACCCAGGCGGAGTAAGCCTGAACCTCCTTGTAGAGAGTCGCCATCATCTCCGCCTGTCGATTGCTGATCTCGCGCTCGGCCGACTCCTTGGTCGCCTCGGCCTTGGCCTTCAGCTCCGTGAGGACGTTTTCCTGCTTGTGATAGTCCTCGGAGGTCGGGTTGAGCTTCTTCATCATCTCGTAGACCGACCGCGCCTGCTCTTCCAGCCGCATCAGCTCGGCCTTGCGCACCCCGATGGCCGACTGAATCTCCTTGGTGGCCGCCTTGACCTTCTCGTAGTTCTTGAAAACGTAATCGAGGTCAATGGTGCCGATGATGGTCGGCTTGCCCGGCTTGAGAGAGGCGCTCGAGGCCGTTCCGGTGTTCGCGGAGGCGCCCTGAACCTGGCGGTCGGCCTTCGGCGCCTGGGCCCGGCTGGTCCCGACCAGCAAGGCGCAACCGGCGAGGCTCAGCCCGATCACCCGAATCTTCCGAGGCGAAACACCCATCGGTACAACTCCTTTTTACCGTGGTGGTGCGATCCAGAGTGACGGTGTCCCCTGGAGGTCCTTCCAGCCATGGACTTGGACGCGCCGCTCAGTCCGGGAGGACCGCGCGGTCTTCCCCCGCGACCGGGCCGAGACGGGGGCATTCTGCACCGACAGCCCGGGACGGTCAAGCCGAACCGGGCGGAGTTCGCCACGGTTTCGGCCCACCTTAGAGCCCGCGCGGCTCGGGAACCAGCCAGATCGGCGGACCCTCCTCGGCATCGCGGGTCACGCCGGAAAGCCAGGGATTCCGGAAGGGCAGCAACTGGACCTCGAAGATCTCATCGATCCCGGTGTGGAACTCAAGCCGGGCCACCTCGCGGCCGGCGGCCAGGTCGATCACCGTCACCCCGCTGCTCATCGGCGCGGGCCGCTCGGAAATCGGCAGGTTGCTGAAGGTCGTCGAGGAGGCGTTGCGGAACTTCGATAGACCAACAAACGCATACCCGCCCATGAACGCACATCCCCGCGCGTAGCCAGGTACGTCGGCCACCGGCTCCACCAGACCCGACGAAGGATCTACCTTGACAATCCGGCCCCGCCCCGACTCCAGCACAAGAACATGACCGTTCAGCACCCGGGGCGAATGCGGCATCGCAAATCCACGGGCCACAATCTCACCCGTGGCGACACTCATCAAACAGCCCCCGTTCGCCTTGTTCGCACGCCACCCTTCCTCGGTGTTCGTCTCCCCAAGCGCCGTCACATAGGCCGGACGACCGCCAACCGTCGCCATCCCGTTGAGATGGCAGCGATCCTCGGGCGCCAGCGCCGAGACAAACCGCGGCTTCCACTTGGGCACAAAATTATGCAATCCATCGAACGTGCAGAGACAACTGAACAGCGTATTCACCAACCAAAGATCACCATGGCACCAGGCCATCTCGTGTGGATCAATGGGTCCTGTGTAAAGAGCCTGTCGCGGTAAAAAACACGCGTCGTACGTGCCCGGAGGATTCAGCCGAGGTGCCAGCCCGGGCATGTTGCGGAAGTGCCAGATCATATCGAGCGTTGCCACCGCAATCCCGCCGCCCTCCGGGTACAGGGCAATCCCCATCGGGCTCAGCAAACTACGATAAGTCAGGTTCAACTCTCGACCGTCGGCCGTCGGCGCGGCGAGAACCAACTGGCCGGCCTCGTAGGTCGTGATCAGCAGGGAAACCCCATGATGGGCCAAAAAACCAGGCAAAGATCGGCTGTACTCATGGTCAATCCGGCGCTTCGTCGGCTGGATCGGGGAGGAATCCGTCATGATGAGAGGTCCAATTCCGCGGGACATCGTCGAGCCGCCCGGCGCAGGCCGGTCCGCTCTGGAACTCGACATCCACAGTTTACGACACTCTCTCGCGTTTTCCTCTCACCAAATATCGATCGAGCAACGAATTAACGAATTACGACCCAGGACGCCGGTTCTCCTGAAGGATCAGGCCAAGCCGGCGGTGGATCGCCGAAGCGTCGGACTCCATCCGACCCGCCACGAACGCCGCGCGAAAAAGACGAGCGACCGCCAGTGCATTCCGCATCTCATCCCCTACCTCGCCCACCGACCGGCCATCTCGCGCCGAAAGCCGGTCGACAATGCGATCGCGATGGCGATCAACGAGGCGAGCAAGGGCGTCCATATCCACACAGAAAAACGTCTCGAAGCCCGGGAAGGCTCCAGCCTGCCACTCCCGGAACCGGGCGCCGGACTCGAGATCGGTCGAGGCTTCCAGCGTACGCGCCACCGCTTCCGGCGACGTCCCCAGCACCAGCCTTCCACCCGCCCGATCGACCGCGAACGCAAACGGAATCGGAACATCCAGCGCGAGTATCGAGGCACCCTCAACCCTCGTCGAGACGATCGAGGCCCGTCCCCCCGCGTGCTTCTCATCCATCGCCACGAGCGCAAGCACGGTTTTCAGCGCATTCTGAAGCGACTCGGCCGCGACCATCGGCGATGACCCCCCGCCGATGTCCACCACCACGACCATCGGAAACAACCGGCCGCTCGCGTTGATCGCGCCCGATCGTTCTCCCGGCCCGGGCGATTCCGGAGGAGCATCCATGAAGGCGACCACCCCCGGCCCCAGCGCGCGCACCACTTCCATCGCCTCATTGCCGAGCAGTAGCCCCGTCAGCACGATCTCCAGGTTCCGGAACCGCTTCTGGTCCCCCTCGGGGACGATCGCCTCGATGGCCTCGCGCACGGAGGCAAAGTTGACGTGGATCGAGGCCATCGCCACGGCCGAGTTGGGAACGCGCCGGAGCATCGGTCGGATCGTTCGACCGTCGCGTGCCCAGCCGCGGAGCCAGCCGTCGACACGGGACGCGTCGAGCGTCTCGACGGCGTCGATCGCGATTGCATCGGTCCTCCACACCAGGGAGGCGCCGGCGTATTCAACCGCCGAAAGATGGCGGCGAATCATCGCCTGGAGCCGGGCCTCGGAAGGTTTCGCCGGCGAGGAAACCAGGCCGAGCAAGCGCTCGACCGTCCGCGGATTCACGTAGAGGCAGGCCAGAGGTCGCGCGGGGAGCCGCCGACGAACGGCGAGCAACCTCGGCGAATCGCCGAGCGCGGCGGGCCGAGCACGCGAGGGGCCTGGGGTCGCGCCTCGATCGGCCGGGTGCCGATCCATCACCTCCTCGATCATCTCCTGGGAATTGGAGAAGGCGAAGGTTCCATCCGGAAATCGAACATACCACTCCATCGGTCGTCCCGATCCTTCCGGGAAGATCCGGACGTGATAACGCTGGCCCATCCGCTCGCGTTCCTCCACCCGCGCGAGCCCGCCATTTTGCATTTGAGCATCGTTCACCGCGTTGATAAGTCGATCGAGCGGCGCCGGGCCGCGAGCGCGAAGCAGGAGCAGGCCGCGGGCCTCGGCGGGATCGGCGGGCCGATCGAGAGGGAGCCGAAGTGCCAGAACAACGGCGTCGCCGATCAGCTCGTCCCGGATCTCGGAGGTCTTCACGCCAAGCGCCGACTCGATCTCGGCGGCCGACCGCTTCAGGTCGCGAATTGGGCCCGATTCGAGCCAGGATTGGATCGCTGGAACCTTCCCCAGTCCGTCGACGAGCCTCGAATCGCCGATGATCCGCCACCAGTCGCGCAGGCCCTCGACCGTCAGCACCAGACCGGCGTCGGAGGGAACGAGCCTGAGGAGTGGATCGGCGGGCCGGGCTGGTTCCGAACCGCGCGCCAGGGTTCCGATCGCAAGGGAAAGGCCGACAATCGCCAGCCGGAACGACCGGGGCGAGGGCATTGGGATTCTCATCCGTTTCGGGCTCCGTGGGTGTTCGATCCCGAGGGTCGCGAGCCGGCCGGGCGGGGCGTGTCGAGCAGGAAGCCGAAGGCGTGCCGGGCGGAATTCGAGAGCGGTCGAACTCCGGCCGCCACCTCGTCCCCCACACGCTGAAGAACCTCGACCGCCTCAACGCTCCCCGCTCCGATCGGGTCGAGCGAGGTGGGGACGATCGAGGCGTTCTCCGGGGTCTCCACGACCACCAGAAGCTCCCGACCCACCCGCGCGGCCGGCACGCTCGCCGAACGTGCCAGGGCGATCGTGGCCAGGGTGGCCTCCGCGAGAGCTCGGTTGAGCCCCTGCGATGGTGTGGTGGCTCCTGCCATCTTGAGGGCGGACGGGTTTGTCGGCGGGCTCGATTCTGGAGGCATCCTTCGAGTCACCAGGGCTCCCGTCACGGCCAACAGGAAAAGACTCGCCGCGAGCCCGGCGATCAGGCGAAGGCGCGCTCGAGGCAATGACGACCCGATCGCGGCGGGCAAGAGACTCGGCTCGGGTTCGAGATCCCGGGTCGCCTCAATGACGCGGTCGATCAGGCGGGCCGAGGGTGCCGGTGGATTTTTCCAGGCGCCGATGGCCCGGCGCAAGGTCTGATAGCGGTTCAGGATCGGGCGACAGGCCGGGCAGTTCTCGGCGTGAGCGATGAGCCGGGCCTCGATCGCGATCGCCGATGGGGAGGCGTCGGCGTCGGCATCGAGAAGGGCATCGGCCTCTCGCGAAAAGTCTCGGCAGTTCATGGTCATTTGTCCCCGATTCGTGCGACGGAATCCGGATCAGCAATGGACTCCGCGTCGGCTGAGATCGTCGGCAAGCTGAGCCCGGGCGCGATGAAGCCAGGTCTTGATCGTGCCGACGGGCCGCGAGAGAGCCAGGGCGATCTCTTCATACGAGAGGTTTTGTTCGTGGAACAGGGTGAAGACGAGGCGATACTCGGACCGGAGGGCGGCGAGCCCGCGTTCGAGCTCGCCGGCCAGGTCGTCGGGATCGGCGAGAGCCGGGCGCGGATCGGGACGATCCTCAAGGGGCGACGAACCGGTGGCGGGGCGTCGAGCCCGGCGAGCCAGGGCGGTCCGGCATCGATTCGCGGCGATCTCCAGCAGCCAGGGACGGAGCGGTCGCCTCGGGTCAAACCCCGCGATGCCGCGCAGGGCGCGAACAAACGCCTCCTGCGCCGCGTCCTCGGCGTCCTGGCGGTGGCCCATCATCCGGTAGCAGAGGCCGAAGACGATCCCCTGATACCGATCGACCAGCAGACGGGGCGCCTGCGGATCGCCGGTACGGAGCGCCTCGACGAGCGCGGGGTCGTCCATGGGCTTCTCAAACGTCTCCCGACCGGGCCCCGACCCATCGTCGCCGGCCCTCTCTCGTGGATCATACCCCGGCGGCCCGCGCCCGGTTTCATCCGGTCGCGATCGGCTCGACGTTGAGCGCCGGGGCCGCTCACGTTAAGGTAGGGGAAAGTGGCGGGGTCGGACCATGGGTGTCCGGGCGTCGGGCCCGCGTCTCTCGATCGGATCTGAATTACACGGCGATCGCCATGTCCTCACAGGAACAAACCGGGGAAATCCGGCCGAGAGACCCGGTCGAGCGGGCGGTCCGCGTCGCCATGACGTCGGCGCTCGACCGATTCCACGACAATGAGGAACCCGCCCAGCGCGGGGCGGTCGAGGGAATCCACCGGCTCCGGACCGCGACCCGCCGGCTCCGGAGCGAGCTGCGCGCCTTCCGAGAGCTGGTCGAGGCCGACTGGATCGGGCCGATCGAGTCGGAACTGCGATGGCTGGCCGGCCGCCTGGGTGCCGTGCGCGACCTCGACGTGCTGACGGCCCGCTTCCGGGCCGCCGCTGGTCCCGCCGATGGACCGCTCGCGGCCGACCTGGGCCCGCTCTTCGCCGAGATGGCCCGCCGCCACGACCAGGCGAGCGAACAGCTTCGCGAGGCGCTCCGGAGCGATCGCTATCGGGCGCTGGTCGACGCGATCGGCCGGGCCCTGGAAGATCCACTCGCGGGGAACGCCGCCCACGAGCCCTGCCGCGAAGCGATGCCGGCCCTCGCGGCCACAGCCTGGCGACGGCTGAAAAAAGCCGCGCGAGCCCTTCGGCCCGACGATCCCGACGATAACTTCCATGAGGTCCGCAAGCGCGCCAAGCGGGCGCGTTACACCGCCGAAATGGTCGCCCCGGTCCTCTCCGGTTCCTCGGCTCGCGGCGGACACCGTTTCATCAAGGGAGCCACCCGCGTCCAGGACGTCCTCGGCGAGCACCAGGACGCGATCGTCGCGGGCCAGGAACTCCGCGCTCTGCTCGAACGTCACGACAGTGGCCCGGCATTCGACCGCGCCGCCCGCGCCCTCCTCGACGATCAGGCCGAGGCCGCCGATCGAGCCCGCGATCATTTCTTCGACGTCTGGGAACGGCTCGATCGCAAGAAGTCGCGACGATGGATGAAGGCGGTCGCCCGCTGAGCGAACTCCCTCCGGCGCGCCGGATGCGGCCTCGTCCCAAATCCGGCCACGCCTCGATCGCCCATCAGGATCCTCCTCGCCCATGCATCATCACGAGCCCGCGCCGATCACCTCCGAAGCTCCCTCTCCGCTCGTTCACGACCCGGTCTGTGGAATGAACATCGATCCGACTCGCGCGGCCGGGTCGGTCGAGCATCGAGGCGAAACGATCTATTTCTGTAGCAAGTCGTGCGTGGCGAAATTCCAGGCCGATCCCGATCGGTACATGGCCCCGCCCAAAAGGCCCTTGATCGGCGGCCTGGTCGTCCTGAATCCAACCTTCGAGGTTCCCACCGAGCCGGTGCCCGAGGGAACGCTCTACACCTGCCCGATGGACCCCCAAATTGTCCGCGATCGACCCGGAGCCTGCCCGATCTGCGGAATGGCCCTGGAGCCAATGGCGATCAGCGCGGACGACGGCGAGGATCCCGAACTGGTCGACATGTCCCGGCGATTCCGGGTCGCGCTCGCATTCTCAGCGCCCTTGCTGGTCCTCTCGATGGGCGGGATGATCCCGGGGCTCGACGCCTCGGCCTGGATGGGAGATCAGGCCCTCGCCTGGATTCAGCTCGTGCTGGCGACTCCCGTCGTACTCTGGTGCGGGCGGCCGTTCTTCGAACGTGCCTGGCTCTCGCTCCTGACTCGCCAGCTCAACATGTTCACACTGATTGCGATGGGGACCGGAACGGCCTATCTCTTCAGTCTCGCCGCGACGATCGCGCCGGGGATCTTCCCCGAGTCGTTCCGCGGTCATCACGGTCGGATCGACCTCTATTTCGAGCCGGCGGCGGTGATCACGGCGCTGGTCTTGCTGGGGCAGGTTCTGGAGTTGAAGGCCAGGCGGCAGACGGGCGATGCGATCCGCGCCCTGCTCGGTCTGGCCCCGACCTCGGCGCGTCGGATCCGGGACGATGGAACCGATGAGGACATCCCGCTCGATCAGGTTGTTCCGGGCGATCGGCTCCGGGTCCGACCGGGTGAGAAGGTGCCGGTCGACGGTGAGGTTCTCGAAGGCAAGGGGACCGTGGACGAGTCGATGATCACCGGCGAACCGATCCCGGTCGAGAAGTCGGCCGGTGCGTCCGTGATCGGCGGAACGATCAACGGGACGGGATCGTTCGTGATGCGAGCCGATCGCGTCGGCTCGGAAACGATGCTGGCGCGGATCGTCCGGATGGTTGGCGAGGCGCGTCGAACCCGGGCACCGATTCAGCGGGTGGCCGACCGGGTCTCGGCGTACTTCGTGCCGACGGTCGTTCTGGTCGCGATTCTGGCGTTCGTGATCTGGGCGGTGGTCGGGCCGAATCCGAGGCTCGCCCACGCACTCGTCGGGGCCATCTCGGTCCTGATCATCGCCTGCCCGTGTGCGCTGGGACTCGCGACGCCGATGTCCATCATGGTCGGAACCGGCCGGGGAGCGCGGGCCGGCGTGCTGGTCCGAAACGCCGAGGCGCTCGAATCGCTGGAAAAAATCGACACCCTCGTCTTCGACAAGACCGGGACGCTCACCGAGGGGAAGCCGCGAGTCGTCGCGATCGAGCCGGTCGAGGGGATCGAGACGGCCGAACTGCTCCGGCTCTCGGCCGGTCTGGAGCGGTCGAGCGAGCATCCGCTGGCCGCCGCGGTTGCCGGAGCGGCCACCGAGCGCGGGATTGCGATCCCCTCGGCCGGGGACTTCCAGTCTCGCACCGGGATGGGTGTCGAGGGCCGGGTCGAGGGGCGTTCGGTCGCGATCGGAACCGCTGCCCTGCTCCGTTCCCTGGAAGTCGATCCAGGCCCGATCGAGACCAGGGCCGAGGCGCTCCGGCGCGATGGGCAGACGGTCGTCCTCGTCGCGATCGACGGCCGACCGGCCGGGTTGCTCGGAATCGCCGACCCGATCAAGGAGTCGGCCGCCGAGGCGATCGCCGACCTCCGCGCCATGGGAATCCGGCTTGTGATGCTCACCGGTGACCATCGAACCTCGGCCGAGGCCGTGGCGCGCCGGCTCGGGCTCAATGAGTTCCGCGCCGAGGTCCTTCCCGACCAGAAGGCCGACGAGGTGGCCCGGCTCCAGGCCGAGGGCCGATCCGTCGCGATGGCCGGCGACGGAATCAACGACGCACCCGCGCTCGCACGGGCGAACGTCGGGATCGCAATGGGGACCGGCGCCGATGTCGCGATGCAGAGCGCGGGGATCACTCTGGTGAAGGGAGACCTGCGCGGCGTCGTCCGCGCCTTCCGGCTCAGCCGGGCGACCATGAGGAACATCCGCCAGAACCTCACGTTTGCCTTCCTCTATAATTCGATGGGTGTTCCTGTCGCCGCCGGCCTGCTCTACCCGTTCGCGCACATCCTCCTGAGTCCGATGATCGCGAGTGCCGCCATGACCCTCAGCTCGGTCTCGGTGATCCTCAACGCACTCCGTCTGCGCAATGTCCCGCTTTGATCCGCCGTTTTTGACTCGACCCATCATCGGCACGAAGTATGCGTGAGCCTTCATCGGCAGCGGGACGACCGACGCACGCATTCGAGGTGGGTGATGAATAAACGGAAGCTGGAATTACATCGAAGGCAGCTCGACGAGCTGGCGAGTCGGCTGGGATCGGACATTTCGGCCCTGGTGGACACTGCCCGGACGCCGACCGGAGGCCAGGCCGCGGGCAACCTCTCGAACGCGCCGATGCATCTGGGCGACATGGGGACCGACGTTTACCTCCAGGAACTGAACGCGACCCTGCTGGAGAATGAGGAATATCTGCGCGCCGAGGTGGTCGCGGCGATCGAGCGCATGGAAGCCGGGACGTATGGCGCCTGCGAGAACTGCGGCCGGAAGATCCTGGAGGAGCGGCTCGATCTGCTCCCCTACACGCGATACTGCACCCGATGCGCGGAGAAGCTCCATTCGGGGAAGCGGATCAACCTGAACGAGGGACGACCGGGGTACGACGACCGTTTCGATGACGAGCGGAGTGGGGCCGTCTCGTTTACCGAGGACATCGCCATCGAAGCAGGCGCCTTGCGCGGTCGGCCAGGGGGCGATCGTAAGAACCACCGTCCGAGCGACGACCCCGAACCCGCCGAATCCGGTTAAAGTCGAACCACGAAAATCACGGAGCTCACGAAAGAACCCACATCGTTCATCGAGAAGACTTCTTCCTTTCGTGTCCTCCGTGTCCTTTCGTGGTTCCTCCGATCTCCTCGGACGAGAATTCCCCGATCTCTGCGGGAATACGAGCGGCCGGGCGGCGAACAACCGTCCGAGCCTGTCCGCCGGGGCCCCGGGTTGTTAGACTCGCGGGCGAGGCCCGGTCGGGTGGCCGTCTACTCCAGGAGATCGGATCGATGACAATACGAATGTCGAGGACCATTGTCCTCGCCGCGGCCGGGCTGATGGTCCTGCCCTGGGCGCTTGCCTCCTCGATGGCGAGGGGCGAGGAGCCGAAGAAGCCGGAGCCGCCGAAGCCGAGGATCGCGGTCTTTCGTCTGACGGGCGATCTGACCGAACTTCCACCCAACGAGTCGTTCTCGATCGGCGCCGTCGGCGGAACCTCGCTCCGCGACCTGATCGAGCGGATGAAAAAGGCCGAGAAGGACGACGCGGTCAAGGCCGTCGTCTTCCTGCACGAGGCCGGATCGGTCGGAGCCGCGCAGGCTGAGGAACTTCGTGCCGCGATGGCCCGGCTCCGGGGTGTGGGTAAGGATGTCTACGCCCACGCCGATTCGCTCACCATGCGCGAATATGTGCTCCTCTCGGGCGCCACTCGGCTCAGCATCGTCCCGACGGCCGACGTCTGGGTCACGGGAATGTTCGGCGAGGCCCCCTATCTGCGCGGCCTGCTCGACAAGCTGGGCGTGAAACCCGAGTTCCTCCACTGTGGCGCCTACAAGAGCGCGGCCGAGGTCTACCTTCGCGACGGCCCGAGTCCCGAGGCCGAGGCCATGCAAAACTGGCTGATGGACAGTGCCTACACGACCGCCCTGAAGCTGATCGGAGAGGGGCGGAAGGTCTCCGCCGACCGCGCCCGCGAATGGGTTGACAACGGCCCCTACACCGCCGAGAAGGCGAAAACCGCCGGACTGGTCGACGCCGTCGAGCATCGCCAGGACTTCGAGGCGGTCCTGAAGGCGAAGTACGGCAAGGATGTCGTCTTCGATCGAAAATACGGGAAGAAGGCGACACCGACCATCGACTTTTCCTCGCCGTTCGCCCTCTTCAAGGTCCTCGGCGAGATGATGGGCCAGGGCCAGAAGAAAGGCCCGTCGAAACCGGCGGTCGGGATTGTCTACGTCGAGGGACCGATCATGCTGGGCGGTGCCCAGCCCTCCCTTTTCGGCGAGGAATCGGCGCGGTCGTCCAGAATCCGGAAGGCTCTCGACGAGGCCGCACGCGACGATTCGATCAAGGCCGTCGTCCTGCGAGTCAACTCGCCGGGCGGCTCGGCGGTCGCCAGCGAGATCATCCTCGACGCCACCCGCCGCGTGAAGGCGAAGAAGCCGTTCGTCGTCTCGATGGGAAACGTCGCCGGTAGCGGTGGGTACTACGTCGCCTGCGCCTCGGATGTCATCTTCGCCGACGCCACCACCATCACCGCCTCGATCGGAGTCGTCGGCGGCAAGCTCGCGAGCGAGGCGATGTGGAAGAAGCTCGGAATCACCTTCAAGAGCTACAAGCGCGGCCGGAACGCCGGCCTGCTGGCCTCCAGCGAGCCGTTCACTCCAGAAGAACGCGAGCGGCTCCAGGGCTGGATGGACGAAATCTACGAGGTCTTCAAGGGACACGTGAAGAAAATCCGCGGCGATCGCCTGAAGAAGCCGATCGACGAGCTGGCCGGTGGCCGCGTCTTCACCGGCAAACAGGCGCTTGAGCTCGGACTGGTCGACCGAATTGGCGGACTCGGCGACGCGATCGCCTTCATTGCCGGCGAGGCCAAAATGACCGAGTATGAAACCCGACAGGTCCCCGCGCCGAAGAACTTCCTCGAACAGCTCATGGAAGAAGCCTCCGGAAATGCGGACGGCGGCCCGGGGCTCGACGCCCAGCTCGGTCGGGTCGCGGGCGGAAGAGTGGGTGCCTCGCTCGTCGATCTGGCGATGCCGATGATCGGCCACCTCGACCCCGCCAGGGTCGCCTCGGTCTGTGAGGCCCTCCGCCACCTGGAGTTGATCCGTCGCGAGGGCGTCATCCTGATGATGCCCGAGCACGCCATCCCTCGCTGATTGGGTCGCGCGGTCCAGGCCATCCTCCAGGTGGTCGAGACGCGGGCGAAAGCCTGGTACATTGGGATTCGGTCGCCGTGTCGATCCAGGACGCGGCGGCCGTGCCCGGCCTGGCCCGGTCCGATCCCGGCTCCCGACCGCTCTCCTTCGATCGGAGGACCCCGACGTGTTCCGACGTGCCCAGATGCTCGACGCCTCGTTCCTCGCCACGCTCCTGCTCGCTCAAATCGCCGCGCCCGAGGCGCTGGCCCAATCCGCCCGATCGAGGTCCGCGGGTGGAACCTGGGCCTTTCAGCCCGCACCCGACACCTTCCGCCCCGAGGCCCTGCTCGACCTGCGCTCGCTCAACGAAAAGCAGGCTGGCGAACACGGCTTCATCAAGCTCTCGCCCGACCGGAACAGCTTCGTTCGCGGCGACGACCAACCGATCCGCTTCTGGGCCGTCACCACCTACGTCCAGCGCGACCGGAGCCCGAGAGAGCTTGCCCATCACGCCCGATTCCTCGCCAAGCGTGGCGTCAACATGGTTCGCCTGCACGGGCACCTCGAATCCCACGACAAGAATTCCCGCTTCGGCGCCTCCGACCCGAAGGCCCTCGATCAGGCCTGGCAACTCGTCGCGGCGATGAAAAAGGAAGGCATCTACACATCGATCAGCCCCTACTGGGCCGCCGAGTTCAAGCCGGTCCCAACCTCGTGGGGAATCGAGGGATGGCCCGAGGACCAGCCTCCGCAAGGACTTCTCTTCTTCAACCCAAGGCTTCAGCAAGCCTACAAGTCGTGGCTGAAAGACCTGCTGGCCCGGCCCAATCCGCATACCGGAATCCCGCTCGCGAAGGACCCCGCCCTCGCGATGATCCACCTTCAGAACGAGGACAGCCTCCTGTTCTGGACCGAGCAGTCGATCAAGGGAAAGCAGCTTGAATTGCTGGGAAAGCAATTCGGCGACTGGGTCTCACAAAAGTATGGCTCGATCGCCGCGGCCCAGCGCGCCTGGCAAGGCGCCTCGATGAAGGAGGACAACCCGTCGCGCGGAATCCTCGGCATCCACATCATCTGGGAGCTCACCCAGGACCGACAGGGCGGCATGAAGAAGCGGCTCGACGACCAGCTTCACTTCCTCACCGAGACGATGCACCGCTTCAACGCCGAGATCGAGCGATACCTGCGAGAGGATCTCGGATGTCGCCAGCTCATCAACGCGGGTAACTGGAAAACGGCCGACAACATCCGGCTCAACGACGCCGAGCGATGGTCGTACACCGCGAACGAGGTGATGGCTGTCAACCGGTATTACAGCCCGATCCATGTCGGTCCCGACAACGGGTGGCGGATCGACCGGGGAGATCAGTTCGTCGATTCCTCGGTGCTGCTCGACCCGCGCGCCTTCCCGCTCGCGATCCGGCAGGTTCGCGGCTATCCGATGATGATCACCGAGACCCACTGGGTTCCGCCGATGAGCTACCAGGCCGAGGCCCCTCTGCTCACCGCCGCCTACCAGTCGCTCACCGGGCTCGACATCGTCTACTGGTTCTCGACCGGCGAAACCGAGTGGTCCAACCAGGACCGGGCCGAGTGGGACTCGGCCTCTCGGGCCAAGTGGTCCATCGCCACGCCCGAGATGCTCGGCCAGTTCCCTGCCGCCGCCCTGCTCTTCCGTCGGGGCGACCTGAAGGCCGGCGCACCCGCCGTCACCGAGCACCGAAGCCTCGACCAGATCTGGGAGCGTGTCCCACCGATCATCGCCGAGGATCCCGGATACGACCCCAACCGTGACCTCGGCGACGCCCCCAAACGCGCCCACCTCGCAAACGGCGTCGACCCGCTCGCCTATCTCGTCGGACCCGTTGAGGTCTCCTACGGCTCCGACCCAAACCAGACGAAGGTCGCCGACCTTTCCCGCTTCATCAACCGCGAGAAAAAGATCGTCCGAAGCAACACCGGCGAGCTCTTCTGGGATTACGGCCATGGATTTTTCGCGATCAACGCCCCGACCGCGCAGGGAGTCGTCGGATTCCTCGAAAAACTCGGTCCGATCGTCCTGCGCGACCTGAGCTTCCGATCCGAAAATGAATACGCGGCGATCGTCGCGGTCTCGATGGATGGCCTGCCGCTCGCGAAGAGCGTGAAGGTTCTGGTTCAGGTCGGGACCCGAGCCCGGCCGACCGGCTGGGTCGACCGCGAGGCGACCTTCCCGATCGACGGAGGCAAGACCACCATCCACGGCCGTCGGATCGAGTCGACCGGCAAGATGCCCTGGGCGATCGCGGCGACCGAGGCGACGATCCTCATCCGCAACCCCAACCTCACCCGCGCGATCCCGCTCGATCCCAACGGATACCCACGCGGTACGGCGACAGTCCGCCGCAAGTCCGACTCGATCGAGGTCGACCTCCCCCGATCCGCGCTTTACGTCGTCCTGGTGGATCACTGAGGCTCCTCGCGGAGAAATCTCATGACGACTGACACCTTCCGCCCGATCGGGAGCCTCGAAGGCCACACCGAGCCCGTTTACTCGGTCGCCTGGGCCCCCGACGGCCGGACGATCGCGACCGCCGGCCTCGACGACACCGTTCGCCTCTGGGACGCATCGACGCGGAAAGAAATCCGCAAGTACGAGGGCCACACAAAAATCGTCACCGCGGTCGCGATCGCGCCCGACGGAAAATCCATCCTCTCCGGCTCGGGCGATAACTCGGCAAAACTCTGGGCCTACCCCGGAACCGAGCCGGCGAAGGAGGATCCGAAGGCAAAGGCGAATGCGAAGGCAAAGCCGACGCCGCCAGGTCTGATCCGTACGTTCTCGGGCCACTCAGGCGGGCTTTATGGCGTCGCCTATCATCCCGAGGGCCAGCGAATCGCGACCTGCGCCTCGGACAAAACCGCTCGGATCTGGGACCTCGCGAAGGGGACCCAGATCCGATCGATCACGGCTCATGCAGCGATCGTTTATGGTATCGCCTTCGCGCCGAAGGGAGACATCCTCGCTACCTCGGGCGACGACAAGCTCATCAAGCTCTGGAAGGTCGAGGATGGCAAGGAGGTCCGCAAGATCGAGGTACACGAAGCGCCGGTTTATGCGATCGCGTACCGTCCGGATGGAAAGGCGATCGCCTCCGGATCCTCCGACCGAACGGTCCGGATCTGGAATCCCGAGGACGGCAAGGGTCTCCACAAGCTGGAGGGCCATACCGGTGACGTGTACTCGGTCGCCTGGAGCCGGGACGGCCGATGGCTCGCCTCGGTCGACAATGCGGGAATCCTGATCGTCTGGAATGCCAGCGCGGGGAAGCCGGCCGGGCGGCATCGGATCGCGTCGAGGGTTCTGACCTACTCCGTCGCCTGGAGCCCCGACAGCTCCACGCTCGCCGTCGCCGGCTCCGACGGCAAAACACACCTCCTCACGGTGCATTTTCCGACCGCCTGACGCGACAGAACCTTATTTGTTATTTGTTATTTCTAATTTGTTACTTGTATAGGAGTTACGTGGTTGAGGTTCTGGGAGGACACGCCTGTCGCTTTCGGTTGTCTGAGCGGAAAGGGCCTACGTCATCGTCTTTCCGGCTCAAAACGACCGATCCGCATCCCTGCCCGACCTTCACGATTCGAGCCATCCTCGAACCTGTTCCCAGAGCCTGGTCGTGATCGGCCCGGGCGCCGGAAACTCCGTTTCCAGGAGCCGGCTCACAGGCTGCATGCCCCGGACCGAGTTCGTGAGGAAAGCCTCCTCGAAACCGGCGATTTGCTCGATCCGAATCGCCCCCTCGACGACCTCGATCCCGACCGCCCGCGCCCGATCGATCACGGCCGACCGCATCACGCCGGGGAGGATCGGCAGGTCGGTTGATGGCGTGACGAGCCGCCCTTCTCGAATGAGGAAGAGGTTCGAGCGGATCCCCTCGCAGAACCGGCCGTCGGGCGTCACGGTAAGCACCTCATCCGCTCCCTCGGCCGTCGCGCGTTCCTGCTCGATCCTGCGCCGCCAGTAGTTGAGGGTCTTGTGCCGGGCGAGGGGATCGTCGGGATCGGCGAGGATGGTTCGGAGGATCCGCGCCCCGGCCGGATTCCCCGGGAGCAGGCGGACGGCCGTCATCCAGAGGGCGGAATCGCGGGACCGGCACAACCCCGGCGCCGGGCCTCCGGTGAGGACAAGGCGTAGCCTCATGTCGGGGACATCGAGCGGGACATACTCGGCCTCGCGGGCCTCGCGGCGAAGGGCGGATTCGACCTCGCGGGCCAGCTCGCACACCGCCACCTCGTCGGGCCAGTCCCCCGGATCGACGGTCAGGCCCAGCTCCCGAGCCGACCGACGCATCCGATCGAGGTGGCGGCCCAGCAGTCTCGGCTGCCCCTTCCAGGTGCGGAACGTCTCGAACAGCCCGAGCCCGTGCTCGAACGTCCGATCCAGCGCTTCGATCTTCACGGCCTCGTCGGGGACGATCGCGCCGCGGAACCAGATCATGGCTCGATCCCTCCTTCGAGGACACCGCGAAGCGCCCGTCCCTTGGCGAGCGTCTCCTCGTACTCCGCCTCCGGATCCGAGTCGGTGACAATCCCGCCGCCAACCTGGTAACTCAGTCGATCCCCATCGACGAGGATCGTCCGGATCGCGATGTTGAACGCGCTCGAACCGCCCCGGCTCAGGTATCCGATGGCGCCGGTGTAGAGGCTCCGGCAGTTCCGTTCGAGTTCGTCGATGATCTCCATCGCCCGGATCTTGGGCGCCCCGGTAATCGACCCGCCCGGGAACATCGCCCGAATCACATCCACGGCGCCGACCTCGGGACACAGCCGCCCCTCGACCGTCGCGACAAGGTGATGCACCTGGGCGAAGCTTTCGACCGTCAGCGCGTCGCGGACGACCACCGACCCATACCGGCAGACCCGCCCCAGGTCGTTGCGTTCGAGGTCAACGATCATGGTCAGCTCGGCGCGGTCCTTGGGCGAGTCGGCCAGCTCGCTCGCGAGCGCGGCGTCTTCCTCGGGCAAACGACCGCGGGGCCGCGTTCCCTTGATGGGTCGGGTGACGATCCGATCGCCTCGCGTCTGGTAAAACCACTCCGGACTCGCCGAGACGACCGCCTGATGGTCCCATCGGAGCATCGCCGAGAACGGCGCGGGGCTCCGGTCGCGGAGGGACAAAAAGAGGGCCAGCGGGTCGACCTCGCCTCTCGCCTCGAACCGCTGCGAGAGGTTCACCTGAAAGACATCGCCGGCCGCGATGTATTCGAGCACACTCCGCACCGTCGCGACGTACTCCTCCCGAGTGAACGACGAGACGAGTGGCCCCACCCGGATCGGATCGAGGCCCGATCGAGGCGCGGCTTCGATTTCGCGAACCCATCTCTCGGATCGACGCTCCGTCGCGATCGACCCCTCGCCGGTCAGATCCCAGGCGAGCACGCGAACGCGACCGGTCCTCGCATCATGAACGACCGCGGTATCGTACAGTCCCATCCGGATATCGGGGATGCAGGAGTCCCGAGCCGACCGACGAGGCAAACGCTCCAGCCGAGGCGCCAGATCGTAGCCGAGCAATCCGATCAACCCCCCTTGAAACGGCGATTCATGGGGATCGGGTTCATCGGCCGAATCCGCGAGTCCGAACCGTCGGACGAGCCGATCGAGAGCCCCGAGCGGATCGTCCGAGCCCGCCTCGATCGTCTCACCCTCGCCGATGATCGACCACCCCTCATCGACGGCCTCGAAGACCAGCCGGGGCCGAGCGGTGTAAATGCTCCACCGGGCGTCGTCGCCCGACCCACCGCGACTCTCCAGAATCGCCGGACAATCCCAGATCCCAACGGTTCCGGCCAGTCGATCGGCGGGGATATCGAGGTCTTTCCCAACGGCATCGGTTCGAAGGCGGATCGTCACGGCAGTCCTCTAGGAGCGCGTTACCGTTGGATGGCCGATGTCTCCTACCAACCCGACGCGCCAGCGAGGTTTTCGAGTCGGAACCCTCGCTGGCGCGTCGGGTTGGTATGAAGAGTCCGCTCCCACCGGCATCGTCCATGCAACCGTCAAGTGTTCTAGCGAACGGCTCCGCCTTTTTTGAAAACGACGGCTTCCGTTGGCAAGCCGTGGGTCAAAGGCCCGCCATCGCGTGCTGCTTGGCCTTTCGGCGGGCGATGTGCGGTTTAAAATCGCGCTTGTCGATCTGATAGCGGCGGAGCTTTGCGCTGATGCTCCGCCGGGTCAGGCCGCAATGGTGGGCACACGGCTCGATCCGTCCTCGGTATTTCTCCAGAACCCGCTGCAGGTAGGCGATCTCGATCCGCTCCGTCAGCTCGGCGGTGATCTCCGGGAGCGGACGTTGGTGGTCGAATTCCAGGGTCAACGGCTCGTCGTGCTGTGGAACAATCTGCGGCGGCAGGTTCTCCGGCTCGATCACCGGACCCGGCGTGATCACCACCGACTGCTCCAGAACGTGCTCCAGTTCGCGGACGTTCCCCGGCCAGTCGTACGAGAGCAGTCGCGAGAGGGACGCCCGCGAGAGCGTTCGCCGCTGCAACCCGCGGTCGGCCAGCTTCGCGAGAAAGTGCTCGACGAGGATCGGAATATCCTCCAGCCGCTCGCGCAGTGGCGGCAAGTCGATCTTCACCACGTTGAGCCGGTAGAACAGATCCTCGCGGAACTTATCCCTGGCGACCGCCTCGCGGAGCTTCACGTTCGTCGCCGCGACGACCCGACAATTCGCCTGGATCGGCTCGGTCCCGCCCACTCGCTCGAACCGGCCGTCCTGGAGCACGCGGAGCAACTTCGCCTGCATCCCCATCGGCATGTCGCCGATCTCGTCAAGGAAGAGCGTACCGCCCGAGGCCAGCTCGAACCGCCCCTTCTTCTGGCGGTCGGCCCCGGTGAACGACCCCTTTTCGTGGCCGAAAAGCTCGCTCTCCAGTAGGTTCTCCGGCAGCGCCGCGCAGTTCACAGCCAAAAGCGGCCCATCCCGGGTCACGTCGCTGGAGTGAATCGCCTGGGCCACCAGTTCCTTGCCCGTGCCCGTCTCCCCCGTGACCAGAACGGTACACGGCGACGAGGCGACCCGCGCCACCCGATCGAAGACCTCGAGCATTCCGAGGCTCCGGCCGATCAGGTTGTGATAGGCGTGCTTCTTGCGGAGTCGGCCTCGAAGGTCGGCGACCTCATCGATCAGCCTCCGATCCTCGAGCGCCTGGGTGACGATCATCTCCAGGCGGATGGGATCGATCGGCTTGAGGATCATGTCATAGGCGCCGAGCTTCATGGCCTCGACGGCGGCCTCGACGGTCGCGTGGCCTGTCATCGCGATCGCGGTGACAGGCATCTCGCGCTCGCGGATTTCGCGGATCAACTCCAGTCCGCTGATCCCGGGGAGTTGAAGGTCGGTCAGCACCAGCGAGCAAGGATTCTCGACCAGCCATTCCAGGGCCGCCGTGCCGTCCGGTGCCACGGCGATCCGACGATCGCGAGAGTCCAGCACCTGGGTCAGTTGCTGGCAAATCAGCGGGCTGTCGTCCACCACGAGGATGCGTCGATCCATGGCGCCCTCATCCAAGGTTGAGGCGGGTGGCCAATCTCCTGAGAACCAAACCCGGGGCCCCACCCGCCCGGTTCCGGGAAGGAGGGTGCGCCATTGGGCTCGGTCACGATGCAGGTTCCTAACCTACGTTCCCGTCGCGGATTGTCAAGCGGCCTTGCTCGAAATGGCCGCGATGTTCTCCACGCTCATCATCCGCATTCGATTATTGTGTTGGACGAAATTTTCCTTGACGACCTGCTCAATGCTCGGATTTGATAAGTGTGACCATTCTGTTCTACTGTAGATTTGGCTAATCGATCTGTTGGTCGTGCGGAAGGAGTTCGTCATGGTCCGCTTGCGTCTCAGGTCCGGGCGCCGCGCCTTCACGTTGATCGAGTTGCTGGTAGTGATTGCGATCATCGCGATATTGATCGCGCTGTTGCTCCCAGCCGTGCAGGCGGCGCGCGAGGCGGCGCGTCGGATTCAGTGTACGAACAATTTGAAGCAGCTTGGGCTGGCGATGCACAATTATCACTCGGCGGTGAACTCGCTCCCCTGGGGTGCCGGCCATACCGATCGGAGGTATGCCTGGTGCAATTCCTCGACGATCGCGCAGCTTCTGGCTTACTTCGAGCAAGGAACGCTGTTCAACGCGACGAATTTCTGGTGCCAGTGTGGCGCTCCTCCGGGCCCCTCGGCGTTCGACCCGGTCAGCATGACGGTGAACTCGACGGTCAACGACATGACCATCAACATGCTGATCTGCCCCTCAGACCTGGATCGGCTCTCGACGGTCCAGCCGAACAGCCGTCCGGTGATTCCCGCGCCGGGGCACACGAACTACAATTCGAGCTGCGGAACCAACCCCGATTGCTACTATTCGAAGCAAGGCCCGTTTTCCTTCGACGGGATGTTTGGCTGTGCCGATGTGGTTCGGCCGATCAACTTCGCCGCCGTTACGGATGGTTTGAGCAACACCGCGGCTTTCAGCGAGCGGGTCAAGGGGATCTGCTTCAGCTATAACAATGCCTCGACCCGGCAAGAGGTTGACTACCTCACTCCGACATCCTCGCCGACCCAGGCGCCCACGAGCTGGGAGTCGATCGCCTACGAAAACAGCGCTCCGCAGGCGGCCTACCAGGCGTGCCTGAACCTCGGTGCCCCCAAGACGACGGCGCAGATATTCGGAAACTGGGCTTATGGCTCGGCCTGGCTGGCCTCGGGCGAGACGATGAACCAGTACAACCACGGGATGCCGCCAAATACCATCGCCTGTGGCTATGGCGGGACCGTCTACGGGATCATGGCCTCGGCCTCGAGCCGGCATCCTGGCGTTGTCAACGTTCTCTTTGCCGATGGCTCGGTCCACGCGATCAAGAACTCGATCGCGGTCAACATCTGGTGGGCGCTGGGGACACGTGGCAATGGCGAGGTGATCTCGTCGGATTCCTACTGAGCGAACGATTCTCGGCGATCGCTCGGGCTCATCGGGCTAGACCCAAAACAAGCGTTATATATTAGTCGGCCGAGCGGCACGGCATCACATGTATCGGATTATCATTGAACGTACCTTCTACGACCCGGAGCCCTCGGGCCCCGTCCTTCGATCCGGCCTCATCTTCCCTCATGCATC
>DAIDKV010000149.1 GCA_027449865.1 Planctomycetales bacterium
CTCGGTGGACCTCCCGTTGTGTGAATGAGCCCCGCACGGGAGGTTTCTGGGGCCAAACCGGGCAAGGCGGGCGGCGGCCCGTGCCGGAGCCGGGCGTGCTCCAACCGAGATTTATAGGCGATTCGCCCTCATGAAGCCTTGGGTCTTCTCCATTCCTGCAATGCGGGGCGGAGTTGCGTCCCCACGACCGCGACGTGATGAGCCCCCCGCCGCCCCATATTCGCTTGACACCGTATACCCCCGGGGGTATATGTAAATTCAATATATTTATATGATTAATTTAAAGTGAAAAACTGTTGCCAAGAGCTCGAACACCCTGATTACAGCGGGCAAATCCCGAGCCTGAATCGAGTTGCGGGCCAGCTCGAGGGCATCAAAAGGATGATCGAGGGGCGCCGCTACTGCCCGGAGATCCTCACGCAGCTCCGTGCCCTCCGGGCAGCCGTCAATGCCATCGAGGCCAACATCCTGGGGACGCACCTGGATTCCTGTGTGTCGGCTGCCTTCAACTCCGGCGACGGAGAGGAGAAGGCCAGGAAGATCGCCGAGCTGAAGGTGCTCTACCGTCGATTTAATGAATAGAAATATGATTTATGCAAAAAGGTATTGCAGCATTCTGTTTCGGCATCCTTCTCGCCTCCTCCGCGATGGCGGACACCTACTATCTGGACATCGCCCGCCGGCCCGTCAACGTCACCGGCTCGCCGGTCGAAGCCATCACCATCAACGAAACGACCCCCGGGCCGACCCTGCATTTGAGGGAAGGCGAAGACGTCACCATCCAGGTCACCAATCACCTGGACAAGCCCACCTCGATCCACTGGCACGGCATGCTGGTCCCCCCCGCCATGGACGGCGTGCCAGGGTTGAACGGCTTCCCGGGCATCGCGCCGGGTGAGACCTTCACCTACCGGTTCCGGACCCGGCAGACCGGGACTTACTGGTATCACGCCCATTCCAGCTCCCAGGAGCAGGCGGGCAACTTCGGCTCGATCGTCATCACGCCGAAGGGCGGGGAGCGCGTCCGCTCCGACCGCGACTACGTGGTCGTCCTGTCCGACTTCACGAAGGAAGACCCCGACGCCATCCTGAGTCACCTCAAGATGGACGACGAGTTCTACAACTTCCACCGTCTTACCGTCGGGGACTTCTTCCGCAAGGCGCGGGAGAAGGGGCTGGCCGGCGCCTGGAATGACAGCAAGATGTGGAACCAGATGCGCATGACGCCCACGGACCTGTCCGACGTCTCCGGCTACACTTTCCTCGTGAACGGCCGATCGCCGGACCAGAACTGGACGGGGATCTTCAAGCCGGGCGAGCGCGTGCGGCTGCGATTCATCAATGCCTCGGCCATGACGTTCTTCGACGTGCGCATCCCGGGCCTGAAAATGACCGTGGTCGCGGCGGACGGCCAGGACGTGGAGCCGGTGACGGTCGACGAGTTCCGGTTCGGCAACGCCGAGACGTACGACGTCATCGTCCAGCCGGAGGAGGATCGGGCCTTCACCCTCGTCGCCGAGCCGATCGACCGCACGGGATTCGCCCTGGGGACGCTCGCGACTCGAGAGGGCATGAAGGGCGACGTGCCGCCGCACCGGCCCCGCGCGCTCCTCACCATGGCGGATATGGGAAACATGCCCGGGATGGACATGGACATGGGTAGCATGATGGCCGAGATGCCGGACATGGACATGTCGAGCGGCTGGGCTAAGGCCGGCACGCCCGAGGGTGACAAGGCCCTGAGCTATGCCGACCTGCGCTATCTCGGCACCCAGAAGGACACAAGGAAGCCGGACCAGGAGGTGGCCGTCACGCTCGGCGGCAACATGCAGCGCTACATCTGGACGATCAACGGCAGGAAGCACGAAGACGCCGTGCCGATCCGCCTCGCCTACGGGGAGAGGGTGCGGCTGAAGTTCACCAACGAGACCATGATGGCCCACCCGATGCACCTGCACGGCATGTTCGTCCAGCTGGAGAACGGGCAGCCGGCCGCGAAGATGCCCAACAAGCACACCGTGATCGTGCCGCCCGGCCAGTCCGTCTCGGTGCTGCTGACGGCCGATGAGGCGGGGCAATGGGCGTTCCACTGCCACCTGATGTATCACATGCTGGCCGGCATGATGACCTCCATCGAAGTGGCCAAGCCGGGCGAGGCCGTGCCGCCGGTCGCCTCACCCTCGTCGACAACCCCAGCGGGCGAGCACTACCATGCGCATTGAACGGTTGATCTCTCTCCTGGTCGCGGGGGCACTACTGCCCCTGCCGGCCTCCGCCGGCGTCGGGCATGACCAACCCAGCATTTTTCATTATTCGCGCCTGGAGACGGATATCGGCTCCGCCCGCGGCGACACAGTGTCGCGATGGGACCTCGACGCCTGGTACGGGGGCGACGCCGACAAGGTCTGGGTGAAGAGCGAGGGCGAGCTGCTTCGCGGCACGGCCGAGCGGGCCCAGGTCTGGGGCCTGTACAGCCGTAATATTGCGGATTTCTGGGACGTGCAGGCCGGTGTAAGGGAAGACGTCGAGCCCGGCGGGACCACATATCTCGCCCTGGGCTTCGAGGGCCTGGCTCCCTATTACTTCGAGACCGAGGCGCATGTGTTCGTGAGCCAGCGGGGCGACCTGAGCGCCCGATTCGAGGAGAGGAACGACCTCCTGATCACCCAGCGGCTCATCGCCCAACCCTATCTCGAGGCCAGATTCTACACGCAGGACGACCCGCGGGAAGAGGTCGGCAGAGGCGTCGCCGGCGAAGTCGGCCTGCAGACCCGCTACGAATTCACCCGGCAATTCGCCCCGTATGTCGACCTCCGCTATGAGGCGAGCCTCGGCGGGGCGGGGAGGGCCGCCGAGCGGGCCGGGGAATATCGTTCCAGCTTCGTCGCCAGCGTCGGCCTGCGCCTCATGTATTGAAATCGATTAAAGCATTCGGGTGGAGGAACATCATGCAGAAGATAATCGGACACGCCCTGCTCGCTTGCTTTTTGGTATTCGGCAGCCTCCAGGTGGCCTCCGCCCACGGCGACGACGAAACCCGCGAGTCGGTGATGCAAGCCTCGCAGGAACATGAGGCGGCACACCCGGCAGAGTCGGTGGTCGCGCCGCCGGTGGAGGGGATGTCGATGGAGATCATCCCCAACTGGCACCCGATCTTCGTCCACTTCTCGATCGGCCTGCTCCTCACGGCCACCGGGCTCTTCGTCGCCGCCGCGCTCGGCCCCCGGACGTCCCCCTGGCGGGCGACCTGCCTGACCGTGGCGCGCTGGAATCTATGGCTCGGGGCCGTGATCACCCTTGGGACCCTCCTGGCAGGCTGGTATGCCTTCAACAGCGTCAATCATGACGACCAGTCTCACCTGGCGATGCTGAGCCACCGCCAATGGGCCCTGACGACGGCGGCCGTGTTCGTGGCGCTCGCCGTAGGGTCCTTCATCGGGCGCAAGAGGGAGCCGCACGCCCTGTTCGTGATTGGCATCGTGGCGGCCTCAGGGCTCCTGCTGGTCACCGGGTACAAGGGCGGAGAACTCGTCTACCGGCATGGGCTTGGCGTCATGGCCCTGCCGGAAGCCGATTCCCACCACCATCAGCACTGAGCAGGTCACATCGGCCTTACGACCATCCTCCCCCGCGGGAGGGAGGGTTTATCCCTTGACTCCGTAGTTAAGTACGGGGTGTAGACTGGCACAAGAAGGAGGTAGCGGATATGCGACTGATGAGCGGTGAGCTGGCGAAGCGGGCCGGGGTCAACGTTGAAACCCTACGATTTTACGAGCGGAAGGGCTTGCTGCCGGCACCCCCGCGCCGCGAGTCCGGCTACCGGCAATACCCTGCCGACAGCGTGTCGCGACTCCGGTTCATCAGGCGCGCCCAAGACCTGGGCTTCACGCTCGGAGAGATCGGGGAGCTTCTGAGCCTGAAGGGAGGGTCGGCCGCCACGGCCGACGTCCGGGACCGGGCCGAGCGGAAGCTCGCCGACATCCGGCGCAAGATCGCCGACCTGAAGGCCATCGAAACGGCGCTCGTCAAGCACACGACCGCCTGCCCGGGGGAAGGCCCCCTCGACGAATGCCCCCTTTTGCAACATCTCGAAGGAGTCGTTTAGCCATGGATCACCAAGGAGACCCACGCAAGTCGCATTGCTGTCACGGGAAGAGGAACGAAGCGATGACGCTCGTCAAGGACCCCGTCTGCGGCATGGACGTGGACCCGGCTAAGGCCGCGGGAAGCGTCGAGCACCGAGGGCAGGCCGTCTATTTCTGCAGCCGGCACTGCCTGGAGAGATTCCGCTCCGACCCGGCGAAATACCTCCACCAGGAACATGCCGCTCCCGCAGCGCACGGCGTCCCGGCCGAGCCGACATCGGCACCGCCCCACGGGGCCACGACCTACACATGCCCGATGCACCCCGAGATCGTGAGGGATCGGCCGGGGAACTGCCCGATCTGCGGGATGGCCCTCGAGCCGATGACGGCGTCGCTGGAGGAAGGGCCGAATCCCGAGCTGGCGGACATGACCCGGCGATTCTTGGCCTGCCTCGCCCTGACCGCCCCGCTGCTCGTCGCGGCGATGGCGGAGATGATCCCCGGCCGCCCCTTCGATCGGCTGCTGGCCGGGCGGGGCCTGCTCTGGGCAGAATTCGCCCTGGCGACCCCCGTCGTCCTCTGGGGCGGTGCGCCCTTCTTCGCCCGCGGCTGGGCCTCGGTGCTCCATCGCAGCCCAAACATGTTCACCCTGATCGCCATCGGCACCGGTGCGGCCTACGCCTACAGCGTCGTCGCCACGCTCTTCCCGTCCGTCTTCCCGGCGTCGTTCCGGGGGCATGGGGGTGAGGTCCCGGTCTATTTCGAGGCGGCCGCGGTCATCACCACCCTCGTGCTCCTGGGCCAGGTGCTGGAGCTGCGCGCCCGCAGCCAGACCGGGAGCGCCATCCGGGCCCTTCTCGGCCAGGCCCCCAAGGTCGCCCGGCGCCTGCGCGAGGACGGGGGCGAGGAGGACATCCCCCTCGATCGGGTGGCCGTAGGCGACCGGCTGCGCGTCCGCCCAGGGGAGAAGGTCCCGGTGGACGGGGTGGTCGTCGAAGGGACGGGCGCCGTGGATGAGTCGATGATCACCGGCGAGCCGATCCCCTCCGAGAAGACCCCCGGAAGCCGCATGGTGGGCGGCACGGTCAACGGCACCGGCGGTCTCGTGATGCGGGCTGAGCGGGTGGGCTCCGAGACGATGCTCTCCCAGATCGTGCGGATGGTCGCCGAGGCCCAGCGGTCGCGTGCCCCGATCCAGCGGCTGGCGGACGTGGTCGCGTCGTATTTCGTGCCGATCGTCCTGGCCGTCGCGGCGATCACCTTCCTCGCCTGGGGCGTGTGGGGCCCCGAGCCGCGCATGGCCCACGCCCTGGTCAATGCGGTGGCGGTATTGATCATCGCCTGCCCCTGCGCCCTGGGCCTGGCCACGCCGATGTCGATCATGGTCGGCACCGGCCGCGGGGCGACTGCGGGCGTGCTCATCAAGAACGCCGAGGTCCTCGAAACCCTCGGCCGGGTCGACACCCTGGTCGTCGACAAGACGGGGACGCTCACCGAAGGGAAGCCCCGCCTGGTCACCGTACTGGCGGTCCAGGGGGAGGACGAGGATGAACTCCTGCGGCTGGCGGCCAGCCTGGAGCGGGGCAGCGAGCATCCGCTGGCTGCGGCGATCGTGGCGGGGGCGGAGGGGAGAGGCTTATCGCTCTCACAGGCGGAAGGTTTCCAATCGAGCACAGGCAAGGGTGTCCAAGGTCGCGTCGGAGGCCGGGCAGTGGCGATCGGCAATGCCCGGCTCCTGGAGGAGGCCGGAGCCCCCGCGGGCGATCTCAAGGGCCGGGCGGAGGAACTCCGCCGCGACGGCCAGACGGTCGTCTTCGTGGCCGTGGACGGCAGCCCGGCGGGCCTACTGGGCGTCTCCGACCCGATCAAAGCTTCGACGGCCGAAGTGCTCCGGCACCTTCGCGACGAGGGCCTTCGCGTGGTCATGCTGACCGGCGACAGCCGGGAGACGGCCGACGCCGTGGCGCGCAAGCTCGGCATCGACGAGGTCCGGGCCGAGATCCTCCCCGACCAGAAAGGCATCGAGGTTCGGAGGCTGCAGTCCGAGGGGCATGTCGTGGCGATGGCCGGCGACGGCGTCAACGACGCCCCGGCACTCGCCCAGGCCCAGGTCGGCATCGCCATGGGCACGGGGACGGACGTCGCGATGGAGAGCGCGGGCGTGACGCTGGTCGGCGGCGACCTCCGGGGCGTCGTCCGGGCAAGGCGGCTGAGCCAGGCGACCATGCGGAACATCCGCCAGAACCTGGCCTTCGCCTTCCTGTACAACATCCTCGGCGTGCCGGTCGCGGCCGGCGTGCTCTATCCGTCCTTCGGGCTCCTGCTGAGCCCGATGCTGGCCAGCGCCGCCATGACCTTCAGCTCCGTCTCCGTGATCGTGAACGCCCTGCGGTTGAGGAGACTCGAGCTGCTATAAGCACGGGGCGTTCCCGCACGGAGCCCGATCTGGGAACCGGGGGCGCTTACGGCTGAACCGGGAGGCCGGTGGCCTGCTCGCAGATCTGCCGCATGGCCTCGGCGGGGACGGTGTCGGCCGGGTACCAGGGCCTCACGCTGCTCGCGATCTCGCGTTGGCACTCCTGCGCCAATACCATTCGACGCTCCTCCGGGGACTTCCCGGATAGCCTCTCTTGCAAAGTAGGCTCGGGCGGGGGGCGCAGGCCGACAAGGGGATGGCGGCTAGCGCAAGTATGAGGTTCTTCATGGCAAATCCTTCTATTTGGCGGGTGGGTAATCTTTTCCCAACTCGAAGCAGAGGTCTTTCAGCCGGCGGGTCTGCGGGGTGTTCCGATTGAGCTTCGCTCCTCTTTGCGTGCGGCGATCCCTCTCGAAGTGATTGCCGAGACGTTCGGCCTCATTCAGGCAGTCCCGGCGCAGGATCGTCTGCTGCTCCCCGGGAGTTTTTCCCGCGAGCCTCTCGTTGAGGGACTGCGGGCGTTCGGGCCGTGCAGGCAGTCAAGGCCAGCAAGCCGATTAGCAATATGCGTTTCATAATAGTCCTGTTTGGTGAATTGATCCGGGTGCCATCGGCACGGGCGCGGGATTACCGGCGGCGTGCGTGCGATGGTATGGCGGGGCAGATAACGCCATCTTCAGAGCGATTTCAGGTCCCCCCCGCGGCTTCAGGACGTGCGGGTAGGGGGTTCCAAGAGTGGGGTCGGCCCGGACGCAGGAGGGAATACGTCCGCCGGGAGCGGCACTCGCGTACTCATGGCCGACAGGAAAGGAGCGGGGGATGCCACTGGGCAGCGGGCACCGTAGACGGTGTGGGACGCGCAGCAATCGTGCTCGGAGGAATGACCATCGTCGCCATGCGAAGCTTTGCGATGACCTGCCTCCTCCATAGGGCCGGTATGGCCGTGCGACTTGACGGCACAAAACGCGGAGAACGTGGGCGCCGCGACCATCGCGAATGCGATCACCAGGGTTACGAAAATATTTTTCATGCGCGATGTAAATATGCGAATTATAGTTTTAAACTATTATGATTATTTAATATAATGACTATAAAATCAAATTTTTTCTCAATTGTGTTTACAATCGCCTTATGCGAACCCTCCCCGCTGTGAATTGAACCTTTATCTCAAACCTACCACCATCGCCGGCTCTCAGTGCAAGTATCAAAACGGCCATAAGAGTAGAGGTTTTATGCACCAGCCCGATCCCCGAATGGAAGAATGTATCAAGCAGTGCTGGGAGTGCCGCGACGCCTGCCAGGACGAACTCTACAACCACTGCCTGGAGATGGGCGGAGAACACGTCGAGCCGCGGCATGTCAAGCTGATGGCCGACTGCATCCAGATCTGCCAGGCCGCGGCCGATTTCATGAGGCGAAACTCGCCCCTGCACGCCGCCGTGTGCAGCGCCTGTGCGCAAGTATGCGAGGCCTGCGCCCAATCCTGCGAGGAGGTCGGCGGCGAGCAGATGCAACGCTGCGCCGAGGTCTGTCGCCGCTGCGCCCAGAGCTGCCGCGACATGGGCAAGATGAAGAAGGCGGCCTAGCATGCAGCGCATCCTCGTCCTCTCCGCTACGGCTTTGTTGTCGCTCGCCCCGGCCGCCCATGCCCGCGACGAAATGGGCGGGACTTCCACGGTGAAAACCCCGGCCGATGCGGCCAAGGCTCCCTACGACGTCCAGTTCTTGGATACGATGGTGCAACACCACCGCGATGGCATCAAGATGTTTCAGATGGCCGTCGACAAGGCCCAGAGCCGCGCACTTCGCGACAAGGCACAGCAAATGATAGACGATCAGAAGAAGGAGATCCCCGAGCTGCAGTCGATGAGGGGTGGCGTCAAGTCAGACGCTCCGGAGGCCGTCAATATGGACCTGCCGGGCATGAAGCCCATGGATATGAGCAGGCTGGAAGGCTCCAAGGGCCGCGACTTCGACCGCCATTTCCTCGACATGACCGTCGAGCACCACCAAGGCGCGATCGACATGGCCAGGTCCGAGTTGAAATCCGGCAAAAGCCAGGAAGTGAAGGACAAGGCCCAGGAGATTATCGAGAAGCAGGGCAAGGAGATCGCCGAGCTCAAGCGGATGCGATAA
>DAIDKV010000150.1 GCA_027449865.1 Planctomycetales bacterium
CAGGAGCTAGACGAGGGGCGTTTTGGCGTCTAAGGGGACACCGATCAAGACCTATCCGTACAAGGTCAATGCGAAGGATTTGAAGAAGTCCTACGAGCTTCGTCTGGCTGCCCAGTTTGGGGACAGTAGGGCGAAGGGCCGCTTGCAGGCTTACAATAGGCGTATAAAGGAGCGGGATACGTCCCAGGTGAACAGGCTTGAGTTACCCGATGGGCTCTGTCCCAGATCGGCCCTCAGAGCAGCGTGCCCCCCGAGAGAAAACGCAGCCAGAAAGCATGGTTGTACGTAGATCCAATGGGGATATTCCACAGGGTCCCGTTCGATCTGCGCCGATGAAGAACCGGGCATCCCCGAGAGAAAAGCCAAAAACTGGTCTTGTGCTTTCTAGAACAGGAGCCGGCTCCAGCCGGCGATCGGCGCTCGAGGGTTGAAGCTTCGAGCGGGTCGGGAGCTGGAGCTCCCTCCTACCTACGACATTACGATCAAGCCAGTAACGAGGAAACGGCAGGGAAACTAATTCCTGCCGGACGCCTTACCGATTGAACGTCATCCCGATCGTTTTGCCGGCTCTCCGTAAGCGACGCGAGGACATTCCCCTGATAGATTTTGACCTTGAAAATCGGTAGGTGCATCGATCGGCTAGCGCGTCACACACGCATTAAAAACAATCAAAGATCGACCTATCCTGAACAGAGGTTCTACAGATTCTGATCGTCAAAAACCATTAGATCGACCACTTCTTGCGAAGGGTTGCGTCTCGGAGCGGTCAAGTCGATCCAGAGATAGCACCGGCCGCTGTCGAGGAACTACAACGGTACGACTTGCCTGGCAACGTGCACGAACTCTCGAATCTCATCGAGAGGCTCGTGATCATGCACCCAGGTCCCGTCCTGGATCAGGGGATTGTCCATAAGGGCCTGAGTTCAATCACGAACCTTCGAGCCTCGAGCGGGATGGATTACCGGGGAGGCGGCTGCACCCGAGCTGAGGAAACAAGTTCGTACGGGCTCACCCAGATTGAGCATATCGAGCGAGAGGCCATCATTCGGGCCCTCACCCGGGCCGAACAAAGCGTGAAGATAGCGGCACTCGATCTGGGCCTCAGTCCGGCGACCGTGTATCGGAAAATCAAGCGCTACGGTATCACTCAGTAATCGAGGCAAATGGCGTCCAACCTCGGCCGGGATCGTTCGATTCGACTTCCGCGCATGGCGACCGTGTCGAACCGAACCGCTCGCCCTTGGCGAGCGGGCGCGGGTCATCCGCTTAGCAGGAATCCGGGCCGCTAATAATGGGGCCTGGGGCTTGCTTCGTCGAGCGGCCTCAGCAATCATCGAGGAAGTAGGGTTCCATGGCCGAGCAGAGGAGTGATTGCGCGTGATTTTTGCATCGATGGCCGACCATCTCGAAAGGTTCGTGGATCGCCGTCGGCTTCTCTCGATTGCCGAACGGCTGATCGCCTCGCCTAGCCCAACTGGCCGGGCGGGAGATGCAGCCAACGTCCTCGCCGCCATCCTCGCCGACGAGGGCTTCGTGGTCGACCGGCCGGAGGCCGGCCACCCCAAGGCGCCCGCGGTTGTCGCCAGGCTCTCGGCCGCCTCGCCCGGTCGAACACTCCAGTTCGAAGGCCATCTTGACACCGTCCATTTACCGTTCGTACCTCCCGCGGTCGTCGGAGATCATCTTACGGGCAGCGGCGCCTCGGACATGAAAGGCGGACTGGCCGCCGCCGTCGAAGCCATGCTGGCCGTCCGCGACTCCGGTGCCCTGGCCGCTGGCACGATCCTTTTGACGGCTCACGACCTCCACGAGTCTCCATGGGGACACGGCGAGCAACTCGATCACATGATCGACGAGGGCATGATCGGCGATGCGGTACTGATCCCCGAGCCGCTTGGTGACCGGCTCCCCATCGCCGGACGCGGGCTGGCTTGCTGGGAGGCGGTCATTCATCGCCCAGGGCCGCCGATCCACGAGGTGCTCCGGCCGACGAACGAGCCGAGCGTCATCAAGGTCGGCGCCGAGCTGGTCTTACAGCTCGCCCGGCTAGACGACCGCCTCGCCGCTGAGGTCCACCCGATCGCTGGACGCGCCAGCACCTTTGTCGGCCAGATCCACGCCGGGGATATTTATAACGGATTCCCTAAGGTTTGTCGGCTCGAAGGAACACGACGATGGATTCCCGGGACCGACGCCGCCGCCGTCGAGCGCGAGTTCCGGGCTCTCGCCGACGAGGTGGCCCGCGACTCTGGCGCCGAGCTTGACCTCAACTTCCGGCTCGTCCGCGATGCCTTCACCCTCGATCCGGCGCATCCGTTCGTCGGGATCTTCCAGGAGGCTCACCAGGTGATTTCTGGCCGAACACTACCGACTGGCCCGAAGCCGATCGTGGATGATGGCAATACCTTTTTCGCCCGAGCCCGTATCCCAGCGATCACCCACGGCCCGAGGGCCGGCGGTCAGCACACCGTCGAGGAATGGGCCTCGATCAACGACCTCGTCCGGCTGGCCAAACTGTACGCGCTCGTCGCGGTCGTCTTCGGTCCGAGTGATCCAGACGCCGTAGCCTAGGGCGACAGTGCTGCCGCACGATTCTCAGGACAACTTCCAGGTCGTCGCGATTAGCTTGACGGCCTCCCGGATTTTCTTCATATCGACCCATCCCGCGATCCCCTGAAGGCCCGGCATCTCTGGAGATGGCTCGTCCAGCCCGTAGAGATGCCTCATCATGGGAACCCATGACGTGGCAGCCAGGACGAATTCCGCATCGCGATCCGGGGTCCGGGTCAGCTTCCGGGCACGGAGGTAGTCGGCCAACGAGGAGCAGGCCCCGCCGAACATCGTCTGGTAGACCGTCCCAGCGATCATCGGCGACCGAACCGCGGCGGCCAGCGCCACCCGCTGATAACCGATCGCGGCCTGCCAGCAGGTCAGCTCCACAAACCGCCCGCAGAATAGGGCCACAGCCTCTACCGGATCTGACGAGTACACTTCGGGGTTTCCCAGCTTCCCCAGAAACAGCCCCTTGATCAGGTCAGCAACGGCCGCGAAAAGCTCGTCCTTCGACTTGAAGTGCGCATAGACCGTTGGCTTCGTCGTTCCGGCGCACGCCGCCACGTCGTCCATGCTGGCCTCGTCCACTCCCTTCTCCATCATGACTTCCTTCGCGGCCCAGAGGATCCGCTCCCGGCGCTCGGCGCGGGACAGCGACCGGAAGGGGGTCTCCTCGAACTTCATCTTACACCCTCTTGACTTGACGGTTAAGTTGATTAAACTTGTCGGTGTAGTTAATGGAGTGTAGCAGGTCCCATGCCGCTGGTCAAACGGCGGGAGGAGCGTCGGGGATGGTTGGAAGGCTTGCGGGAGGGCGGTTCGCGTTTCCGGGGACGTCGATGACGGTCCACCGAATCGGATACGGGGCGATGCAACTGGCCGGGCCGGGGGTATTCGGGCCACCGAGGGATCCGGACGCGGCGGTGGCTGTCTTGCGGGAGGCGGTCGCGGCAGGCGTGAATCACATCGACACGTCGGACTTTTACGGACCGCACGTCACCAACCAGATCATCCGGCGGGCGCTCCACCCGTATCCGGAGGGGCTGGTCATCGTGTCGAAGGTGGGTGCCCGGCGCGGGGAGGATGGGTCATGGATTCCGGCTTTCTCGCGAGAGGAGTTGAGGCGGGCGGTCCACGACAACCTACGGAACCTGGGACGGGATGTCCTCGACGTGGTCAACCTTCGAAGCATGCACGGGATGCTGGAGCCTGCCGAGGGCTCGATCGAGGAACCCATGACGGTGCTGGCGGATTTCCAACGAGAGGGGCTGATCCGCCATATTGGGGTCAGCACGGTAACGGCCTCTCAAATCGAGGAGGCGAGGCGAATCGCGCCGATCGTCTGCGTTCAGAACGCCTACAACGTGGCCTATCGGCGAGACGATGCTCTGATCGATGAACTGGCCTCGGAGGGGATCGCGTACGTTCCGTATTTTCCGATCGGCGGGTTCACGCCGCTGCAATCGGAAACGCTGTCGGGCGTCGCGGCCCGTCTCGGGGCGGCACCGGTGCAGGTGGCGCTGGCCTGGTTACTCCACCGATCGCTGAACATTCTGCTGATCCCTGGCACGTCGTCGCTCGCCCACCTTCGGGAGAATCTCGACGCCGGGGGCCTGTCGCTCTCACCCGAAGACCTGGCAGAACTCGACGGGGTTGCCACCTCGGCGGCGGTCACGCAGGCTCATTGAGTTTTTACGGAGAGATATTCATGCGTATTTTTGTGACGGGTGCGACTGGATTCGTCGGCTCGGCAATCGTGCGGGAGTTGATCGACGCAGGGCACCAGATTCTGGGCCTGGCTCGCACGGACGAGGGGGCAAAGTCGCTGACCGACGCGGGCGCCGAGGTCCATCGGGGCGACCTGACCGAGCCGGAGAGCCTGAAAAGCGGGGCTGCCGGTTCGGACGGCGTGATCCACACCGGATTCATTCATGACTTTGCGCGGATTCAGGAGGTCTGCGAGATTGACCGTCGAGCGGTCGTGGCCCTGGCCTCGGCGCTGGAGGGTTCTCATCGACCGCTCGTCATCACGTCCGGGACGGCAATGCTCGCCGGAGACCCGATCGCGACCGAGGAGACACCACCCCGGAGCGGACCCGATGCCTGGCCCCGCGTTGCCACAGAGGAGGCTGCGGCGGCGGCGAAGGCGCGCGGGGTCCGGTCGATCGTGGTGCGTCTCCCGCCGTCGGTCCACGGCGACGGCGACCACGGGTTTGTCCCGATGCTGATCGGAATCGCCTGGGAGCGTGGCGTCTCGGCCTATGTGGGCGATGGCAACAATCGGTGGCCCGCGGTCCACCGGCTCGACGCGGCCCGGCTCTACCGGCTTGCTGTCGAGAAAGGGGCCGCGGGAGCCATCTATCACGGCGTTGCCGAGGAGGGCGTGCCGTTCCGAGAGATTGCCTCGGTGATCGGCGGGCGGCTGGGTATCCCGGTCGTGAGCCGGACGCCCGAGGAGGCCGCCGAGCATTTCGGATGGTTCACACCGTTCACGATGATCGATGCCCCGGCTTCCTCGGCCCTCACGCGAGAGAAGCTTGGGTGGCATCCAGACCAGATCGGGTTGATTGCCGACATCGACCGGCCAAGCTACTTCGGGAAATGAGTCGAGAGCGAACGTTTCTTCATCGACGCATGTGAAAAGGAGGTCTCATGATTGTCATTACGACCCCTACCGGACAGATCGGGAGCAAGGTCCTCGCCGGGCTCGAAGCGGCTGGAGAGTCGGTCCGCGCGATCGCCCGCGATCCGGGCCGGGTCGAGACGAAGGGCTCGGTCGAGCTAATCGAGGGTACGCACGCGGACTCCTCGCTCGTTGCCCGGGCGCTCGAGGGTGCCGAGGCCGTTTTCTGGTGCGTCCCGCCGGACGAGACCATGACAGCCCCGGCCAGGGAATACTACCTTAGATTCTGCCGGCCGCTCGCCGAGGCATTGCCGGGCTCATCCGTCCGCCGGCTCGTCCTGGTCTCCAGTGGCGGACGCGGGGGACCGAAGGATTCCGGGCCGATCGGAGCCGCGCTCGAGGTCGAGGAGTTGCTCGAATCGACGGGCGTCCATCTTCGGGCGTTGCGTTGCGGATACTTCATGGAGAACTTGCTCTCGCAGGTGGAGATGCTCCGCGATCGGGGGATCTTCGCACATCCGATGAAGGGAGATATCGCGGTGCCGGTCTGCGCCACTCGCGACATCGCGGCGCGTGCGGTCGAACTGCTCCGCGACCGATCGTGGACGGGGCAGACAGGGGTCGGCGTCCACGGCCCGGCGCACCTAACATTGAACCAGATGGCCGATGTGATGACCCGGGTGCTCGGGCGTCCGATTCGGTATCACGAGCTCTCGGAAGCGGACTTCCGAGCCGTGTTGCTCGGCTTCGGGGCGAGCGAGGTCTACACCCGGGAACTGATCGACCTGTTCCGTGCGATGGCCGGGGGACTGCACGACGCCCAGCCCCGGACACAGGACTCGACGACTCCGACCTCGTTCGACTCGTGGTGTGCCGAGATTCTCCGCCCTGCGATCGCCTGACGAAAGCATGGCCGGGAACCTATTTCGGTCCCCGGCCGTGCTGGTTTACCGCAGATCAACGGCTGAGTTGGGCCTTTGCCTCATCAACGACGCGATCGACGGTGAAACCGAACTCGCGCTGAAGATCCTTCATCGGAGCCGAGGCACCGAACGATCGCATGCCGATACTCTTGCCCGTCACACCGACATAGCGTCCCCAGCCGAAGACCGAGGCCTGCTCGACCGAGACCCGCGCCGTGACGTCTGGCGGTAGGACGGAGTCGCGGTAGGCGTCGTCCTGATCGTCAAAGAGTTCCCAGGAGGGCATGCTCACCACCCGCGACCGAATCCCCTCGGCGACGAGCCGCTCGTGGGCCTCGACGCAGAGCGAAACCTCGCTACCAGTCGCCAGCAGTAGAACTTCCGGCTTGCCACCCGGGGCATCGGCCAGGACGTAGGCGCCCCGGGCCACGCCCGAGGCCGGCGCGTACTTTGTCCGGTCGAGGGTAGGCAGGTCCTGGCGGGTCAGCACAAGGACGGCCGGCTGGTGGTGGAGTTGCAAGATCACTTTCCACGCCTCGATGACCTCGTTGGCGTCGGCCGGGCGGAGGACGATCAGGCCGGGGATCGCGCGAAGCGAGGGAAGCTGCTCGATCGGCTGGTGGGTCGGGCCGTCCTCGCCGACGCCGATCGAATCGTGGGTGAACACGTAGATGACCGGCAGTTCCATCAGCGCGGCGAGGCGAATTGCGGGCCGTCCGTAGTCGCTGAAGATCAGGAACCCGGAGCCATACGGCCGGACCTTCACGGTCGCCATTCCGTTGAGGATGGCCCCCATCGCATGCTCACGGACACCAAAATGGAAGTTCCGGCCGCCGTAGTTGTCCGCCTCGAAATCGCCGGCGCCATCGAAGGTCAGCCGGGTCTTGGTCGAGGGGGCCAGGTCGGCGGCACCGCCGATCAGCCAGGGGATGTTCTTCGCGAAGGCGTTGAGGACCTGCCCCGACGAGTTGCGGGTTGCAATTCCCTTGGGATTGGCCGGGTAGTTCGGCAGCCCGGCTTCCCAGTTTTCGGGAAGCCGACGGTGCTGCATCCGGTCGAGCTGGTCGGCAAGTTCCGGATACTGCGCGCGATACCCCTTCAGGCGGTCGAACCAGGCATCTCGCAGATTCTTGCCACGAGCGCCGACTCCCTCACGGAAGCGATCGTAGACGCCGTCGGGAACGAGGAACCTGGCGTCCTCGGGCCATCCGTAGGCCCGCTTGGTCAGCCGGACCTCTTCCTCGCCGAGCGGTTCGCCGTGCGCCGAGTGGGAGTCCTGCTTGTTGGGGGAGCCCCATCCAATGTGGCTGTCGACGATGATGAGTGTCGGCCGGTCCTTCTCGTCGCGGAAGGAGGTGAGGGCTCGTTCGAGCAGGCCAAGGTCATTGGCATCGCCGACCCGGGTGACGTTCCAGCCGTAGCCGAGGAATCGGGTGGCGACGTCCTCGCTGAAGGCCAGCGAGGTGTTCCCCTCGATGGTGATGTGGTTGTTGTCGTAGATCCAGCAGAGGTTGGAGAGCTTCCAGTGAGCAGCAAGCGAGGCCGCCTCGGAGGAGACGCCCTCCATCATGCAACCATCGCCACAGATGGAATAGACATTAAAATCGATCAGATCCTCGAAGCCGGGCTTGTTGAAGTGGTTGGCCATCCACCGCGAGGCCACAGCCATGCCGACGCTGTTCGCCAGGCCCTGGCCGAGCGGGCCGGTGGTCGTCTCGACGCCGGAGGTCCATCGGTATTCGGGGTGGCCCGGGCACCGACTGTGCAACTGGCGGAAGGCCTTGATCGCTTCGAGCGGCACGGAGGGCTCGCCGAGGGGCTCGTACTCCTTGCTGACGGCCTTGACCCCAGCCAGGTGCAATAGCGAATACAGGAGCATCGAGGCATGGCCGGCGGAGAGGACAAAGCGGTCGCGATTGGGCCAGATCGGGTCTTCGGGATCAAATCTCAGGATGTATTGCCAGAGGTAGTACCCGACAGGTGCCAGCGCCATTGGCGTGCCGGGGTGCCCGGAGTTCGCCGCCTGGACAGCATCCATGGAGAGGGTGCGGATCGTGTTGATACAGAGCTCGTCGAGGTCATGCTTCGGCGACTTGATCGCGGGGCTCTGATCGGTCCGGACGGTCATCTCGGGGCTCCTGTTCGGTCCTCGGGTTCAGGGGCTCACTCTGCCCCGGGCGCCGCGAGGCCGACGCGGCCCGGTGGGGTAGCTATTCTAAGCGCCGGTCCGGCCGAGGGAAAGGCATTCCCGTGCAAGATGGACGATCTCGCGAGGTCCGCAAAAGTCGGGCCGGTCCTCTCCTCCGAAAAAATACATCGTACCGGGCGCCGGATTCCTCGGAATGTCGCATCTCTTCCCCATGGAGACGTAGACGTTCGCGGGGTGGACCTGCGTTACGTCGCCTCACCTCGAACGGCCCCGACATGCGACGGAATGACCGCGCTGACCTCGCCCCGAAGCCCGCATCTTGAGAGACAGCCGGATCCTTGAGAGACCGACTTTTACTCGATCGTTGTCCTGGAGGGCATGAAAATCCATGAGGTTCCTCGAATCGATCGCGGATGCCGTGCTCGGCCGGACACCCGAAGAGTTGATCGCGGCGATCCTCCTCGGCGTGGCGATCTCGGCCGTTCTGGCCGGGATCTACGCGCTCGGGCTGAGGAAAGCCCCTCCCTCAACATCCTTCGTCGGCAATCTCGCCTTTGGGGCCGTTGTCTCGGGGATGCTCCTTGCGGCTGGATATATCCAGTACAGGGAGACGGCGTGGATCGTCGGTGAGGGTCCGGTCCCGCAGAATGGATCGGGGCCCGCGCGCGGCCCGCAAGGTCAAGGGCCGCCCCACCAACCTCCGAATGGGGGCTTTCCTCGTGGGATCTGGTCGTCGGGCTTCCACGTCGTCGTGGCGGCCGATACGGACCGCGACGGACGGGTCACGACCGACGAGGTCGTCCGGATGGTCCACGAGGCCGACACCGATGGGGATGGATCCGTTACCTTCCACGATATCGATCGCCTCATGGCTGGCCGATTCCGCCCGTCCTGGACCCTGCCGAAGGGCCTTCCCGAGGCCGGGACCGAGGACCATCCTGGAGGCGAGGGGCCGCCCGCACCGCCCGAGTCTCCCCAACGGACCAGGCCGGAGAAAAGTCCGAATTCCTGATCAATCGGTATCGAAGGACCTCGTCCGACACGCGTTTCGGAGACGGTTCGACTCCATTCCCCCGGCGAGTTATGATCGGATTCCAGAGTTCATCGACCCGATCCAACCGCCGCGAGGAAGGAGAAGTTTGTGGAAGTCGTGCTCGAATACTGCGCCCTCTGAAACTACGAGCCCCAGGCTGTCAGTTTGACGGCCAAGCTCCTGCCCCGCTACAAGCGGGCCATTAGCCGGTACACGATGATCCCCTCGAAGGGAGGCTGCTTCGAATTGACCGTCGGCGGCGCCCGGCTGTATTCCAAGCTCCAGACCGGCCGCTTCCCGGACGAGGCTGTGTTGATCGAGGAAGTCGGGCGTCGGCTGGGAGTGTCGGAAGACTGATCGATCGACTCGACCCGGCCCCATCATCGGCCACTCCCTTTCTCGAAGAGAAACGTCTGGGATGAGCTGGCCGGTGGTCAGGTGGTGATGGCCGACGGCTCCTCGCCCCGGGCTCACTCTGCCCTGGCGCGGTTGCGATGGAGCGCCGGGTTGACCTGTGCCGCCATCGCCTCGACGTCGAGTCCGCCGCCGAGGAATCGGGCGATGGTCGCCGCCGCCGAACTCGGATCGCGAATCACCGCGGCGTGCTCCAGGTAAAGAGCACTCGCGCCGAGGGGCGTCGAGCCATCGCCTGCTTGATCCGTCCGAGGTCGCGAGTGTACTGGGCTTCCAGTCGCTCGCGGCGCCCGGTGGCCTCGACTGTCGATGCCCCCTGGCGGGCGATCATGCGCTCCTGCGAGTCGAGCACCTCGGAGAGTGGCCGCTCGATGAAGATGACGTGATAGGGCCGATCGGCCGGCCAGTTGCCACCTCCCAGAAATGCACCTCTCCCCAGAAGTCGCCGGTGGCGAGGACCGCACCGTCGGGCCGAAAAGCCAGCGCGGAGGGATAGTTACCATACGGGAGCATCGGAGTGACCGGTTTTCCGGACAGGGCGTCGAGGATCCGGCAGGTTGACGCGGTGCTGTTGATGGTGGTTGAGGTGTTATCGAAGCAGGAGATCGCCAGGTGATCGCCGCTCGGATTCATGACCGCTGCCCCGATCATCGGCCAGGCCGTGACGATGGGCAGGCCCAGGGGCCTCCCGGTGGTCCGGTCGATGAGGCGCACTCGTCCGTTCTTTCGGTCGAACAGGGCGACTCGCGATTGATCCCTGGTGATGAGGGCGAGGTCGAAGGGAGGGATGGCCGGGCGGACGGCCTCGGGGAGCTGGATCGCGACCCCGTCGGGCTCTGGGGAAGATCCGGTCGGCCCGAGTGAGGGGGGCGTCGATCCGCCAGAGGCGAGGGGTGCCATCGTGACTGGTCGTCAGGAGGGTCCGACCGTCGGGCGAGAACCGGACCGACGATACGGAGAGCCGGTGCCGGAGCGGGGCGCCGATCATCCGGCCGGAAGCGACGTCCCAGAGGCGGGCGGCCGTGCCGCTGGCGATCGCGGCGATTCGGCCGTCGGGAGCCAGCGCGACATCAAGGATCGCCGCGGGGGAGCGCATCGCGTGCCCGACGGGCCGGCCGGTCTCCAGGTCCCAGGCCCGGACCTGGCCGCCGGCGCCCACGAGAAGGGTTCGACCGTCGGGCAAGAAGGCCACCGGGGCGCTGCCCTGTTCGATGTCCAGGAACGACATGAAGTGAAGCGTGGGCCCCGTCTCGCGACCAGTCGAGACTTCCCGGACGCGGACCGATCCGTCGGCGTGCCACGAGGCGATCCGGCTGCCGGCGGGGTCGAGGCGAAGGCCGGTCACCGCCGCACCGGTCTTCCAGGCGGGGGCACTCGGCCGCGCCTGGCTGACATCCCACGACCGGATCGCGCCGTCCTCGCCGCCGGTGAGAAGGGTCCGACTCTCGCGGAGGAAGACCATCGCGAGGATGCCTCCCTGGTCGATTGGGGCGCCGACGGGGTCCGCGGTGCGGGCGTCCCAGAGGCGGGCGACACGGTCGTAGCCGAGGGTCGCAACGGTCCGGCCGTCGGGCGAAAAGGCGACGTCCCAGATGGTTTTGGCGTGAGTCATCGGCCGGCCGATGGGTCGACCGTCAGCCTCCCAGAGGCGGGCGATGCCTTCGCCGCCGCCGGTGGCCATCCTCCGGCCATCGGGCGAGATTGCGAGAGAGTGGATCTGGTCGCCGTGGCCGATCGTCGTCGAAAGCGGACGGCCTAAGCGACGTCCTCCGCGTCGGCCTCCTGCAATCCCCAGCGCCGGCACCATTTGAGAATCCGTGGCGCGTAAGTCTGGACAAACTGGGCCCAGGCCCCACCGTCGAAAGGATGCGCCCGGAGGGCAGAGAGAAGCGTCAGGCTCGTCTCCGGAAAGCACGGCTCGGGCAAGGTTAGGAGTCCTCGCGAATCGGTCTGCCGGTGGACTCGCCCACGACATGGGGCGGCAGTGTCCCGGACGGATCATCCCGCAATTCCCTGCTAGTGCTCTGTCCAATCTAAAACTTGGGGTTGCCAAGAGCGTCGGTTTTGGGGAACCTCGATGGTCACTAGGAGGCTCCCATGAACAAGAAGTATATCGTTCGGCTCTCGGACGAGGAACGCGCGATCTGCGAGGCGACGGTCAAGAACGAGAAAGGCAAGTCGGAGAAACTGCGGAGAGCGGTCATCTTGCTCAAGGCGGACATGGACGGTCCGGGTTGGAATGACGAGAAGATCAGCGAGGCCCTAGGCTGTCGCATTCGGACCGTGGAGAACGTGCGGCGGGAGTTCGTCTTGGAAGGCTTTGAGGCCGCCTTGGTGCGCAAGAAACGGACGACGTCTCCTACTCCCAAATTGCTGGACGGCGCCGCCGAGGCGAAACTGATCGCCCTGCGGTTGGGAAAGCCGCCGGCCGGCTATGGCCATTGGACGCTACGATTGCTCGCCGACCAACTGGTGGAACTGGAGATCGTGGAATCCATCAGTCCCGAGACGGTCCGGCAGACGCTAAAAAAAACAATGACCCGCAAGAGAGCTAGAAGGAGGGCAGTTCACGATAGCGCCGTTCCAGGTCGGCCAGGAGGATGGGACGCTTCGTCTTGGATCGGGCCTTTCGCATGACCTTGCGGCGCTTCATCGCCTCACGTTGGCATGG
>DAIDKV010000151.1 GCA_027449865.1 Planctomycetales bacterium
TTCACGCAGAGACGCAGAGTTCCGCAGAGACGCAGAGAAGACCGAGGGATACAGGAAGAGTTTCACGCAGCGAAGGCCGGGGAATTCCGGAAGAGTTTCACGCAGAGACGCAGAGTTCCGCAGAGACGCGGAGAAGACCGAGGGATACAGGAAGAGTTTCACGCAGAGACGCAGAGTTCCGCAGAGACGCGGAGAAGACCGAGGGATACAGGAAGAGTTTCACGCAGAGTTCCGCAGAGAAGACAGAGAGATTTCCATTTCAACGAGCGAGGGCGGGGCCATGCACGAGAATGAGATCAGTGGGATGATTGTCGACGCCGCCTATCGGATTCACCGGAAGGTCGGCCCGGGGCTGTTCGAATCCGTTTATGAGCGGATACTCCGGTACGAGCTGGAACGGCGTGGGCTGCTCGTGCTGGTCCAGCATCCCGTTCCGGTGATCTACGATGCGATCCGGATCGAGGAGGCGTTCCGCGCGGATCTGATCGTCGAGAACAAGGTGATCGTTGAGTTGAAGTCCGTCGAGGCGATCCATCCCGTCCACCAGATGCAACTCCTGACCTACCTTCGCCTGAGCGGCCTCCGCCTCGGCTTGCTGATCAACTTCAATGTTCCAATCATCAAGTCCGGCATCAAGCGGATCGCCAACGGGATCGACTGATTCCCTGTTTTTCTCTGCGTCTCTGCGGAACTCTGCGTCTCTGCGTGAAACCTCTTTTTGATCTCTTGCCTACGTCTCTGCGTGAAACCTCTTCCCATAATTAAGATCGCCCATGCCACCTATTCGACAGACGCAATCGTATTTGAGAAAACTCTTCGCCGAGCGCGGGATGGCTCCGCAGCGGCGGTTGGGTCAGAACTTCCTGATCGATCTGAACATCCACGACGTGATTGTCGAGGCGGCCGAGGTCGGTCCCGGGGATGTGATTCTGGAGGTTGGCCCGGGTACGGGGGCCTTAACTTCACTGATGGCCTCTCGGGGCGCCGCGGTAATCGCGGTTGACCTGGATCCGGCAATGGCGAAGCTCGCGGCCGAGGCGACCTCCGGTCTGCCGAACGTGAAGGTCCTGCACCGCGACGCTCTCGCCGGCAAGCACGAGATCAACGCCGATGTTCTGGACGCCGTCCGATCGGGCCTGGCGGCTGACCCCGATCGCCGGTTCAAGCTGGTGGCGAACCTCCCTTACAACATCGCCACGCCGCTGATCTCGAACCTGCTCGTCCATCCCGAGATGCGTCCGGAGCGCATGGTGGTGACGATCCAGCGCGAGCTGGCCGACCGCCTGATCGCCCGTCCCTCGACCGGGGCTTATGGGTCGGTCTCGGTGCTGGTCCAGGCCCTGGCGACGGCGTCGATCGTGCGCAACCTGCCTCCCTCGGTCTTCTGGCCGAGGCCGAAGGTCGATTCGGCGGTCGTCGAGATCCGCCCGGATGCGGCCCTTCGCACACGGGTCGGCGACGTCGCCTGGTTCCACAAGGTGGTCCGCCAGGTCTTCCTGCACAGAAGGAAATACATCCGCCACGTCCTCTCCGGCTTCGGGACCGGCGACTGGACCCGCGCCGACGTCGACGTCTGGCTTCAGGAACACGGCCTCAGCGGCCAGCTCCGCGCCGAGGAGATCGACGTCGACGGTTTCCTGCGCCTGGCCCACGCCCTCCGCGAGCGGTTTCCGGAGGCGTAGGCGGGCAAAAAAACCAACCAAAAATCCGGAGATCGCGCGGGACAGCCCGGTCGACCGTCGATACAATACTTGTTTGACAGGCGCGAGCCTGGGAGGTCGACGAGGCGAGGGATACCAGGGAGCCAGACGATGATCATCGTACCCGGTCGGGCCGGCAAGGACCTCTGCGATGCGGAACTGGGCGTGACGCGCCGCGATATCCTGCGAGTGGGCGGATCGGGACTGCTCGGGCTGGGGCTCGGGTCGATGCTCGAATTGCAGGCGGCCTCGGCGCGGGGCGCTGAGGTCAGCCGAGGGCCAGGCTGGGGCCGGGCCAAGAGCATCATCATGGTCTACCTTCAGGGTGGACCGAGCCACCTCGACCTCTGGGACCCCAAGGATAACGTCCCCGACAACGTCCGGAGCGTCTTCAAGCCGATCGACACGAAGGTCCCGGGCGTCAAGTTCACCGAGGTCCTGCCGAAGCTCTCGCAGGTGACGGACAAGCTCACGCTGATCCGCTCGATGAGCTACACCCCGAACGGCCTGTTCAACCACACGGCGGCCATCTACCAGATGATGACGGGCTACACGACCGACAAGGTCAGCCCGTCGGGACAGCTCGAGCCGCCGAACGCGAAGGACTTCCCCAACTTCGGCTCGCAGATCATCCGGCTCCGTCCGCAGGACGTCCCGATGCTCCCGTTCGTGATGCTCCCGCGTCCGCTCCAGGAGAGCAACGTCGTCGGCAAGGGGGGCACCGCCGGGTTCCTCGGCAAGGCGTTCGACCCGTATACGCTCTTCCCCGACGGCGACGACATGGACATGGCGAAGATGGACCGGATCAAGGTCGACGACCTGAAGCTCCGGCCCGAGGTCTTCGCCGTTCGCCTCCAGCGCAGGGCGAAGCTCCGCGAGGCCTTCAACGCCGGGATGCGCGACATCGACCAGGCCGTCGCCGATCTGAAGCTCAACGAGTATTACGACCGGGCGTTGAGCCTGATCGTCTCGGGCCGGGCTCGCGAGGCGTTCGACCTCCAGGCCGAAACCGACGAGACCCGCGACCTCTACGGCCGGAACACCTTCGGCCAGAGCTGCCTGCTGGCGCGTCGGCTGGTCGAGGCTGGGACGAAGGTCGTTGAGGTGATCTGGCCGAAGGTCGCCAATTCCGACAACCACTCGTGGGACCACCACTCCGACCTGACCAACCGGATGCGCGACCGGTCCGGCCCGATGCTCGACCAGGGGCTCTCCGGTCTGCTCACCGACATGGACCGCCGCGGCCTGCTCGACGAGACGCTGGTGGTCGCGGTCGGCGAGTTCGGTCGGAGCCCTCAAAAGGGCGTCAGCACGTCCGGCAACGGCAACAGCCCCGATGGCCGCGACCACTGGCCGTACTGCTACACGGCCGTCCTCGCCGGCGCCGGCATCCGCCGCGGACACGTCCACGGCCAGTCGGACAAGACCGGCTCGGCGCCGCTGGCGGACCCGGTCCACCCCGGCGAGCTGCTGGCCTCGATCTACCACGCTTTCGGGATCGACCCGGCCACGATCGTCTACAACCACCTCAACCAGCCCCGAGAGCTGGTCAAGGCCGAGGCCGTCACCCGGCTGTTCGGCTGAGACACGTGCCCGGAAATCGTGTCCGATTGTCACGGGAGGGCGAGGCGCCCGCCGAGCCTGTGAGCGTGGCTCGGACGGAGCCTCGCCCTTCCAAAATACCGGTGTCGTGCCCTCGGAAGGGCGAGGCTCCTGCCTGCCTGTGTGCTAACCGTGAGTCACCGGTTCGAGCCTCCTCCGAACCGGTGGCTATCCTCATGACAACAAAGGGGGGCATAATGAATCAACCAAGTCCTGCCCCCTCTCCCGATTATTGTCTCCTTTAGTCCCTTGTCCTTGCATATCCGCTATCCTCCGCCCGAGATTCCGTCCAAATCCATGACATCCCTTGCGAAGATCCGGGAAATCGAGGATAATCCTTCGAAGTGTGCGCGATTAGACGGAAAATCGGCCGTATGTCAACACGGCCGTTCACCGGCCGAATTCTTGTTAGCCGGTAGAGGGCACAGGCTTGAACGCACTTAAGGGCTCTCTCATCGGCCTGATCTCCGGGCTTTTCATCACCACTTCGGCCGGTGCCGTGATCGGCGGGATCGGCCGCGCTGCGCCGTGCGGGCATGCCCCCGATTTCGCGAGCGGGGCGGCCTTCGGTGCGTTCGCGTTCGGGGTACTCCTTGGGCCACCGGTGGGCTTGATTGCCGCCTTGGCCGGCGGCGTCGTGGGCTGGTTCTACGGGCGGGCCGGTACCTATCCGGGAGACCAATCGCGTCCCCGCTGGACAATCGGCCTGGTGATGAACATCATCGCGGTCCTTGGTGTCGCGTTGGCCATGCTGCGATGGCTCTTACCTGGGCAGTAGCCCGAGAGGGCATGGGCTAACATTGCGTTGCAGCGGACCGGCCTGCGGCCGGCCGCTGAACTCGGTCGTTAGCCTGGGTTGTCCGGTGTCGGCTCGGTGCAAGGGTCATCCGGCGCGGTGGCAATTGCCTCGGGTAGCGCGTCTGGTGTCGTTCGCGTTGGGTTGCGCGGCCCTTGCTCTTGCGGTCCGCTCTCCCGCGCGGGAAGCGGAAATGGGGACGCGGGAAGCGGAAATGGGGACGTAGCACGACTGTTCGGCTCGACATTTGCCATGGACCGCCGAATCGCCTGCTGACCGGGCGCATGGCACTCTCCTGGTCCCTGGTGACGGGATCTCATGATCCGTGCCGTGCTTCTCCTTCGGCGGCCCGGCGACCGCGGCGCA
>DAIDKV010000152.1 GCA_027449865.1 Planctomycetales bacterium
TAGGAGCCGGCTCCAGCCGGCGATCTTCGCGACACGATCGACTTCGTCCGACCCGATTTTTGGAGGAGCCGGCTCCAGCCGGCGATCTTCGCGACACGATCGGCTTCGTCCAGGTCGGGAGCGGGAGCTCCCTCCTACAAAAATCACATCAACTTTTAATTTCGATCTCTGTTCGATTCGGATTCGGACGACGATCTACCTGGGATCGGTGTGTGTGTCCTCGCTCAGTGGTTCAATGCCGGGTCACCGTCTCCTCGTAATTCAAAAGCGCCTGCGACAGAACCGTCATCGCGGCATACTCTGGGACCCCGATGGCCGGGTCGCGTGGCGCGTCGCCAACGGCCAGGAGCTTCGCGGCGTCGGAGCGGCCTGAGCGGAACTCGTCGAGCTGGTCGCGATACAAACCTCCAAGCGTCGCGACCTCGCGAGGTGAGGGTCGTCGGCCGGTTGTCAGACGGAAGAGAAACGCCGCCCGATCGTCGATCGTCGAGCCACCCTCATGAAACGCCCGCTCGGCCAGCCCACGCGCGGCCTCGACATACTGGGGATCGTTCAGCAGCACCAGTGCCTGGAGCGGCGTCGCGGTCGTCTGCCGCTTGACGGCGCAGACCTCGCGAGTGGTCGCGTCGAAGGTGAGCATGGCCGGTGGCGGCGAGGTTCGCTTCCAGAAGGTGTAGAGGCTCCGTCGATGGCTTCCGGGCCCCGTGTCGCGCTGGTAGACCGTCCCCGATTTCTCTTCCCAGAGCCCGGCCGGCTGGTACGGCTTGACCGGTGGCCCGCCCGGTGTCTCGACCAGTAGCCCGCCCATCGCCAGCGCCCCGTCGCGGAGCATCTCGGCCGGCAGCCGGAACCTCGGCCCGCGCGCCAGCATCGTGTTTTCGGGGTCGCGGGCAAGAAGCTCGGGGGCTGCTTCCGAGGATTGCCGGTACACCGACGATGTCACGATCGATCGGACCAGCTCCTTGACGTCCCATCCCCGATCGATGAACGATCGCGCGAGCCAGTCGAGCAGCTCCGGATGCGTGGGCAATTGACCCTGACTGCCGAAATCCTCAGGCGTGGCAACGATCCCCCGGCCGAAGAGCGCCTGCCACCAACGATTCACCGCGACGCGAGCCATCAGCGGATGCTTCGGATCGGTCAGCCAGAGCGCCAGACCACGGCGATTGCGCGGCCAGGAGGGATCGAAGGCCGAGAGCGCGGCGGGCGTCCCTGGCTCGACCTGCTCGCCGGGCGCGTCGTAAGCGCCTCGCTTCAGCACAAACGTCGGCCGACGCACCGGCATCTCGCGCATCACCATGATCTCGGCGACCGGATCGATCAGTGCGGATTTTGCCTTCCGGACTGCGGAAAGCTCGCCGAGAGCCTTCCGATATTCGGTGTCGAAGTTTGCGAGGTAGTAGGCATATGAGCCCGGACGATGGCCCGAGCGAAGGGCCTCGACAAGGGCCTGACCGTCGAAGAGCTGGGCGGCCTCGATCGGCGTGATCGTCCGGTCGAAGACGCGGATCTCGTCGACTCGCCCACCCTTGAAGCCGCGATCGCGGAACCGCTGGCCGACTGTGATGTGATCGTTGCCACCGCCCGTGATGTTCCTGGTAAGCTGGTCGCGGACGACCTCGCGATCGGCGGGCTTGCCGTTGACGTAGAGCGTCAGGCCGTCGGCGCGGCTGGAGCCGTCGTAGGCGATCGCGACGTGAACCCACTTGCCGATCGGGAGAGGCTGGCGAGCCCGGATGCCGATCGCGTTGCCAGGCCAGAAGTGGATCAGCCCGAAGCTCAGCTTGCCGTCCTCGATCAGAAGTTGATAGCCTCGGCTCCCGGCGTCGGTCCAGGCCATCGACCGATGCAGGATGACAGCGCGGTCCTTGAAATCGGGCGTCTGGACCCAAAGCGCGAGCGAGAACGGTTGGTCGCGGTCGAAGTTGCCGAGCGGGAGCGTGACGTTGTTCTCGCCGTTGAACCGGAGGCCGGAACCGACCCGCCCCTCGTCCATCCTCGGATTCTCCGAGGTCGAGCCGGACTTCTTCGGATCGGCCCGGTTGATGACCTTGCCTCTCTCGATCGCATCGAGCGGGAAATCGCCGATCAGGCCAGTCATCACCGGGTCGCGCGGGCGTTTCGGTGAAGTCCACCATGTCTCGAACCGCGCCCGCGTCTCGGCCGAATCCACCAACCGGACCAGGCGATCCTCGGCCGCGCGCACCCTTGCGCCGGCCTCGGTTAGGGCGCGGTCGCGGTCGGGCGTGGTCAGGCTCAGGGTCGGTGTCGGCGTCGCGTCGGTGAAATGCGAGTACAGCCCGAACTCGTCGATGTTCGAGAAGAACGCCGAGATCTGATAAAATTCTTTTTGGCTGATCGCATCATACTTATGATTGTGGCATCGGGCGCATTCGAAGGTCAGCCCCAGGAAGGCGGTGGCGAACGTGTTTGTCCGGTCCGAGACGTACTCCGCCCGGAATTCCTCCTCGATGCTGCCCCCCTCGTTCGTCTGGCGGTGGTGACGGTTGAAGGCGGTTGCGAGGATTTGCTCCCGCGTGGCATTCGGCTGCAAATCACCGGCGATCTGCCAGGTGACGAACTTATCGTAAGGGAGATCCTGGTTGAACGCGCGGACGACCCAGTCGCGCCAGGGCCAGGTGGCCCGATAGCGATCCGCCTGGTATCCATAGGTGTCGGCGTATCGGGCCAGGTCCAGCCAGTCGACGGCCATCCGCTCGCCGAGCCTCGGCGAGGCGAGGAGTCGGTCGACCAGCCGCTCGTAGGCGCCTGGGGCCCGATCGGCGAGGAAGGCGTCGACCTCGGCGAGGGTCGGGGGCAGGCCGGTGAGGTCAAACGTCACGCGGCGAATCAGCCGCTCGCGGTCGGCCTCGGGCGACGGCTTCAACCCCTCGGATTCGAGCCGGGCCAGCACGAACCGGTCGATCGGCCCGCGGGGCCAGGAGTCATCCTTCACCGCCGGTACCGGCCGGGCGACGGGCGGCAGGAACGACCAGTGCGGTTGCCAGTCGGCTCCCTGCTCAATCCATCGGCGAAGGATCGCGATCTCGGCGGGCGAGAGGGCCTGATCGACCGATCGCGGCGGCATCTGCTCGGATTCGTCGTCGGATGTGATTCGGCGGAGTAATTCGCTCTGGCCAGGCTTTCCCGGGACGACCGGAATCTCTCCCGATTCCGACTCGCCGAACGCTCCCTCCTTGATGTCAAGCCGCAGGCCAGCCTTGCGGTTGCTGGTATCCGGACCGTGGCATTTGAAACATTTGTCGGAAAGGATCGGCCGAACCTGGAAGTGGAAATCGACCTTCGGCTCGGGCGCTGGCCCCGCTCCTTGGGCGATCGGCGCCAGGGCAGCGAGCCAGAGTCCGGCGATCGTGGCGATCATTCCGCGGGAGAATCTCATCAGGGGGGCTCCGAGGCCAGTCGTCCGGGCGGGGTTCCTGCCGGTCTTTCCCCTTTGATTATAATGGAGACTCAGGACCGGCCCAGGGAGATCTGTCCAGGGAGGACCCCATCGACATGCCACCTCGAACGATCGCGATCGGCGACGTCCACGGATGCGCCCCGGCCCTCAACGCCCTGCTCGACCGAATCCGGCCCCGTCCCGACGATACAATTGTCACCCTGGGCGACTATATCAACCGGGGCCCCGACAGCCGGGGCGTCCTCGATCGGTTGATCGCTCTCGAACAGGAATGCCGATTGGTCCCGATCCTCGGCAATCACGACCACGTCCTGCTTTGCGCCCTCGACGGCGAGTCCGAGGCGTTCGGCGATCTGCTCGACATGGGCGGCAGGGCGACACTCGCTTCTTATGGCGCAACACGGTTTAGCGAGCCCGATTTGAAGCGGATTCCCGAAGCCCATCGCGACTTCCTCCGTCGGTGTCGCGATTACTACGAGACGCCAACGCACCTCTTCGTGCACGCGCAGTACGACCCCGACCTTCCCATCGGTGAACAGTTTGGCGACGCCCTGCGCTGGTATTCGTTGCGATCCAGGCAACCGGGACCGCACACCTCGGGCAAGCGGGCAATCGTCGGCCACACCTCGCAGAAGGACGGCGAAGTTCTCGACCTCGGCCACATCGTCTGCATCGATACGTTCTGCTACGGCGGCGGATGGTTGACGGCACTCGACGTCGACACCGGCGAGATCTGGCAGGTCGACCGCCTCGGCCGACCGCGTCCGAAGAGCAAATAAGGCCGGCGCCGGCATCTCGGTTGCAGACCTATTCTCTCGCGAGTCCTTTCGATCGCCCCGGCTTTCGGGGCGTCCCATTCCCAAAATCGCGAGGGAGGTTCCCCGATGACACAGGATCCTGTCTGCGGGATGGACGTGCAGCCCGAGCAGGCGGCCGGGCAGAGTGAGTTCCAGGGAAAGACGTATTACTTCTGCTGCGATGCCTGCAAGGCAAAATTCGACCGCGAGCCGGAGAAGTTCGCGGGCTCCGAGAAGGCAACGGCCGGCCACCGAAGTTGAGATCGTCCCTACGCGCGCTCCGGGGATTCCACCGGGAGAGTCACGACCACCAACGTCCCCCGGCCCGGGGCGCTCTCGATCGTGATCCGGCCGCGATGCGCCTCGGCGATCGCACGGCAGATCGAGAGCCCCAGTCCTGTCCCCTCCACCTCGCGGCTCCGCGCGGGGTCGACCCGGTAGAAACGATCGAAGACGCGGGGCAGGTGCTCGGCCGGGATGCCGATCCCAGTGTCGGAGACAGTGAGAACGGCGAGGCCGTCGCCGCACCGCGACGAGACCCGCACCGTCCCGCCGGCCGTCGTGTACTTGATCGCGTTGTCGAGGATGTTGAAGCAAAGCTGCCGGAGCCGGTCGACGTCGCCTCGCACCAGACAGAGTGGGTTTTCGTTCAGATCCAGGGATAAACCTTTCTCGCGGGCCACGACCTGCATGTGGTTGGCGACGTCGGCGACGACCTCGTCCAGCCGGACCGCCGGCGCGGGCGCCTCACCGGAGGGGAGCCGGACATCCTCGCGGCAAAGGAAGAGCAACTGGGTGACCAGGCGTGTCAGGCGGTCGATCTCTTCGAGCAGGTCCTCGAAGACGCGCTGATCGCGGTCGGGCGAGCGAGGGGATTGCAGGGCGACCTCGGCCTGAGTGCGCATGGAGGCGAGCGGGGTGCGCAGCTCGTGGGCGGCGTCGGCGGAGAAGCGTCGGATCTCCTCGAACGACCGCTGCAATCGCTCGATCACTCCGTTGAACGTGGCGGCCAGGCGGCCGATCTCGTCGTTGGGGTCGGGCGCGGTCAGGCGGCGGTCGAGTCGTGTGGAGGTGATCTCGCGCGCCGTCGCGACCATCCGATCCACGGGCGCCAGCGCCTGGCGGGCCAGCCAGTATCCGCCGCCGAGCGTGACGGCCACCGCGGTCGAGCCGGCGACGAGCATCGCGGTGAGCAGTTCGCGAAGCGCCCGGTCGTTGGGCGACATCGAGACAGCGACCTGGGCGATCATCGGCCCGACCGGACCCGTCACCTCGCGCCAGGCGAGCCGGACATGCCCCAGCCGGGCAAGGTTGCCGTTGGCGAACGAGGTGCGATCGGTACTCGCTCGATTCGAGGGGAGCGGCAGACCACTGGCGGTCAGGCCATCGCTCCGGAAGTTAATCTCGCCCGACGTCCTGCTGAGCTGCGATTCATAGCCCTCCAGACGGCCGTAGCGCGGGCCCAGCTCGCGGGCGAAGTCGTCGCGAGTGCGGCACCGCGAGGCATCGCCCGCGAAGTCAGCCAGTTCCTCCGTGAGCGCCGCGTCTGTTAGCGCCAGTAGCTCGTGGCTCGTCAGCGCATACACCGCGACGCTAAATCCGGCGAGCGTCGCCGCCAGTACGGTCCCGTACCAGAGTGTCAGCCGCCATCGGATGTTGGGGCGCCTCATCCCGGCTCGTCCTTCAGCGCATAGCCGATCCCGCGAACCGTCCGGATCAACGGGCGTCCCGACGGCTGCTCAACTTTCTTTCGCAGGGCGTTGATATAAACGTCGATGACGCGTGTCATCGCGCCGGTGGTCTCCTTCCAGACCTCTCGGGCGATCATGTCACGTGTCACAACCTCATTTTTGTGGCGAAGGAGATATTCGAGCAACTCGTACTCGCGACCGGTCAGTTCGATCGGATTGCCGGCCCGGCTCACGCGGCGGGCGAGCAGGTCCAGTTCGAGATCGTCGGCGCGGAGGATCAGCTCGCGAGCGGGAAGGTCGCTCCGTAGCAGCGCCCGAATTCGGGCAAGCAACTCGGCGAAGGCAAACGGCTTGACCAGATAATCATTCGCGCCGCTGTCGAGGCCCTGCACGCGCTCCTCGATCGAGTCGAGCGCGGTGAGGACCAGGATCGGCCGCGAGAAGCCCTCGGCGCGAAGGTCGCGGAGGACATCGAGCCCGTGTCGACCTGGGAGCATCAGATCCAGCACAACCACGTCGACCGCACCGCCGAGGGCCGACTGATAACCATCTGGACCATTGGCCGCCTCGACGACCTCGTAGCCCTCGGCCTCCAGCCCGCGCCGGAGCGTTTCCAGAAGCTTCGTCTGGTCCTCAACGATCAGGACGCGGGCCATCGGTCGTGCTCCGGTTCGATCCCTCAGCCCACGACCGAGACCGTGGCCGGCTCGAGGTCGCGACGCCCCCGGAACGCCAGGTATCCGACCGGGATCAAGAGGCGGGTCAGGAGCATGTTGGTGATCAGGCCGCCGATCACGGCGATGGCGAGCGGTTGCTGCATTTGCGCGCCCGGACCAAAGCCCATCGCCAGCGGGACCAGGCCCAGGATCGTGCAGAGGCTCGTCATCAGGATCGGCCGGAATCGCGTCCGACCCGCCTGCAAGAGTGCCTCGTGGAGCGGGACGCCCTCACCTCGGAGCTGGCCAATGTACTCGATCAGGATGATCCCGTTCTTCACGTCGAGACCGATCAACAGGATGAACCCCATGAACGACGAGACGTTCAGCGGCGTTCCTGTGATTTTCAGCGCGAAGAAGGCACTCGCGAGCGAGATCGGCTGCGCCAGGAAGATCAGCATCGGCAGCGATAGGCTCCGGAACTGGAAGCCCAGCAGCAGAAACACCAGCGCCGAGGCGACGACCAGAACGGTCATCAGGTTGACAAACGATTCCTGCTGCGCCCGGTAGCTGCCCGCCAGTTCCCATCGGTAGCCGGGTGGGAATTTCAGGTCCCGCATCTTTTCCAGAATTTCGGCGTTGATCGAGCCGAGGTCTCGGCCTCGCTGTTCGGCCGTCACCGTGATGACCGGCTGTTGATTCTCGCGCCAGAGCTCGTTCGGGCTGCGCACCGTCCGGATCGTCGCGAGCTGACCAAGCGGAACAAACCCCGGATTCGCCGGGGCCGTGCCGGTCGCCAGAGGTGGCATGGTCGCCGTTGCCAGGCTGATCGGCAGGAGAGACAGATGCATCTGGTCGTATCGGACCGGGTCAGGGTATCGGACCCGGATCTTTGTCATCCGGTCTTCCTGGGGAACCGTGCTGGCGACCTGACCATAAAGCGCGGCGTTGAGCTGCGACTCGACGTCCATCACCGTGAGCCCGACCCGGGCCGTCTGAGCGCTGTCGGGGCGGACAACCACGTCGGGGTTGCCCAGATAGACGTGAGCATTCACGTCGTCGGCGCCCTCGACCTTCTCGACGATTTCGCCGACACTCGACGCCAGCGTGCGGAGTGTGCGGAAGTCGGGCCCGAAGACCTTCACCTCGATCGGGCTGGCGACCCCCGCCAGATCGTTGATCTGGTCCTGCACCAGCGGGACGAACTCGGTTTCCAGCTCGGGCACCTCCTTTTCGAGCGCCCCGCTCAGTTCCTCAATGATTTCTTCCATGGGCCGGCGCTGATCGTTCGGCTTCAGGCTGACCATGATGTCGCCGGTGTATGCCTCGGTGGCGAAGAAGCCAAGCTCGGCCCCGGTCCGGCGGATGTAGCCCGAAATGTCCGGTGTCCGACGAAGGACATCCTCGACCCGGCGCAGGACCTTATCGGTCTGCGAGAGCGAGGTTCCGACCGGCATCTCGTAATCGAGGACGAAGGCTCCCTCGTCCATGTCGGGCATGAAGCCGGTCTCCATGTTGAGCGCCAGCCACCCGAGCGGCAGGAGCATCAGGATCGCGACGGCCACCGAGGCCCAGGGGAATCTCAGCCCCACGCGAAGGACCCCCTCGTAACGATTCGCCAGGAGGTTGTAGATCGGCCCGGTTGTCGGCATCGGCCGGCGGGCGAGGAACCGGGCGGCGAGAACCGGGATGATCGTCAGGCTGACGACCATCGAGACCAGAAGAGCCACCGAGAGCGCCACGCTGAGCGACTGGAAGAACTGCCCGACCACTCCCCGAACGAACGCGAGCGGGACGAACACCAGGATCGTCGTCAGCGTCGAGCCGATGACCGCGCCGCTGATCTCCCGGCTGGCCCGGTCGACGGCCTCATCGCCCGACTGGCCCTGGGAGAGATGCCGGGCGATGTTTTCGATCACGACCACCGTGTCGTCGATGATCAGGCCGATGGCGACCGCCAGCCCGCCGAGCGACATCAGATTCAACGTGTCGCCGGTCAGGTAGAGAAACACAAACGTGATGACGAGGCTCAGCGGGATCGAGAGCGCGGCGATCAGGGTGGCGCGCACACTCTTGAGGAACATCAGCAGGACGACCACGCTCATCAGGCCGCCGATCACGATGGCGTCGCGGACGTTGGCAATCGCCGTTCGGACCAGTGTCCCCTGGTCATAAACCGGGTGGATCTCGACGCCTGGAGGGGCGCTTTTGGCGGCGTCGCGAAGGACCGCGCCGAGCGCCTCGGAAACAGCGAGCGCGTTGCCGCCGAGGCGGCGGAAGACCGTCAGAGCCACAGCGTCCTTGCCGTTGGAGCGGATGGCCGTGGTCCGGTCTTCATGGCCAATCGCGACCCGGCCGATGTCGCGGATGCGGATCGACTGTCCGCTCTTCTCGGCGATCACAACGTCTTCCAGCTCGTCGGGGCTGGTCGCCAGGGTGTCGGCAAGAACCTGATATTGCAGCGCTCCGCGGTCGAGCCGACCGACCGCCCGGAGCCGATGCTCCTTGTTGAGCCGATCGGCAACATCGGCAATCGAGAGATTCGCGGCGACGAGCGCCTGGGGATCGACCTCAACGATGATCTCGCGGATATCACCCCCCTGCACGGTCACGTACGAGACGTCGGCGATCCGGCTGATCCGGGGTCGAAGATCGTAATAGGCGTAGTCGTGCAGCTCCGAGGGCCCTCGTCCGCCGGTCACGACGAACGAGATGATCGGAAAGACCGAGGGTGTTTGCCGCTCGGTGATCGTGGTCGTGCCGGGTGGAAGTTGCGCGCCGACCTCCGCCATTCGGGCGCGCACATCGTTGAGCGCCTGAATCATGTCGGTGCCGGGGGCGAAGTCGATCTCGAGCTGCGAGGCGCCCCGGACTGACTTCGACCGCACGCGCACCACTCCCAGGACAATCCCGACGACCTCCTCGATCGGCCGGGTAACGGCGACCTCGACGTCCTTGACGGCGAGGCCCGGTGTCTGAGCGATGACGACGATCCGAGGGAAGGCGACCTCGGGATAGATTCCGCTGGGCATCCGGAGCATCGCCACGACCCCGGCAACGCTCAGCAAGACGGCCGAGAGCACAATCAGCCCGAAATAGGGCCGCGCGTGGGCGACCAGGTTGATCCGGCCACTGCCATGGGTGCTCATGATCGGGCCCCCTTCTTCGGCGCGTCGGCCTCGTGCGACCCGGCGTCGGCCTCGGCCGACTGTTCCTTGCTTTCGACCGATTCCGCTCCGGAGAGCTTGACGGTCGTGTTCTCGGGAAGGTTATACCCGCCCTCGACGATGACCGGCTCACCGGGCTTGAGGTCCGTGCCGGCGATCTCGGTCCAGTCGCCCTGGACGTCGCCGAGTTCAGGATGCAGGACGACGGCCTTACCCTCGCGAACAACCGAAAGGATCGGCCCCTCGCCAAGATCGAGGATGGCGACCGTCGGAACCTGAAGGGCTCCCTTGTGCTCCTCGACGACGACCGAGAGTCGGATCGACTGGCCGATGGTAAGCTGGCCCTCCGGGTTATCCACCAGGACACGGACCGGAAGGTTGCCGGTCTGAGGGTCGGCGACTCGACCGACGAAGGCAACCTTGCCGACGATTCCCTCGTCGTGCGCAGGAACCTCGCCGGAGGCGGCGTAGGTATCGGCCGGGCGGACCCGCGCCGACTGGCCGACCTTCACCGACGAGGCCGCGCGGGGCGCGAGCCAGAATACGGCGAAGACCTGCCGGGTATTGACGATCTCGCCGATCGGGCTACCGATGGCGATCGTCTGACCGGGGCGGCAGGTCAGGCTGTCGAGCACGCCGTCGATCGGCGATCGGATCGTGTGATAGTCCAGGTGTGCCTTCGAGAACTCAACCAGGGCATCGGCCGTCTTGATCTTTCCCTCGGCCTCGGCGATCGCTTCGGGGCGCGGGCCGATCATCATGGCGTTGAGCGTGGCCTCGGCGACCTTCTCCTGCAATTCGGCCTGCTTGAGGGCGCGCTCGGCATCATCAAGCTGGGTCTGTGGGACCTCGTGGCGAGCGACCAGCGGTTTCAGGCGATCGGCGGCGATCTGGGCCTGCTCGACGGCCACTTTCGCTCCTTCGACGGCCAGTTCGCTGGCCCTCCGCTCCTCGGGACGCGGAACCGACTTCAACAGAGCGAGTGAGGCGATCAGGCCGTCACGCGTGGCGGTCTTCTCGGCGAGGTCTGCCTGGGCGACGGCCCTGTTCAGCTCAACGATCGGCTGATCTTTTTTGACGGTCGTTCCCTGCTCGACCAGCAGCGCCTGAACGTGCCCCTCGACGGCGGGCGTCAGCGGGGCGATGTGGTCGGGGAGGGCCTCGCAACGGCCGAGCCCCTCGACAACCCGCGCCGATCGATCGAATCGCGCGGGGACTGCCCGGACCGTGACGGTCGCCTCGGCTTCGTGCGGCTCGCCCTCCTCGTTGCCTGCCTCGCCGCCGGCATGGCAGCCGAAGCCAGCCAGCACCAGGAGCGACGAGATGGAGACGGGCGACCACCTCCGAAACGCCTGAAAGATTCTCAAGCTTGCCTCCTCGGGTCCCGCGAGGACCGACCCGAAGCAAATCGACAAGGACCGTCGGCCGACCACTGGCCGGACGAGGGAAAGGTTGGTGATTGAAATTTAACCGGAATCCCACCGGATCGCATGGCAATCTCGGTTAATTCTCCCTAACATGCCGGGGCGCGATCGCGCAAGTCGATCACGAGCGATGTTGGACGGCGGAGAGAACGGGCGTGGATCGAGGGGGGTGGGCCTCGACGCGAGGACGAATGCGGACGAGATGATCGGGTCCGCCACGGCCCCAGCCCGAGGGAATGACCTCGGGAAGCCGCTCTTGCTCGGAGAGTATCGCGGCGACCTCGGGGTCCTCGGCGACAGCCGGCGTGAAGACGATGTCACCTCCGAGGGCGTGGTCGAGTGTCCGGGCGGCAACACGGGCGGTGGCGCCAAAGTAGTCGAGCTGGTCGTTGACCGCCGCGGCGAGCGCGGCGCCCCTGTGAAGGCCCAGCCTTGCCCGGAGCCCGGGGGCGGACGGATCGTCGCCGGTATCGAGGCTCGCGAAATCGAGCGCCACTCGCGCCGCGGCGGCGACATCGGAGAAGCTCGCGAGCAGGCCCTCGCCGTGTTCCTTGATCACAGCGCCTCCGCCCCGCCGGATGGCGTCTTCCAGGCGGACCATCTGGGCGCGGATCGTCTCGAAGGCGGCGGCGTCGCCCCGATCCTGATAGAGGGCGTCGACGGCCTCGGACTCCAGGTCGGCCACCAGCAAGGTGACGGTCGACACGGTGGCCAGCCGACCCGGGGCAAGGGTCTCGCCCGGGAAAAACTCGCGGAAGAGTGGGAGGGTCGTCGCCCGCGCCGCGGTCAGTGCGTCGGCCCGGGAGGCGACCCGCTCGACCCGGATCACTAGCTCTCGTCCGTGTCGGTTGTCGAGCATCAACACCTGGCCGCCGGACCGAAGATGCGAGGGGGCCGTCGGCGGCTCGCCCGGTGAAAGTTCGACCTCCCACCGTCGAGAGCCCGACGTCCCGCCGACCACCGCGAACTCGACCGACCAGGGAAGTTGCGGGCCCCTCAACCGGTACTGTCCCTCGGCGAGGTTCAGGTCGACTTCCAGCCGCTCGCCGGCCCCGACTCGCACCTGAGCCGGGACATGCGGCGAGTGCGAAGGTCCGCCGATGCAGTACGTCCCAAGTTCGGCCTGGCGGATCTCGGGATGGACACGAAAGATCAACTCGATGGATCGAGTGAAATCCAGCTCAAAGTCGAGGTGACACGCCGAGCAATGCGCGTGCTCGGCGATGGCGCGCAGGGTGTCGGTGACCTGGCACGAAATCCGGCAGACCGGGCAGAGGAGGTCCCAGTACAGTTCAAGCAGGCCCTCGCGTGCGCCGTGAAGGCAGCCTACGATCACCTGGTCGGGATCGAGTCCAAACCGTTCGGCCAGGGCGAGGGGGCGAATTCGGGCGACTTCCTGGGGCGAGGCGTGGACCAGGTAATCGCCCAGCCGTTCGACGACCGCCGGAGCCAGGCCGAGAGCGTCGAGCCGTTCGAGCAGGCGTTCGAGCCGCTTTCGTCGGGAGGGTGAGAGGGGATCGGGCTCCTGAAACGGATCGACCACGGCAGCGGTGGGATCGCGGCGGGTGCGGCCCTGAAGGGTCGCGTCGATCCGTTGATAGACCTTCCCAAGAGCCTTGCGCAGCCCACGCCCGACGCCCCATCGCGATGCGATCCGGAGTAGCCAGGTCCTCGGCTCCATGGCGAGCCGGTGGATCAGCGTCGTTCCGCCGCCGGCGCGCGGCCGGAGCTCAACGGCGCTCACCACCCAGAGGAACGGACCTCGGTCGTAGCGACGGAGAACCCCCATCCGCCGAGGCTCGACCCACTCGTACGGGAACTCCTCGCCCGACTCGATCATACCCGCCTTGCGCCCCTCGGCGAACGTTCGGACACCCACGCCTTCCTCGTAGACTCTCGTGATTTTCAGCGCGGGGAAGCCGATGGCGCGGTCGAGGCGGTCGGTGTCGGTGACCAGCGGCCAGAGCGGTCTCGGCGGCGATTCGAGATCCCAGCGGAACTCGAACTGGACGACCCGGTGCGAGTCGGCATCGGGGAGGATTGGGTGCATCGGCAGGCCGGTCGGCTCGCCACGGCGAAGGGCTTCGAGGTCTCGGAGCATCGCGGCGGCGTCGATGTATCGGTCCTCGGGGCGCTTCGCCATCGCCCGGTCGACCACCCGCGCCAGAGCCTCACTCGTATTCGGCCGGACCTTTGAGAGCGGCGGCGGCGGCTCCTCGCAGTGCTGCGAGGCGAGTGCCTCGCGCGTCGAGCCGGTGAACGGCGTCCGGCCGGCGAGCAGGTGATAGAGTGTCACCCCCATCGCGTAGACGTCAGCCCGAGCGTCGACGGCCCGGCCGGTCCACTGCTCGGGAGCCATGTAGTGAGGCGTTCCCAGCAGGGCCCCGGCGGCGGTCAGGGCCATCGATTCGGAATCGACAACATGCCTGGCCAGACCGAAGTCGGTCAGCTTGATCCGATACATCGAGCGCGAAACGGCCTTGCTGTCGCCTCGGCTTCCTGAGCGATTCTCACTCTCGGCATCGGGCGGAATCAGCAGGACATTCGAGGGCTTGACGTCGCGATGAATGATCCCGCGCTCGTGCGCCGAGGCCAGCCCACGCGCCACGCCGGCCATGATCTCCAGCGCCTCGGATTCCTCAAGCGGACCTCGGCGGCGAAGCAGGCCGTCGAGCCCCTCGCCCGAGACGAACTCCAGCACAAGATACGGGATGCCGTCTTCCTCGTTGAACTCCAGCAGGTTGACGACCTCGGGGTTGTTGGCCTCGGCCATCAGCCGGGCTTCCTTGCGGAAGCGGCGGAGGACGTTGGGATCGGCGGCTCGCTCGGCGCGAAGGACCTTGATCGCAACGACACGGCCGTCGGCGGTGTCCTCGGCGCGATAGACGACGCCCTGCCCGCCCTCGCCAAGCTTCTCAACGAGTCGATAGCGGCCCAGCCGTCCGTTTCCCGCGAGAAGGTCGTCGTTCGTCGGCGGCCGGAAAACGGTGGCCGAGTTCGAGCGGTTCTCGGTCGGCGCCTCCGCGCCGGCAGGCCGTTCGGTCCAATCACCGGTGGCGTCATCGGGGTCGGTCAGGGCCCGGCTCGGGCCGACGGAGGTCAGCGCTCCTCCGGCCGGGTTCAGCGCGGAGATCGCGGCGCGGACCTCTCGGGCACTCGGCCGATCCTCGGAATCGTCGGCCATCATCAGGCGAATCAGAGCCGAGAGAACGGGATCCGAATCCATTTCCGTGATCGTCACGGCGGCCGAGACGCGCGCGGGCATCCGGCCAGTGGTCAACCACCCGGCGATGGCCCCCAGAGCATAGATGTCGGCAGCTCGACCAGCGGCGGGGTTGGCCTCGTCGTCAGCGCGGGAGTCCTGGCAATCGGCGTCGAGCGCTCGAGAGCCAGCGGAACCTGGCGGAAAGCCGGCGTCGAGTCCGAGCAGGTCGAGACGAGGCCGCCCATCGATCATCGCGATCTGGCCAGGCCCGAGCCGGCCGTGAGAGATCCCGAAGCGATGGGCAAGCTCAAGCACGGCGGCGATCTCGCCCATCAACTCGACGGCACGATCGCGCGACCAGAGGCCGGATTTCGCGAAAGCCTCGGCGAGCGTCGGCGCGTCGGGCCAGGCAAGGGCAATGTGCGGGCGCTCGCTGTCGAGGTCCACCTCGCTCGGGCGGATCACCGTGGGATGTTCGACTCTCGCCGCGAGCCGAATCCTGGGGGCAAGCGCGGACCATCGGCGCCCTTCGCCCCGAGCGCGAGAGAGATCCACGACGACCACCTCGACCGGCTCATCCCCGGCGTCAACGGGGACGGCCCGATACGAGGTCCCATCGGCCCCCGCCCCAAGCTGGGCCAGCAATCGGTAACGGCCAAGCAGCATCGCCCACCCCGATCCCGGACGTACGCCCGAAAAGTCTTCGGGAGGATCGTACCGGAAACCATCCTACACCGACCGATCGACCTGGATCGAGGCCCCAGATCGATTCAACGTGGCGAGCCCGGGCGAGCCTCCAGAAACTGCTCGACCGTCATCTGAGCCGTCCCCTTCCGCGACGCCGATCCAATCCCGTGAGACGGCTGATCCGCCTCGTGGTAGCGATGACACTCGACGCACGACGTCCCCGCTCCACCACGGGTATGGCCCTGGGCGTCGGTCGTCACCGGGGCGTGGCAGCTCACGCAATCGGCCGGTCCAGGAAGCAGCAGCTTCGACTGATCCTTCGAGGTCTCGGCCCCCGCGTGGCACGAGGCACAATCCAGCGCCCGGTGAGCGGCGTGGTCAAACTTCGCACCCTCGAACCAGATCGCGCGGACAACCGTCGGTTTGATCGCCAGACTCTCCGCGGACCTCAAATCGACCAGCGATTTGGTACCCAGCGGCACCTCATGGCACTCCACGCAACCTCCACGACCGAGCGGTATCCCCTGCTCCCGGCGCTTCGTTTCGTCGATCGCCGAGGAAAATAGGCGTTTCAGCGCCGCCAGCGTCCGATCCGAAACAATCATATCCATTTGCGTCGATGCCTGTGTCTGTAATCGGCCCGGGATCGGACGCGGTGGAACGGGCCGGCGCAGGATCGCCGGGTCGTCCTTCACGGCCTGAGCCTCGTAAAATTCGGTCAACTGCTCGATGATCTGCGGGATTTTCAGGCCGTGCGGCAAGGTTCGGTTACTGGCCTTCGCGTCAAAAGTGATCGGATGGCAGGCACGACAGTCATTCTCATAGCTGACAGGTAATATCGAGTCGCCGCTATTTCTCGGCGCGGTGACGGCGAGCGTTGTCCCGGTCGATGGGGTGGCACGGTCGAGGCGGTGGCAGGTCTCGCAGCGAAGTTGGACCGCCTCGCGATCGCGGCCGGGCTTCCAGCCGTACCGGGTCCGATCGCGCTCGTCGAGGTCGGCGAAGGTGAAGGGATCGCTCTTGGGATCGAGCCGGATGCCGGCGGTCAGGTGGCGGGCGTGATTGAACTTCACCATTCCCGAGTCGGGACCCGGCACCCCGGCCGGCGGCGTAAACGCGGGATGCTCGTTCTCGTTGGCACTGAAACGCGTCACGGATTTCGCCGTGGTCTTCAGGCCGGCATATTTGGAGAGGTCGCGATGGCAGGAGGTGCAGGAGGTCTCGTCCATCGAGATCAGCGAGGCGTCGGAGCCTCGATGATCGCGGTGACACTCCGCGCAGGCGAGCAGGTTCTTGCCGGCGGCCTTGTCCTTTGCGTCCTGACCGGTGAAGTGGGCGGGGCCGGCGTGGCAGGTCTGGCATTTGGCGTTGCTGGCGGCGGTGTCGCTCGCGAGCGTGGGCGACCAGCGCGAGCCGACCACCGGCGCGAACGGGAGGTGGCACGCCTCGCAGTTGGCGTCCCAGGTGGAGTGGACGCGCGCGACCGGTCCTTTTGAGGCCAGGGAACTTGGGCGGAAGAGTCGAACGCCGTCGCCCCGGCCGCGGCCCCAGAGCGGCGCCGCGACGAACCAGCCGACCGAGAGCACCAGCGCCGCGGCGATCAACCGGCGGCGACGGCGCCAGAGCGCGTCGGGCGTTCGGTAGTAGGTCAGGTTGATCCGCGATTTTCGAAGCTTGCTCGTCTCAGACATACTTGAGCGCCAGGAAGATGTGGGCGATCATCAGCACGAACAACGCCACCGACATCGCAACGTGGAGTCCGAGCCAGGTGTGCAGCCAGCCGTGGAGCCGGGCCTGAAGGTCGAACTGCCTTCTCTGATCGCAGAGATCGGCCAGGCGATCGACGATCGGCCGGGCGTCGGGCCGGAGCCGTCCCGCAAGCCCCTGAAAGAGCGCGGAGGCCCGGCGCGACGAGCCCAGTGGCAGCGTTCCACCCGAACCGGGCCGCGCCCTCAGATACGGGTTGACCATCTCCTTGAAGAAGGCGAGCAGCGGTTCGGAGTCGGGGACGTAGCCAACCTCAACCGCGGCCTCGACAACCCTCCCCTGCACCCGGCCGACATCCACCTGCCGAACCCGTTCGACGACAACCGGCTGGCCAGAAACCCCGCCCGCGGCCACGAGGGGCGAATCGCCGACCGTCGCGTGGACCATCCGCTCGGCCTCCTCGCGATATTGCTCCAGGACGTTCGGGATCTGCGAGGCGATCGTCTCGGCCGGAAGCCGCTCGAGCATCAGCCGGGGGATCAGGTTCTGCATCGCGACGCCGAAAATCCCGCTGAGCGCCACCAGCAGCATCAGCCACATCAAGACAACCGCCAGCAACGATCCCGATGGGTTGAACCGAAAACTCCCGTGCAGCAGGAGCAACGGCACGGTCAGCAAACCGAGCCAGATGTGGCCGGTCATCCAGAGCTTGGTCCGGCCGATTCGGAGCCCGCGCCAGAGCGACTTCCTCGGCCAGAGCAGCATCTCGAAGGCCATGATGAGACCGGCGACGGCGCCAAAGACGAAGCCAGGCGGACTGGACCCGGCCGGCCAGCTCCACGAGCCGCCCGAAAGACCATACACGACGTACCAGGCCGTCGAGGCAACACTTACGGCGATCACGCCCCAGCACCAGGGCCGATGGTTCGGCCAGTTCTCGCGGTCGAAGATCAGCATCCGGCGCCCCCCACCTTGGCCCGAATCGTCCGGCCTCGTCGCCCTGCCCCGATCGGAACGCGCGTCTCGCGTCGATACGATGACGCGACTCGTCGGGCTGGATAAGATGTTATATTACAAAAATCTGGGTGAGCCCAGCGGGACGCCGCCAATTTCTGCCCGATTGGGCCGACCTTGACGGCCGCCCAGGCCGGAAAGTCCGCAATATCCGCAAACGAGGACGTGATCCGGCCGGGCTCGGCCGTCGCGAGGCGAGGGAGATCCCATGAACCGGGCACGATGGGGTGCGTTCCTGATGGCCGGCGTCGGGCTGGCCGCGCTATCTCGAGGCCAGGATCCGGCCGCGATGCCGCCGGCCCTGCCCGTCGCCTCGCCTGCTCCGGCCTCGGCGATCGGCGATTATCGAGGGGCTGGATCCTGCTCGGCGACGGCCTGCCACGGGAGCATCCGGCCCTCGGCGGCCATGCTCTCGCCGGTCCTCCGTAACGAGCACACGACCTGGCTCTCCGACGACGCCCACGCCCGCGCCTATTCCGTTCTGTTCAACCAGCGATCCGAGGGAATCGCACGGAGCCTCGCATCGCCAGCGGCACCCTACAAACCGGCCCACCTGGACGAGCGCTGCCTCGCCTGTCACGCGACGCCGAGGCCGACAGCCGTCCTGAATCAAACCCACTGGATGGACGGCGACGGAGTCGGTTGCGAGGCGTGTCATGGAGCCTCGGGCCGATGGCTCGGCGCGCACACGGCCGAGGGATGGCGCGAACTCTCGCCGGAGCGCAAGGCCGAACTTGGAATGGCGAACGTGACCGAACTTCCGGCCCGCGCCCGCCAGTGCGCTGGTTGCCACGTCGGAGACCACGAGCAGTCGGGCGGAATCCCGGTCCGCGACGTGAACCACGACCTGATCGCCGCGGGACATCCCCGTCTGAATTTCGAGCTTTCGGCGTTCCTGGCGAACATGCCGACGCACTGGGTCGAGAAGGGGATCAACGGCGGGGCGACGGCTGGTGGCAACCTCCGTCCGACCGGGGAGATGGCCGCCGACTTCTCGGCGAGGGCCTGGGCGCTCGGTGAACTGGCAACGGCCGAGGCGGCGTTGCGACTTTTGAAGGCCCGGGCCGAGAAGGCGAAGACTCACGCGGCGCCCTGGCCCGAGTTCACCGAGTCGGGATGCTTCTCTTGCCATCATGATTTGCGCGATCAGGCCTGGCGCCGATTGCCGCGTCCGGCCGGTGACGACGCGATGGTCGGGGCACCTCGGTGGGGCTCGTGGCTCTTCTCGGAGATCGAGGGCGCACTCACCGTGACGGTCGATCCGTCGTCGGCTCAAACGTTCTCGGAATCGCTGAAGAAGGTCCGGGCGCTGATGAACGGATCGTCGATGCCGGATGCAAAGGCCGTCGCGGCAGCGGCTCAAGGCGCGGCCGAGGCGGCGCGACGGTGCGTCGATGCGATGGCCGGCAAGCGGATCTCGGCGGATGAGGTGGCCCGGTTGATCGCCCGAATCGACACCTGGGCCGGCGTGAACGGCTGGGACGAGGCGACCCAGCGTTACCTGTCGCTGGCGGCGCTCCGGCAGTCGTGGGTTGAGCTGGACCCGTCGCGGAAAGCCGATCAGGACGATCTCGCGCGGAAACTGGAAGAGATCCGGAAGCGGTTGCAATTCCCCGATGGACTGGACAGCCCCGGCCTGTTCGACCCGACCAAACTCCGGGCAGGCTCGTCACACTGAGACGGGTTCTCTTCGGGGTTTCACGCGGAGACGCAGCAGCCAGGGGTTGCGCGGAAGTCATCATCGAATGCCCCTGGTTTCGAAATCCTGCCCCGGTATCGCCCCATTCGATGTCCAGGTGCTCCAGGTCCCGCTCGACGGAGAGCCGCCTGGAGACCTTCCGAATACGTGCCTGGAATCCGAATAATGGTTCCCGACACCTTACTCTCCAAAAAGGTCACGCGAAGTCAGCCGGCGAAAGCTCTCGGGAATCAAACGATCGGCCCATCGCGAAGGTCCGCGACAATCGCCCATGTAGGAGCCAGCTCCAGCTGGCGACCCGGACGAAGCCAAAGGTGATGCGAAGATCGCCGGCTGGAGCCGGCTCCTACATGGGTCATCGACCCGGACGAAGCCAAAGGTAACGCGAAGATCGTCGGCGAAAGCCCTCGGAAGTCAGACGATGGGTCCATCGCGAAGGACTGTTCCAATCGCCCATGTAGGAGCCAGCTCCAGCTGGCGACTCGGACGAAGCCAAAGGTGACGCGAAGATCGCCGGCGAAAGCCCTCGGAAGTCAGACGATGGGTCCATCGCGAAGGACTGTTCCAATCGCCCATGTAGTTGGCTATAGAAGAAGTGGTGGGGATGCCTCGACAGGCGGTACAAGCGAAAGTGTGGAACCTTCGCAGCCGCTCGTTTTGGAGGTCATCCCCATGGTCAGCAGAGCATACCGGGCGACGCGCGTCAACGATGT
>DAIDKV010000153.1 GCA_027449865.1 Planctomycetales bacterium
TCGCCGGCTGGAGCCGGCTCCTACATGGGCGATCGGCATGGTCCTTCGCGATTTGGGCGATCGGTTTGACTTCCGAGGGCTCCCACCGACAAGGGACCGGCAAGCCTCGCCGTCAGAATCCGGACCGGATCATTGGGCCCGTGAATCAGACGCTCGACAACCGTTTCGGAGACGCGTTCCAACGCCCTCTTCGGGGGCCTTCGTCCATCGCCATCGACGACGTCCACCTCCGCCCAGGGCCGGAAGAGAGCGGACCGGAATCGACCGGCCGATGGTCTGTGACGCCTGGCGCCTCGATCAGGTATATCCGTAATCCCCCTCGATCGGCGTGAGGTGGAACTCGAGACCGTGAGGGATGAGGTTCTGTCGGTCCCGAATGTGGAACTTCACCGCGTATCGCGAGACAAATCCCGATCGACGGAGCGCCTCCGCCGTCCAGGGTGTGCTGCCGTAGGCCAGCGCGAGGTCCGCGCCCCGATTCGAGAGCTCGCGGGTCAGCGCGAGGAAGGCGGCGTGCCAGACGTCAAGCTCGGTCTGGTCGAGAAGGCAGTCGACCACCTTGCCGATCCGCGTCCGGCCGCCGTCGGCCGGGATCACGTTGAGGATCGCCCATCCACGAAGCCGGCCGGAAGCGTCGAAAAGGTGCCAGCCGGTGACATCCTGGCGGGGGAACATCAGGAAGCCGTTCAGCCGGTCGACGGTGCGCGCGGTGAGGACCGCGTGTTCTCGCGCCGATCGGACAATCGGAACGATCTCTTCCCCGAATCGATCGACCGGACGGGCTTCGATCGCAACACCGGATCCCGGACGAGCGGGCGGGCGGATCCATCGGGTGGCCAGGTCGCGGGCCAGGCGGATCGATCGCCGCCAGCGCGGGTCGTCGCCCGAGCGGAGCCAGTAACCGGCGCGGAGCGTCCGGGCGAAGGCGGGAACCCTCGCGCGCAGCTCGTAGCCGGCCCGTTCGCCCACCACCAGCGCCGAGGGACTCACTCCCAGGCCAAATTGCGTCGGAACCCCCTGATGCGCCCGCCTCATCAGGCTCATCCCGATCGCCCGGTGCGATGCCGAGCCGAGCCAGTCGATGATGTGGATCGTCCCAACCCGGCCCCCTGGCGAGATGGCCTCGAGCGCCCGGCCGTCGAACTCGGTCCGGCAGAGTCCCAGATGCCCGACGATCCGGCCCGCCTCGTCCCGCGCCAGGTAGCTCAGCGGCTCCCCCAAACCTGGATCGGCCAGGTACTTCCACCGCAAAACCTCGGGCGAGGCGAAATCGGCATCCGGCGCCGCGCGGAATCCCTCAACCAGGAACCGCCCCAGCTCCTCCAGATCCTCGGGCTCCAGCGGCCGGATCTCTTTCATTCGTTTTGTGCGAAGGGGTAATGTTCAGCGACACAGGACTTACGAGCAGATTCGAGATTCCCAAGGACCCGATTCCCGAATCCCACAAGTTCCGTTCCGCGGTCTGATTACGAGCCGCGATCGACCATCGCGTCGAGGACCGCGAGGAACTCGGGGCGGTCGCGAAGCGGCTTCAAATCGGGGTCGTTTTTGATCGAGGCGCCCAGCTCGGGCACGGCCTCGATCGCCTCGCGGAGGAGAACCACCGTCCGAACCAGGTTCTTCCGGATGACTCGGTCGCGCGTCTCGCGGCTCAGCTTTGGGTCGTCGGCCGATCGGGCGACGATCCGGGCGATGCGTTTCGCCGCGTCGAAGCTGGCTCGCGGCCGATCCTTCTCGGGAACGGCTCCGGGGATCTCCTGCGCCGTCCGGACGGCCTTCTCGTAGTCGCCGAGTTTCGTCTCGAGATCGGCCAGGGCGCCGAGATGCCGGCCCATTTGCTCGCGGAGCGGTGGGAAGCCCCGGGCCAGGCGAACGGCCTCGCGGTCCTGCTCGACGGCCTTCTCCAGCGCCAGCTCGGCCTCATTCGTCCGGCCCGTTCGATCCAGCCAGTGGGCGTGCGTATCCAGGATCTCGGCGTACTGCGCCCGGTAATCGACGGCGCGGGGGGCGTCGCTCACCAGGCGGTCGAGCGCGGCGACCGCCGACGCCATCGGGGCACCCGCCTCGACCACCTTCCCCGAGGCCACCAGCGCGTCGGCCAGGTTATTCTGGGCGAGAGCCAGGGCGTGGCGGTCTTCGCGGCTGGATGGGTCGAACTCCAGCAGAGCCTGGTCGATCGCGATCGAACGTCCGAGCGCCTCGACCGCACCCGGTCGACCCAGGGCGCCGAGGTTGCTCAAAATCGTGGCGCGGAGCCGATGCACGGGCGAGGTCGTCGCGCTGGGCTTCTCTGTCCCGATCGGTTCGAGGATCGCGAGGGCCCGACGAAACTGGGTTTCGGCGGCCTCGGCGCGTCCGGCGGCGGCCTCGATCTCGCCTCGGCCCCGGATGCATCTGGCCTGACCAACCCGATACGGAACATGGGCCGGGTCGGCGGCGACAAGTCGTTCGTAGATCCCCGCCGCCCGGTCGAAAAGCTCGCGGGCCTCGGCCGGCTTGCCAAGTGCCGACTGGACCGTCCCCAGCTCGCAAAGTTCCATCGCAAGCAGGTCGGAATACCGAGGGCGGTCGGGAAAATCCTTGACCAGCTTCTCGGTGATCGCGCGGGCCCGGTCGATCGACGAGGCGGCGGCGGCGAGATCGCCCTGCCGGAAGTGGACGGCGCTGAGGCACTGGTGAGCCTTCGCCAGCGAGAACTGGATCGGAACGTCGTCGGGCGACTCGGCGGCGACGGCCGCGTTGACCTCGACGGCCCGGATGAGGGTCGACTTCGCGTCCGGGTCGTGCTTGTTCGAGAGAACGTTCCCGAGGTTGTAGAGCGTTCGGGCGACCTCCCGTCGGTGTTCGGGGCGCCCGGGATAGTCCTGCGCCAGCCGCTCGACCATCGGCAGCTCGCGACGATAATGGGCCTCGGCGTCGGCGAGCCGGCCGGTCTCCTCTTCCAGAACGCCCAGGCTATTGTACGACTTCGCCAGGATCTCCCGATGGCGGGCGACCGTCGGGAACTCGGCGACGAGCTTCTCCAGCAGGCCGATGGCGCGCCGATAGTCCTTCTCGGAGCCGGCCAGGTCGCCGAGATCGAATCGGATCCAGCCGCGATCGTCGGTCGCGAGGGCCAGCTCGTTGCGGACGATCGGGTCGGCTGGCGACGCCTTCAGCGCGGCTTCGAGCGTCTCGACGGCCCGATCGTAGGCCGCCTTCGCGTCGGTTGATCGGCCATCCAGCCGGAGGAGGTCGGCCCGGCTCTTGAGAGTCTGGCCGAGGCGAAGCCGGTCCTCGACGCGAGCGTTCGGGGCCTCGGCCATCGGGCGCTGAAGCCCCTCGGCCTGGTCATAAAGCGGGTACGCTTGTCCCCGGTCCGTCCCCCGACGGACAAGCAGGTCGCCCAGAAGGGTCCAGGTGCGCGCCAGGTCCCGACGGGCCTCGGGGTCGGTCGCGGCGATCGGCTCCAGCCGAGCGAGGGCGCTTCGATAGTCCTTCTCGGAGAGGACAAGATCGCCCAGCTTCCGGCGGAAGTCCCCCATCTGCCGGAAGGCCCGCCCATGCTCGAGCCGGACCTCGCGATCGTCGGCGGCGCGACCGGTGAACTTCTCATAATATTTCAGCGCGTCCTCAAGCATGGCGCGCTGGACCGGGTCGAGGCGGTCGTCGAAGGCGAGGTCGGCGCCGTGGGCGAGCAGATGGACGGCCTGGCGCGCCTGTTCCCCCTGCCGGCGGGCCTCGTCGCGCTCACCGGCGACGACGATCGTGCCGATCCCACCGGCGACCGCCAGAATGACGAGCCCGGCCGCGGCCGAGGCCACGGCCGATCGATGCCGGCGCGCCCAGCGTCGGACGCGCACGGTCCACGGCTCGGCGTACGCCGAAACCGGCTCATCGGCCAGGTAGCGCCGGATCTCCTGCGCCAGCTCGGAGGCCGACTGGTAGCGATCGGCCCTTTCCCTGGCCAGCGCCTTCAGGCAGACCGCCTCCAGCGCCGGCGCGAGTCCAGGAACGATCTGACGGGGCGGCGTGGGGGCCTCGCCGATGACCATCTTGATCAGTTGCGCGGTCTTCGGCGCCGTGAATGGCGGCCGTCCGGCGAGGATCTCGTAGAGGATCGCGCCCAGGCCGTAGATATCGGTCCGAGGGTCGACCAGATCGTGGCGGGCCAGGGCCTGCTCGGGGGCCATGTAGGCGGGTGTTCCGAGCAACTGGCCCTGCATCGTTCCCTCGGGTCCCGCGCCCGACTCGGGAACCTTCCGGCCGAATTCGGCCTCGGAATCCAGGTTCACCAGCGTGGCGAAGGGATCGTTCTCGGCATCGACGGAGAGCGACGGCGACCGGGAGTCAGACGGGGCAAGAAGATCGAGTTTTTCGTTCGAGGTTTCCGAGCGGGTGGCGTCGTCGGAATTCGGGGCCGGAACGACGATGGCCTCGGGGATCGCGCCCGAGTCTGGCTCGGGCGTCGAGAGCGGGTCGGGCCCGACGCGCTTCGCCAGGCCCCAGTCGAGAACGACCACCTCGCCGAAGTCGCCGAGAACGACGTTTTGCCCCTTGAGGTCGCGATGGATGATCCCTCGCGAATGGGCATACGCGATCGCCTGACAGACGCCGACAAACGGGATCAACAGGTCGTGGAGACCCACCGGATCCGACTCGCCGGCGGCTCGCCGTTTGTGGTACGCGCGGATCGCCTCGGTGAGCGTCTTCCCGCGGACGAACCGCATGGTATAAAACGGCGCGTCGCCCTCGCCGAGTTCGTAAACCGGGACGATCCCGGGATGCTCGAGCTGGGCGGTGATCTTCGCCTCATACAGGAATCGCGAGCAGACGACGGAGTTATCCGCCTGATCGGGTCGAAGGTCCTTCAGCGCGATCTGCCGGCCGAGCGATCCATCGCGGGCGAGCCAGACGCGGCCCATCCCGCCCTTGGCATGAAGATGGGTCAGCGAGTACCGCTCGCGAAGTTCGGCCTCGCCCTGCGGGATCCGGCCGAGCAGCTCGTGCCCAGCCGAATCGACTTTCGGCGGAACCGACCCCGACGGAATCGACGGGGCCAGGGTCGCCTCATCGGCGGCCGAGGCCTGGGCCAGCGTGACCGCGGACCTGGACGCGGAAGCGGCAGCGGACGCGGAAGCGGCAGCGGAAGCGGAAGCGGCAGCGGACGCGGAAGCGGACGTGGCGAAGGCGGTGGTCAAACCGGCCGTGGTCGCGAGCGGACCGAGGGCCTCGATCGATCGGGCATCGACGGTGGCGGCGAGTGTGGAGGAAACATCCTCACCGCGCGAGGCCAGTTCGCGGGCGACGGTGGCTTCAATGGTCTCGCACTGCTCGGCGGTCATCAGCCCGCGATCGAGGAGAAGCTCGGCGAGTGTACGCGAGGGGCTATCGGCCCAGTCGGCGCAGGTCTCGGCCAGACCGCCGGCATCCACCGCGCCGCTTTGAAGCGCGACGACGCCGAACAGCAAGTTTCGCTCGGTGCTCATGATGAACCTCAGTGCGCCTCGCCAGCCCGATCGATTCGATCGATGGATCCGACGCCAGCCATCCTTGCCTTGCTCGGCCGCGTCGGCCGGGCGAAACCTCGATCGTACTCGCCCGGACGATCCACGAATTCCCTCGCTCACTGGCGATTCTAGCGATCCATGCCCGCTCCTGAGAAGCCTCGGACGATGGGGAAAACCGCGCGGACGGGCGCCCGAGGCTCTACGACGATCATCGACGAGCGTGACGCGGCTGGTCCAGCCAGACACCTCTGGGCCTAAAAGATGTATGCACCCCTTTTTCCACATATAAGATTCGGTATCTACCACAGAGACACAGAGAAGAAAAAAGGCAAGAAACTCGTTTTGATGATCGTTTTCCTACCTTCTTCTCTGTGTCTCTGTGGTTTCCCAATCATGAAAAATGGCATGGTTTGGCTGATCATTTTCCTGATTTCTTCTCTGTGTCTCTGTGGTTTCCCAATCATGAAAAATGGGACATATATCCTTTATGTCGGAATCGATCCGACAAACTCAGGAACATTGCAAATAAGGGATGTATGTCCCTCCTTTTTCCCCCGGACACCAATTTCCCGAACCGACCGCCGTCCAGCAACCCGCCAGCCCGACCCGACCGTCAGGACGGCCCCGCCGCCCGCAGGCCGTCAGGTGGTCGAACGATTGCGGCGGCGCGCCCAGGAGCATGCGCCCACGATCATCGTGGCCATGCCGACCATGATCAGCGTGGACGGCTCCGGGACGGCGGCGACGGAGACGTTATCCAGGCCGATGTACTGATTCCCCTGCGTCCCCTGGATCGAGATCGTGGTCGATGTGGAAGTGGCGGTAAAATTCACGTTGAACGCCGTCCAGATATTACCGGTGCCCGTGGAAGTATCGGTGAGCGTCTGCGTCACGGGTCCCGCCATCACCTGGACGGCGATCGGGCCGCTGTAGAGGGAGTTGCTTTCATCCACTCCCAGATCAAGTGATAATGTGTAAGCTTGGCCAACCACTGTGCTGATCGATTGGCTGACGCCGAAGTACGGGGCGTTGTCGTGATACCCCGTGAGATCGAGGAAGTCATTCCCGAAGGGGGTGCTCACCCCATAGCTGTTGCCGTTCGGGAGCCAGGCCAATCCGTCACCGGATGTCCCCCCGATAACCGTCCAGCCCGTGATGGCCGTCGAACCCGTTAGGAGGGCCACGCCATTACTGCCCTGAGACGGAGGGTTTGTCCCCGTCTCGAAGCTCCCGTTGACAATCAATCCTGCTCGCGACTCCCCTGCGAGCCAGATCACCAGAGCCAGCAATGTCAACGTCACTTTTTGCACTTTGAAACACATGGATGTCTGCCTCCAGGAAGTACGATGATGAACGTTGGGCGGTCCCATACAAGACAGATCTGACTGGGGGAGATGTCAGTTTCGGTGAGAAAGCGCATCTCATTTACGGCGATCCCGTCCACTTGACTGACGGCTG
>DAIDKV010000154.1 GCA_027449865.1 Planctomycetales bacterium
GTTGAGGAGGGCGTTCCAGCGAAGATCGACGACGTGGACGCGCGGCATGGGGTGGGCTCCCGGCCGGGGCGGTCGGCCCCGACTGGAGCAGCATCGCCGGAGCGTGCGACGATTACCAGATGCACTTTACCGGACGGACACTGGCCAGGTGCGATGCCGAGGCGCGAAATTGTCGCGACGACCATCCGGACAAAAGGAACGACGCCGACAGGCGCTGGCTCAGGTGGGATCATCAGGCAGGGTCGGCGCGAAGTGATGGAACAGCCCGCCCGTCATGCCGGACCTCCGCGGGACGGATGCGCCCCAAGGACCAGGATACGGTGGTTCCGAAGCCGACCCGTGATACGGAACAGGAGGATCGCAAGGCAGAAGGCGGAAACAAGGAATTCCATCCACCGAATCCCGTTTCCCTGGCTCGGAGTCAACACGAGGCCGGTCCACGCACGCGATGCGAACAGGACGTCGGCGTCCACGACAACGGGCTCTCTGTCACCGTCAATGACCTGAACGAGCATGCCTGTATGCCCTACCGGCCGGACGACGAGGAAATGGCCTTCGCCCTCTCCCTTGACGAAGGCAAGCAATGGCCCTCGGATCTCGGAACGTCGCCTGGGAAGAAGGACGGCATCGAGCGAGAGCCCCAGTCGCCGCGCGCCTTCGCGAAGGTCTTGGAAGGAATGACTCCCATCCATCGAATCCGGGAGCACCTCGAAGACCCTGTCCAGATTGACGGAGTGGCCACGCAGCCGGAGGATCTGGTAGAGCGCGGTTGTACCGCAATCTCGACGTACGGAAGCCGGCGTTTCTGGAGCGACGCGGGAATCCGAAGGCGCGAGGCCCAGCAGCACCGCGAATAGAGAATAGGTCGACCACCCTGTCATCAACGCCTCCGGTAGAGGAGGAAGGCACCACCGAGAAGAACGACTCCGGTCACGCCGAGCCCGATCGCGGTCCATTCCGACCAGCCAGGACCAGCCCTCGCCGCCGAGGACGCTTCCAGGCGGTCGGCCTGACGGTCGGCCTCCTCAAGCGCCTTGTCAAGTTGCCTCTGGCGACCCTCCGCATCGGAAGGTGGACGCTCCGCCCTGGGCTCCGTCCGAGACTCGAGCTGGCGTTGAAGCCTTCGAAGTCCCTCGTCGTCCGCGACCTTCGCGTGATTCTTAACCGAGAAAAAACGATCTCCAAGACCTTGATTAAACTTCACGGTATTGAGCAAGATTTGGTGTACTCCAATCGACTGAGGCTCCTTGGTAGAAAACTCCCTTCGATCCTTGCTCAGATTACCGACGTAAATCCAACTTTTCCCCGTGGCTGGGAACCAGAGGTGACGCCCACTCGGAAGAATCATCCTTTCGAGGTGTGAGATCTGGACCCGAGACTGAAGTACGTTGCCGGCATAGAATTCCCATCGAAGCGGGTAGCCGTCACGTTCCAGGTCGACCCAGAGCTGAATGTAGGGCAGTTCACCCACCCAACCCTTAAGAAGAGATTTCGGCTGCTTCAGCATCCGGATCCTCAAACAACGATGACCATCGATGATCTCCCATCCCTGGATCTCTGGCTCGTGCTCCGGCGCCTCACCGAGCCACGAGAAATACCAGGGCAGAAAAATGGTCTCCGGACTCGTCGTGATGGCCAGCGTTCCTGGCCCACCCGGTTTGGTAACAGGCTCGCGCCTCGCAACAGGCACCGATTGCGAATCCGGCGAAGCGTTCAGGAATTCAGCGCGATCGTGGAGGATGGCAAAAATGGTCCGACTCAAGGGTCGGTCGGTTCTGCCATAGCCAAACACGTCCAAAAGGGTGGCGCCATCTGCGCTACGATAAGCGTAATATGTCTGAAATCGATTGGCACTTTGTGACTCATTCGCGCCCGGCCCACCCCGAGCCAATGTGCCTTCGTGAAGGAACGAGACATCGTGGAAGGATGAGCGATACCGCTCGAACAAGGCGAAGACCGCCCTGGAATCGATTCCAACGTCGCCACGTGCCACAGAAGCCAGGACGAGGGCTAGCGAGGCCGCAAACATGGATAAGCCCCTAATCGATACGGAGTACGAGAGTGTCTCCCCATTAGTATCACTACTGAGCAGGGGGCACGCCTTGGGCATTGTAATCGATGGCGGTCGTATAGCAGTCCCACACTCCAGTCGCAACACACTCGAAGGCACCATTAGGCAGGACCGTGCATAAACCTAGTTGCCCCCCATTGTCCGAACCACAGTCCTGGAGTTGGGGATTGTTGGGATCGACGGCAACATTGCCGAACTGCATTTGCTTAATCGTATAATTCGACATGAGATTGCACACAATGCACGCGGATCCAGGAATCCTGCAGCCGCCGCCCAAGCCGCTGACGTAGGGACCTGTACCGGGAGGTGGCGGAGGATTTGATAGATTGGCCGTATTGACATTTTCGGTCGTGCAATTGCCTGAAATCGATTTCATCGTCTTCGGGTTGGAACCTCGGATTCGGGGCAGGAGATGGTCAGGAATGGGAGAAGTGTCCCCCGCGGAGACGAGCATTTCGATGAGGAGCAGGCTGGCGAGCAGAATCACGTAAGGCGTCCACAACGAGGAGATCAGAAAGACGATCTTCAGGTAACGAGTCATGAATGGCTCCTGATAGAGAATCCTGGGAAACCTGTCGGTTCAATCCGCGATCTCTCCTCCATTGCGAGTTCCGAAGGCTCGCCAGGTGGAGAGATCAATCCTTTCATGGACAAAACGAACCGATCCATCGGCCATGAGCATGTTGATGCCGCCACGATGCCAGCTCCGGGCCGTTGTCATTCCCATGGAGAGAATGGCGTGGGGCATCAGGCAATCCGGTACGCGGCCGTTCGGAACTTGAGTGTGTGTGTACAGGGTCTGTTCGCGGCCGAGCCAGAACCACCACTGACCGCCAATCGTAAAGACCGACTTCGCGACGGGATGTGCCGACACGCGGCAGCTCTGAAGGAGCTGGTTGGCCGAGACCGCCCCCGGATACATCGGCCAAAAATCCCGCGACGGGACGGGTCTGTCGGATTGCCCCGAACCCCTCAGCCGCTCGGAAAACGCCGCGGTATGACTCAATCCGTCAGTCACGTACGATGGCCTGACCAGTCCGATCTCAAGAAGGAAGCCATTCCCGCTATCGCGGTATTCCGCCCATTCGCAGCAATTCGGGCCAAGACCAACATTCGCTCGATAATTGTTCCCTGACCCGGCGAAAGGACCACCATCGGACGGGCAAAGAAACGTGGAAACACGGACTCGGAGTGCCGTGGATTGAAGCGAGAACAGGGATTGCATCAAAGGAGTCGGACCGACAGAAAAATTGTCAATAGGTATTGTTCCCGCACTGAAATTCACCGCGTCATAAATATCAGGGAGATCCAGGTAGGGGAGCAAGCGAACTTGAGGCGAGAAGCATCCCTCATAGACGGTCTCTGTCGCGGAAGGATCGACCTTCGAGCGGATACCCCAGGTTGTGTTGCAAATGGGATAGCACTGCGAATCGGTATCGTAGCGGTGAAGGGCCAGCCCGATCTGGTACAGGTTGTTCTGGCAACTTGCCCTTCTAGCTGCTTCTCGGGCCGACTGCACCGCGGGGAGGAGGAGGGAAACGAGGATGCTGGTGATCCCGATGATGACCAACGCCTCGATCAGCGTGAAGCCCTGATTTTTATACACATACATGTCATCAATCCATTGTAGCGATGATGAATACACGCAACCTGGCCGTGGGCTCGTCGGGGCGATCGGTCTCGATGGCCATGGTCCATTCGCGACAGTTCGCGACTCGTTCACGAACAAACCGTATCGTGATTTCGTGACTCGACCTCGCTTCCCGGCTGAACGAGGCTTCGGCCAAGAAGTCGAGAGGGCCGATGGTCTTGATGCGAAACGGCTGATTATCGCATGAGCGGACTGTGATACACTGGGGCCGCCGCACCTCATCCACGCTGATCGCTAGATTCCTCGGCCTGATCTCGAGGGGGACAGGTACAATCCAGGACACTCCTATCGATCGCTTCCGTCCTTGCGGCCAACCCAAGGTGATCGAGCCACGTTGAATGCCGGAATGATCACAGGGAGGCAATTCCACTTCCACGTCACGGCGACTTGCCGTGAACCGACCGTTTTCCAACGTCGTCTGAATCCCGTGAATGAACCTGGCCCTCAAAGGGAGTTCGGCATCAACCCATTCGGGTGGTACCTCACCTTCCTCGCCGATCCGACGGGTGACGACCTTCAGGACGTACCGACCGGATCGATTCATCGGAAGCGTAAGTGTCTGATCGCCCGGATTCTGAATTTCCAGCCCCGGGTAAAGATCGGCTACGAGCACAAAGGTGCTGACTTTGGGATGATTGCCGTCCGTCTCGATGATAAAGCCGGCACGCTTCCTCTCATATCGATCGCTCAGCACCTTCATCGCGGTGGGAATCAAGCATTGTCCACCAGGAGGGACAACATCCCGCGATAGGGCACCGATCTCCGAGCAGCATGGAACCGTGGCCGTGGACCCTAGAATTCGAATCGCGCGGCGGGTCGAATTCCTCAATAGGAAATCGTGGCGTAGAGTCTGTCCACGGGCGAGAACGGGGCCAAAGCTGTATTCTTCATAACCCCCCCCCTTGCTTTTCATTAGTTGCGGAAATCGCGACAGCCTCGTCGACGACGGCGGATATGTCCGGCAGCGGGCGCTCCCCAGAGCAACCAACAAGTGGGATGACGGCCAGCAGGAAGATCCGGCTTGCACGCATCAGGTAGCGCTCCTTGACACAAGGACAACCATGACTGGGGAGCGGCCTCAAATCATTTAGAATACGATATTCTACGTTGAGATCGAAAGTCAAGAAACCTCTGGACGGCGTTTTTCAAATTCCGGAAAGATTTTGACTTGCATTCCGCCCCGATCTTCGACGAAAGTAAGAGGCCGATCGGCCGGGTCCGGCGGATTGGCCCGGCGGGTTTGGTTCCTCGCGCGAGGGGACTTCCGAATGGAAAGCCAGAGCCTGCGACGCGGCCGATGGTCTCCCTGGCGGCTGGTCCTGCCGGCGCTCGCCGTTGGGATCGCCGCGAGCCCCGCCCCGGGATGGGCACAGGCCGAGAAAAAGGCCGACGCCTCCTCTGTCTTCGACGACGACAAGAACAGCGACAGCGAGGCGACGAAGAAGACGGACGACCCGGTGAAGAAGGCCGAGGCCGCCGCGAAGAAGGCGTCGACCTCCGAGCGCGCCGTCATCGGCTTCACCCAGCAAAACGCCGCCTCGCAGATGACCGAGCTGGAAGAGCGGATGTTCCGGCTCGCCGAGGCCCTGCGCGGGCTCGAGCCCGAAAACGCCTCGCGACTCAGCCTCGCTCTCCGGTTCTCACGCGAGGAGCTGATCCTCGAACAGATGCGCGAGACCTCCAAGCTCCTGAACGACGAGCAACTGAACCGCGCCGAGACCGAGTCAAAAGAGCTGATCGCCAAGCTGGAGCATCTGCGCAACCTTTTGCTCGCCGAGGACCTCGACTTCCAGTTGAAGCTCGCCCGGCTCCGACAGATGCGGGAGACGCTCGGCCAGCTCGACCGGATCGTCAAGGAGCAGCGCCGGGAGCTGGGGTGGTCGCGGTTCGCCCTCGAACAGCGAAAGCGGCTCGATCGGATGTCGACCCGAAGGCCCGACCTCGACGCCCTCGCCCGCGATCAAAAGGCCCTGATCGCGGCGATCGAGAAGGCGAAGGCGAAGAAGGATTCATCCGCCCGGTCGGCGGCCCGCGAACAGGCGTCGAAGCTGCGGGGAGCGGTCGCGGCGATGGCCGGCGACCCGTTATTTGCGGATCTGCAACCGCCGCACCTCCGCCAGGCCGACGCGCACCTGGCCGACGTCCTCGCAGCGCTGGAAAAATCCAGCGGTGACCTCGAAGCCGAGAATCGGAAGGCGATCGAGGCCGGGTCGAAGGCCCTCGATCTTATCGAGAAGGAGCGAGCCCGGTTCGACGAGCAGGTGAAGCAGGCCCGGGAGACGATCGCCGAACCGGCGTTTCGTCGACGGGAGCAGGACCAGGTGAAGAACCGGGAGACCGCCGAGAAGCTCGGCGTGACCTCCGCCCGGCTCGGCGATGCGGGCGTGGCGCTCCGGAAAGACCTGATCCGGGCCTCGGCCGTGATGGAAGTCGCGGCCCGGAAGCTGGCGAAGGTGACGCCCGGTCCGGCGGCCGAGGACCAGTCGACCGCGCTCGAGGCGCTCGGGCGGTCGCGCGACGACCTGGCGCAGTCCGTCGAGCGGCTCCTGGAAGAGTTGCGGGGCGAGCTTCGCACCCGGCTGATCGGCGACCTGATCGAGATGCACGAAAACGCCCAGTTCCTCCGAGAGACCACCCAGGCCCAGGCGCCCCGGGTCGCGAAGAAGTCGCGGACGGCCCTGCTGGCGGTCGCCGGGCTCTCGAAAAAGCTGGTGGAGATGGCCGAAAAAACCGAGCACCTGCTCGCCCTGGTGGAGGAGGTCGAATACGGAATCGCACTGCCGACCACCCTCCGCATCCTCGGCCGGGAGATGCGATGGATCGGCGGCCGGCTGGAGTCGGGCGACGTCTCGGACCGATCGATCGCGATGGAGACCCGGATCGAGCAGGACCTGGCCGGAATCGCCGGAGCGGTGCGCCGACTCCCCTCGGAAACGCCGCCCCCGCCCGGAACACCACTCTCCACCAACCCCCGCGAACGGGAACGCGAGCTGAACCGAATGATCGCCGAATTGACGATGGTCCGGATGCTCCAGGCCCGTCTCAACGACGACACGGTCGGCGTGGACAGAGATCGACCCGCCGCGAAGAACCTCCCTCCGGCGGTCCGGCGCGAGATCGAGGGCCTGGAAGCCACGCAGGACGAGGTCCGAGAGGCGCTCGCAAAGATCGGGGACCGGCTGAGTATCCCGTCGGACGATGAGCCTTGAAAATTCAAGACAGAATCACAGCGCGGCCGAGCCGCAACCGATCGGAACGGATTCACAGCGCGGCCGAGCCGCAACCGATCGGAACGGATTCACCACAGAGTCACAGAGGGCACAGAGGGCACAAAGAAGAAGAATTTTATGATACTTTGCTCGAAAAACTGGTTGCGTGATTTGCAGTGATGAGATTGTGCGCGGCGTACAGGATTCTCAAACTTCGTCGTACAGAGGCTCGATGTTGCTGGGTTTTCTCTGTGTCTCTGTGTCTCTGTGGTAAATGAACGTCCGAGAGTCACCGTCATTTATCGAGGAGACACAATGGTTCGATGTTGCTGGGTTTTCTCTGTGTCTCTGTGTCTCTGTGGTAAATGAACGTTTGAGAGCCACAGAGGATACTTTCGGTTTTGGTGCATTCCTTGAACCCCCAGAAGGCGAGGTGACGATGAGGCGCGATCTCGGGATTCTGGCCGTCGCCGCGATGTCGGCGCTGCCAATGACGATGACGATCGGGCTCCGGACCGCCAGGGCGGCCGAGCCGCCAGCCACGGCGATCACGGAAAAGATGGTGGGCGTCACCGACGAGCTGAACCGGAAGCAGACCGGCAAGCCCGTCCAGACCGAGCAAAAGACGATCGTGGACGACCTGGACAAACTGATCGCCTCGCTGGAGAAGAAGTGCGAGGCCTGCCGGAACGGGATGAAGCGAAACCGTCCGACCCGGCCGCTCCCCGACTCGATGATCCGCCAGGGCACCGGAGGCGTCGGCGACCTGGTCGACCCACGCGAGTCGGCCAAGGACTGGGCGAAGCTCTCCGACCGCGAGCGCGACCGGATCTTGCAATCGATGTCCGAGGGCTTCCCGCCCGAGTACCGGGTGGTCCTGGAGCGCTACTATCGCCGTCTCGCCGAGGAGAAGCGCGGCCCCGAGGCGAGCCCCTCGGCCGAGTCGAAACCCGCCGAGAGGAAGCCGGCCGGGAAATAAAGCCAGGCCATCGCGAAAGCCTCGGAGCCGGGCCGGTTTGGGTCGGCTCGGCTTCCGGGCCGCGGGGTGGGTCTGGCTTTTGCCAGGAAATCGACGATAAACTGGAACGTAGGCCGAGGAGTTTCGCGGTTCCGGCCGGGGAGTTTTGCGGTTCCGATGAGCATGGCGATCGGTGAGGCGGGGACGATCCGGATCGGGACGCGGGGGAGCCACCTGGCCCGCTGGCAATCGACTTGGGTGGCGGAGCGGCTCCGCGAGTGGAGACCGGGACTCTCGGTCGAACTGGTCGAGATCCGGACACAGGGCGACCGCGACCGCAACACGCCGCTCGCGGCGATGGCGACCGCCGGCACCGGCCTCTTTACCAAGGAGATCCAGCGGGCCGTCCTTGAGGGCGCGGTGGATGTCGCCGTGCATAGCTTGAAGGATCTTCCCACCCAGGGCCCCGACGGCCTGATCCTCGCTGCCGTCCCACCGCGCGAGGACGTTGCCGACGCCCTGATCGCGCCCGTGCATCAAACCCTCGATGCCCTGCCGCCTGGGGCGCGTGTCGGGACCAGCTCGCCGAGGCGTCGGGCGCAGCTCCTGCACCGACGGCCCGACCTGGAGGTGGTCGCGCTCCGGGGGAACGTCGAGACGCGGCTGAACCAGGCGCTCGACGGCCGGCTCGATGCGGTGGTCCTGGCCTGGGCCGGTCTGCACCGACTGGGGCTGGACCGGCACGTCACCGACCGCCTCGAACCGCCCCGGTTTTTACCGGCGGTCGGACAGGGGGCGCTCGGGATCGAGTGCCGGAGCGACGACGATCACGTGCGCGGCCTGCTCTCGGCGCTCGATGATCCGGCGACGCATCGAGCCGTCCTCGCCGAGCGCGCCGCGCTCGCGGAGCTGGAAGGAGGCTGCATCATCCCGATGGCGGCCTGGGCCCGCGACGTCGACCGCGACGAGTCGGGCACCTCGGGCGACTGGCTGGCGATCGACGCGGTGGTGCTCGACCCCGACGGCCGCGATCGCGTGGCCGCCTCGGTCGCCGGACCTCGCGACGCCCCCGAGGCCCTGGGCCAACGCGCCGCAAAGATCCTGCGCGACCGCGGCGCCGAGCCGCTGCTGGCGCGGTCGCAGTCGGACGGGTAATCGCCGAGGACTCGGAGTGAGAGATCCGGGACGCCGGACGGGTTGCCGAGGACTTTGCCCGAAGATCTCGACTCACTGAAAATCACGGAAGGCGTCCGCGTCGATGATCTGGAGCCTCGGTACGTTCGAGAACACGTGGCCCAGGGATTCGGGCGGTCCCGACGGGCAGATCTCGTGCTACAATCGGGATGATCCCGCACGGCCGGAGATGCGGTCGGGCTGGGACCGTCGAGGGCCCATGATGAGCGAATGGATCGTTACCTATCCCGATGACCTTGCCCAGGCGATCCGCCTCACGCCCGAGGAGCTCCCAGCGCACCTCCAATTGATGGCGGCGCTGAAGCTGTTCGAGCTGGGCAAGCTCTCCTCGGCCAAGGCCGCGGAACTCGCGGGGCTCTCCCGCGGCGAATTCTTTGAGGCCTGCGGGCGCTATCGCATCTCCATCTTCAATTACCCGGATGAAGAGGTCGAGGGCGAGCTTCTGGCCGACCTCCGGGCCATCGGCGAGGGCGCCGGCCCGTGACCACTGTCAGCAACACCGGCCCGATCGTCGCACTGGCGAAGGCGGATCATCTCCGGCTGCTCCGATTCCTTTTCGGCGAGGTCGTGATCCCGCCAGCCGTCCACCGGGAGTTGCTCGCGAAGGTCGGACCCGAGGCCGGTCGCATCGACGACGGCCTCTCGGAATTCCTACGCGTCACTCCGGATCCCGCAGTCCCGCCGGAGGCCGAGCGACTGATCTCCGGCCTCGGCGCGGGGGAGCAGCAGGCGATCGGCCTGGCCCTGGAGGAGGGCGGACTGCTCTTGATCGACGACCGCGCCGGCCGCAAGGCCGCCGCACTCCTCGGAATCCCAACGACAGGGGCCATCGGCGTCCTGCTGAAGGCGCGGCAGGAGGGCCATATCCCGTCGGTCGGTCCCATTCTTGAGTTGATCCGCCGCCAGGGTTACTGGCTCTCGGATTCTGTCGTGGAAACCGCGATGCGATTGGCGGGCGAGACACTACCTCCGTCGTGAACGACACGCTCCATCTCGCTCGCTTCGAAATCTCACCAGAATTGACCCGCTGGCCAGATCCCTACCCATCCTCACCCCGTCAACTCGCTCGCCCGCTTCAGCCCGGCCGGCTTGCCATAGGCCAGGAACGCCTTCACCGCCTTATCGAGGAACGTCCGGAAGCCCTCGGTCTCGAAGTCGGCCAGCGCGTGGCCGACGATCGCGACCTCGTGGAACGGCCCGAGGTCGCCAATTCGGATCCTCGGCAGGTCGCTCAGCACCGGCGGGTCGACCTCGTGAAAAGGTCGCAACGCCAGCAGCTTTTCCACCGCGCCGGTGCGGAAGGTCGTCCTTGGGACGAAGAACCGGAGGGTGACCACCCACTCCGCCGACGTCGTCGCGTGGAAGAACGGGAAGCGGATCATCGATCCATCCCCGGGATTGATCCGAACCACCCCGCGCTGCGTCCATTCGGTCGGTGCGAATTGCTCCTTTCCCAGCTCCTCGATCCGGTCGACGATCTTTTCCAGGATCTGGCCGTCCCACCGCGGCGGCTTCCCGTTCGCCGCGATCCGGTCGCGGGTATGCCACTTTCGGCCGTCCACTTCCCAGGGCGATTTGTCGATGGGTCGGTTGTCGGCGGGCCCGGTCGATCGCTGCTGGGACGAGCGATCCGCCTGCTTCGCGGCCTTCGGGTCGAAGCGAGGGCGCTCGGCCATCGGGCCGGCTTCGAGTACCGGCTTCAGAAACCGAGACGTGTGGCCCCGGCCCAGGGCGACAATCGCCTCGGGCGGCCCCTCGCCAACCAGGTCGCCGCCGCCCTGGCCGGCCTCGGGACCGAGTTCGATGATCCAGTCGGCCGTCTTGATCACGTCGAGATTGTGCTCGATCACAACCACCGTGTTTCCCAGGTCGGCCAGGCGGTGCAAAACGGTCAGGAGCTTTCGGACGTCGTCGAAGTGCAGGCCGGTGGTCGGCTCGTCGAGGATGAAGAGCGTTTGGCCGGTGTCGGGACGGGCGAGCTCGGCCGCGAGCTTCACTCGCTGCGCCTCGCCGCCGGAGAGCGTCGCCGCTGACTGGCCGAGCGAGACATACCCAAGACCCACGTCGGAAAGCGTCTGCAAGATTCGGCGGATCTTCGGAACGCTCGCGAAAAGTTCGAGCGCCGCGTCGACCGACATCCTCAGCACATCGGCGATCGACTGGCCGTGGAACTTCACCGCGAGCGTTTCGGGCGTGTACCGGGCACCGTCGCAGGCGTCGCAGGTGATCCAGACATCGGGCAGGAAATGCATCTCGATTTTTTTCTGACCGGCGCCCTCGCAGGCCTCGCACCGGCCGCCGGCCTGGTTGAAGCTGAAGCGTCGCGAGGTATAGCCGCGCATCCTCGCCTCGGGGATCTTCGCGAAGAGTTCGCGGATCAGGTCGAAGGCGCCGGAGTACGTCGCTGGGGTTGAGGTCGGAGTGCTTCCGAGCGGCGATTGATCGACGCTGATCACCTTGTCGATGTAGCCAAGTCCCTCGATCGACTCGTGAGCGCCCGGGGTGAGCTGGGCCCGGTGCTTGGCCCGCGCGGCGGCCTTCCAGAGGATGTCCTCGACGAGTGAGCTTTTGCCCGAGCCCGAGACGCCCGTCACGGCGGTCAGGACGCCGATCGGGAAGCGGATGTCGATGTTGCGGAGGTTGTGCTGGTGCGCTCCTTTCACGACGATCGCCGGAACTCCCGACTCCGCCGAGGCCGGGCGCCGGTTGGTCGGGACCGGGATGGCGGCCTTGCCCGAGAGGTACTGGCCGGTCAGCGAGTCGGCCGAGGCGCCCACCTTCTCGGGCGGGCCGGCCGCGGTGATCCGACCTCCTCCCTCGCCCGAGCCGGGGCCGAAGTCGACGAGGTGGTCGGCCGCCTCGATCACCTCGCGGTCGTGCTCGACCAGGACGAGCGTGTTCCCCAGGTCGCGCAGGTGCCGAAGGGCGGCCAGGAGCCGGCCGTTGTCGCGCGGGTGCAGGCCGATCGTCGGCTCGTCGAGGACGTAGACCACGCCCGTCAGCCCGCTCCCGATCTGGCTCGCCAGGCGGATTCGCTGGCTCTCGCCGCCGGAGAGCGTCGGCGTCCCGCGCGCGAGCGTCAGGTAATCGAGGCCGACGTTCACCAGGAACGTCAGCCGGTCGCGGACCTCGCGCACCAGGTCGCCGGCGATGTGCCGCTCGTCCTCGCCGAGCGGGAGATCCCGGAAGAACGCCAGGGCCCGGTCGAGCGGCCACCGGCTGATCTGGTCGAGCGTGAAGCCCTGAAACCGGACCGCCGCCGCGTCGTCCCTCAGCCGGGCTCCCATGCAGCCGGCGCACGGGACATCGTCGACCATCCCCTGCAATTTATATCGATAGATGAACGAAACACGGCCTGCTTCCTCGATCGCCGGAAACAGCCCCTTGTACTGGAACGAGAACGAGGGACCGAGTCCGGAAACGTGATACCAGGTCTCGCCGGCGCCGTGGAGAATGATCCGGCGGGCCCGGCCGTCGAGGTCGTCGAACGGGACCGAGATGTCGAATCCCTCGGCGATCGCGATCGCGGCGATCATCCGGGCGAAGTCGGGGTTCGAGGCGAAATCGGGCCAGACGGCGACCGCTCCATCGCGGAGGCTGAGCCGGCCATCGGGGACCAGGACCGCCGGGTTGGCTCCGTGCTGCACGCCGAGCCCCTGGCAGATCGGGCACCAGCCCAGCGGGCTGTTGAACGAGAAGTGGTGCGGCTCCATCTCCTCGAAGCTTCGCCCGCAACCGTCGCAGACCCGGTGCTGGCTGTATCGGTCGACCGGCCAGCTCGCCTCGTCGGCCTCGTCGCCAACCCTCGCGACGTGGACCACCCCCTTGCCCAGGTCGAGCGCCGACTCGATCGAGTCGGCCAGTCGCGACCGCGTGGAACGCCGGACCACCGCCCGATCGACGACCACCTCGACCCGATGCTTCCGGCGGTGCGTCAGCTTCGGCGGTTTGTCCAGGTCGACCGACTTCCCGTCGACCCGGACCCTCGCGAACCCCGAGGCTCTTAAATCATCCCAGAGACTTTCATACGTTTCCCCGTCGCGCCGATCGACGGGCGCCATCACGTAGACCTTCGACCCCTCGGGCAGGTGCAGCACCTTCTCGACGATCTCGTCGGCCGTCTGCGTCCCGATCGGGACGTTGCACTTCGGGCAATGCGGCTGACCCAATCTGGCGAACAAAATGCGCAGATAATCGTGGATCTCGGTGACGGTGCCGACCGTGGATCGAGGGCTCTTGCTGGTCGTCTTCTGCTCGATGCTGATCGCCGGCGAGAGGCCCGTGATCCGCTCGACCTTCGGCTTCTGCAACGGGGCGAGGAACTGCCGGGCGTAGCTGGAGAGACTCTCGACGTACCGCCGCTGCCCCTCGGCATACAGCGTGTCGATCGCGAGCGAACTCTTGCCCGACCCGCTCGGGCCCGAGCAAACCGTCATCCGGTCGCGGGGGATGTCGACGTCGATCCCCTTCAGGTTGTGCTGAGCGGCGCCCCGGATCTCGATCGTCGTGAGCCCGGCCTCGGACGAGCCGCTTTTCTTCGGAGCCTTCTTCGCCGCCACTTTTTTCCGGCGCTTCGACTTCTCCTCGCGGACACGGTCGAAGAGCTTGCGAAGGGCCTGGCCGGTGTGGCTCGCCTCGACCCCGGCGATGACCTCGGGCGGTCCCTCGGCGATCACCCGGCCGCCGCCGGCGCCTCCGTCGGGGCCCATGTCGATGATCCAGTCGGCCGTCTTGATCACGTCGAGATTGTGCTCGATCACGACGACCGTGTTCCCCTGCGAGGTGAACCCGTGCAGGACCTCGAGCAGCTTCCGAACGTCGTCAAAGTGCAGGCCGGTCGTCGGCTCGTCGAGGATGTAAAGCGTCTTGCCGGTCCCCCGTTTGACCAGCTCTCGGGCCAGCTTGATCCGCTGCGCCTCGCCGCCGGAGAGCGTCGGCGAGGGCTGGCCGAGCTTCAGGTAATCAAGCCCGACATCGTGAAGCGTCCGGAGCATCCCGGACACTTTCGGCAGGTTCGCGAAGTGGTCCAGCGCCTCCTGAACGTCCATGTCGAGAACGTCGCTGATGCTCTTTCCCTTGAACCGAACGTGCAGCGTCTCGCGGCCGAACCGCTTCCCGCCGCAGACCGGGCACGTCACCCAGACATCGGCCAGGAAGTCCATTTCCAGCTTGTTCGAGCCGTTCCCCTCGCAGGCCTCGCATCGGCCGCCGGGAACGTTGAAGCTGAACCGGCCGGGCGCGTAGCCCCGCGCCTTCGCCTCGGGAAGCTGAACATACAAATTCCGAATATGATCGAAGATCTTGGTATAGGTCGAGGGATTCGACCGGGGCGTCCGGCCGATCGGCGACTGGTCGATATCGATCACCTTGTCGAGCTGGTCGAGGCCCTCGATCCCGTCGTGCTCGCCGGGCGAGGTGAGCGCGCCGTTGAGGTCGCGCGCCAGGGCCTCGCGAAGGATGTCGCCGACGAGCGAGCTCTTGCCCGAGCCCGAGACACCCGTCACGCAGATGAACGTCCCCAGTGGGAACGTGACATCGATATTCTTGAGGTTGTTCTGCCGGGCGCCCCGGATGATGATCGATCGGCCGTCGGGCTGCCTGCGGGTCTCGGGAATCGGGATGGTTTTCCGCCCGGACAGATAGGCGCCGGTGAGGCTCGGCTCGGCTCGCGCCAGGTCGTCGAGCGTTCCCTCGGCGACGACCTCGCCCCCCTTCACGCCCGGACCCGGGCCGAAGTCGACCAGGTGATCGGCGGCCCGCATCGTGTCCTCATCGTGCTCGACGACGACCACCGTGTTGCCGAGCCGGGCGAGCCGGCGGAGGGTCAGCAGGAGGCGGTCGTTGTCGCGCGGGTGCAGGCCGATCGAGGGCTCGTCCAGGATATACAGCACGCCGACGAGCCCGGCGCCCACCTGGCTCGCCAGCCGGATCCGCTGCGCCTCGCCGCCGGAGAGCGTCGGCGCGGCGCGGTCGAGGGTCAGATAATGCAGCCCGACGTCGATCAGGAAGGTCAACCGGGCCCGGATCTCCTTGAGCAGCTCCTCGGCGATCGTCCGCGAGACAGGGTCCAGCGGGCTCGGGGCCTCGCCGGTGGCGTTCCCCTCGGCGAGGCCCTCGAAGAAGCGGGCGACATCGCCGATCGGCAGGGAGCCAAGGTCCACCAGGCTTTTGCCGCCGACCGTGACGGCGCGAGCCCTCGGATTCAGCCGCGCCCCCCGGCAGTCGGGACAGGTCACGCTCCGCATGAACGGTTCCAGTTGCGCCTTGATCGGCCCGCCCGAGGCGCCCTTGTACTTCTCGACAAGCTCGTTCGCGACACCAGACCACTTCTCGGCGTGCGACCAGACCTTGCCGCGCCCTCGCCAGCGCTGGACGATCACCCGGTCGCCGGTCCCGTACAACCAGGCCCGCCGCCACTTCTCATCGAGGTCGCGCCATTTGCCCTTGAGCATCTTCCCCTTCGGCGGACCGTCGGGGTCGGATTCCAGGTTGGACGCGACCCCCTCAAACAGGTGCCGGCGCCACTTTCCCAGCTCCTTCACCGGCCCGAGCGGCGCGATGGCGCCCTCCCAGACCGATTTCGAGGGGTCGGGCACAAGCAAATCCGGGTCGAAGTCGTGGCGGATGCCAAGCCCGTCGCAGGCCGGACACATCCCCTGCGGACTGTTGAAGCTGAAAAGCTGCGGACTCGGCGGATCAAAGCCAATCCCGCATCCGGGACACGCGTACCGAGACGAGAGGAGCAAATCCGGCCGATCATCCCGGGCGACGATCACCGTCCCCTCGCCAAGCCTGAGCGCCTGCTCGACGGCCTCGGCCACCCGGCCGCGCAGAGCCTGGCTGTTTGCCATTTTTAGCCGATCAATCACCACCTCGATATTGTGCTTGATCTGCCGGTCGAGCGCCAGGTGATCGGAGAGGTTGACCACCTGCCCGTTGACCCGCGCCCGGAGATACCCGGCTCGCGAGAGTTCGGCGAAGAGGTCCTTGTACTCTCCCTTCTGGCCTCGGACGACCGGGGCAAGGATCAGGAACCCCGCGTCCTCGGGAAGGTCGTCCAGAATCCGGGCGACGATCTGCTCGCGGGTCTGGGCGGCGACGGGCTCTCCGCAGTTCGGGCAGTGGCCCAGCCCGACCCGGGCGAAGAGGACGCGGAGATAGTCGTTGATCTCCGTGATCGTGCCGACCGTGGACCGAGGGTTGCGCCCGCCGGTCTTCTGCTGGATCGAGATCGAGGGGCTCAGTCCGTCGATCCGGTCCACCTCCGGCTTCGGCATCTGTCCGAGGAACTGCCGGGCGTAGCTGGAGAGACTCTCGACGTACCGCCGCTGCCCCTCGGCATACAGGGTGTCGAAGGCGAGCGAACTCTTCCCCGAGCCCGAAACGCCGGTCAGGCAGATCAGCTTGCCGCGAGGCAGCGTCAGCGAGATGTCACGTAGATTGTGCTCGCGCGCGCCCCGGATCACGATGTCCGATGCGGCCATCCCTGGGTGTTCCTCTCCGCCGGTTGGTGTCGTCGTCGCTCGGTCCGAACGGAAGGGATACTATACGCGTGTTGCCCGCGATCGTCCAGTGCTCTTCGAAAATCCCGATCGTCGACCGCTCCGATCGATCACACTCCCGACGGAGGCGGAATCGCCTCACTCCGAGGCTTCCTCGACCCTCGCCGATTCGGCCCCCTTCTTGATCGTCTCGATCGCGCTGGCGCAGTCGCGCTTGTCCTTATATCCCTGCCCCGCCGTGGCGATGATCTGCCCGTTGGTCGACTTCAGCCGCCACCGGTACTGCTGTTTCGCGTCCTGATAGGTCTCGAATGTCAGCTTCGCGGCGGCGTCCTTCTTGATCCGATCGATCGCGGCCCGGCAGTCGCGACTATCCTTGTAACCCTGTCCAGACGTGGCGATGATCTGGCCGTTGCTGGATTTGAGCCGCCAGCGATGTTCCTTGCGAGCGTCCTGATAGGTCTCGAACTTCAGTGTCCGGCTCGCCTGGGCCTTGCCCGCCTTCGCCACCTGCGGCGAGGCCGAGCCGGTCGTCGGCAGGCCCATCGCCGCAACCGCGACGATCGCCCCGATCCACGCCCCTGCCAGCATCCGGCCTCGCGATCGTGATTGTCCCATGATCGTCCTCCGATCGATGTGAAAGGGAACCCGGAACGAAAACACAGACAACAAACCCCCGGTGCCGTTAGCTCCGGCCTAGGCGGTCGAGACTCCGTTGGAGGTGGGGGCCTCGGGATAGACCCGATTGGCCGAACCGTTCGCGGCGAGGCCCGACGATTCCACCGGCTCCAGCTCCGAGGGCCCGTGATCGCCGCCATTGGGACGCCGGTATTTCGCTCCGCAAAAGCGGCACCTCAAATAGCGAAAGGGAGCCGGTTTTCCGTCCTTGAACCGCTCGCTGGTCCACTCCAGCTCCTTCCGACGGCACGACGGGCAGGGATCGTCGATCCATTCGTCGGTGGTGATCATCAGAAGGGCGAGCAGATAAACCGACGGATACGCAAGCACCAGCACGATGAGGGCGCCCCCCACGAGGACGAGCGTGGTTTGAAGCCCTCCCGGCGATCGCAGGACCTGAACGAACATCAAGACGATCGTCGCCCCGAGCAGGCCCATCACGGCCAGCCCGATCAGAACGATCGTGACGAGCACCGCCCAGGTCGGCATCTGGGAAATCCAACGTCGTATCCTGTTTTGGAAAGGCATTCCTTCGTCTCACCTGGTCGTGGTCGATCTCCGGCCGGGCCTCCCCCGCGCCGGGCGTGCCGGGGACATCAACCCGCGGCGAATCTGGTCCGCCGGCGCATTTCCGGCGAGCGGAAGGCGAGGGCCATCCGGAGCCGGAGATCGCCCTGGGCATGGGAGATGCGGGCGTATTCGGTCAGGAGCCGCTCGATCATCGGGCGATCGGATGCTCGGGTATCCATCAAGGGATGGTCTCTGTTTCGGGGTCGAAGACGATCCGACGGAGCCCTTCGACAGACAGGACGAGATCGCGCGCGGGCATCGACACGCCTCGTCGAGAGCCTGTAAGTAAGGCATCCGCCACTACCTAAGACAGTCGCCACCGTTGAGTATAAACCGGGCGATTGGCCCCGCCAATCCGAGGCGCTGCCTGGCGCGCCGGAGATCGCTTCTTTTGAGGGCCGGCGATTCATCGTGCGCGACCCTCACCAGGGTGGAAACGAGATGCCCTCCGGCGTGTCGGGGGGCGAGCCCCGGACGCCGGAGGGTCTTTGGTAGCCATCGCCGGGCGGAGGGTCAGACCGGCCGCGGGTGGCCCAGGGAGATGAGAGAGAGAAGGTGGATCAAAACGTGAAATTTTTCAATAATTTCTTCGAATGCTTGTCCTTTTTCGGGGCTCCAGCTCCCGACCCGGACGAAGTCGCGAAGATCGCCGGCTGGAGCCGGCTCCTACAAAATACAGGATCGGACATGGCCATATCTCTCGTATCGATCGCAGGCACGAGAATGCGGTTGTTCTCCCCTTGTGGCCGGATCGCACGCCTACACCGGATGGGTGGATCAGACCGCCCCTCGATTGCGTCGCCATGTTACCGCCGGCCGATGTTGTCGTGGTGTATCGCCGACGAAAATCCCGGGAAGCTTGAACGAATCGCCGGGAAACTGGTGGATGCCCGGCCTGGCGGTCGCACAATCGACGCCATTCCCAGACGACAGGGCCGCGGAATTCTCGGTTCAGACCTCCGTGCCTCCGTGGTTCCCATCGAATCAGCGTGAGGATCTGGCGTGGCGGGTTCGCTTGACACCGTCCAGGCGGTCCGGCCAAACTCGGGACAGGTCCCTCGGCCGGATCGATTCCGCCGGACGCGTGCCGAACCTGTCGTCCCGTAGTGCGAGGCCTGATCGACCGATGAGTCCTCCACCAACCCCCCCCGAGCCGATCCTGGAGGAGACGGATCCCCGATTTCCGTCCGGCCCCTGGACCGGGTTCTTCCTGATGGACCACTGGCCTGGCCGGCACAAAATGGATTTACATCTGAGCTTTCGCCAGGGGACGATGACGGGCGAGGGTCGCGACCGCATCGGCGCGTTCCGGATTCGGGGCAAGTACCATCTCGACGACGGCAAATGCCACTGGTCAAAGCGATATATTGGCCTGCACGACGTCGCCTACCAGGGATTCAATGAAGGAAAGGGTATCTGGGGAATCTGGGAGATCCCACCGTCATCGAAGGGAGGATTTCACATCTGGCCCGAGGCGATGGGCGACCCGACTCAGCCCCAGCGCGCCGAGTCGGCGGATCCGCCCGTCGAGGAGTCGGCAAATCCCGAACCGGAGGGTCTGGAAGTCGGCGCCGGAGCCGGCACCGGGGTTAGCACTCCTGAACTCGTTCCAATGGGCGCGCGGGGCAGGTTCACGAACGAGGTTGGCCTGGATGGGTGATCCGGTCAGGTCCAGGCTCGATCGGTGCGGGCCATCACGGCGACGACGACCTTCTTCGCACCGGCACGCTTGAGGGCCCGGGCGGCGGCGCCGCAGGTGGCGCCAGTGGTCAGGACGTCGTCCACCAGCAGGACGGTCCGGCCCCGGATCGCGGAGGATTCGCGGGCGCGGAAGGCCTCGCGAAGGACCCGGGCGCGGGCGGGCGCCGAGAGGGTCGCCAGCTTCGGCGCGTGGATGACCCGGCGCAGGGGGGCATGAAACGACCGGTCGAGCCGACGGGCCAGCTCGCGCGCCAGGGCCTCGGCCTGGTTGTACCCGCGCCCGTAGTGCCTGCGCCAGTGGAGCGGGACCGGGACGACCCAGGCATCGGTTGGGAGGGCCATTCGGTCGATCGCGTCGAGGCGTGTTCCGGCCCAGAGGTCGCAGAGCGGCGGCGCGAGCCAGGCGTTTCGCCGATGTTTGAGCCGGAGGCAAAGCTCGCGGAGCGTCCCCTCGTAGGGTCCGAGTGCCACCGCGGCGTCGAAGCCCAGCGGGCGCCCCCGGCAGACACCGCAGCCTCGGCGGAAATTGGCATGCGGCCCCGCGGGCAGCGCGCACCGCGGGCAGACCGACGCCCCGGCCTTCACCGCCCGATCCCAGAGCGCATCCAGGCAGCCCGGACAGAAGGCCCCCGGCGCTCCGTCGACTCCGCAGAGAACGCACGACCAGGGAAACATCACCGCCTCGAACGCCGATCGAAGCGAGCCCACGACCGCCCCTGCCCTCGCCCACGATCGGATCATCGTTTGTCCTTCGACCCATCGCCACCAAGGGAGTGGCGGCCTTCGCCCTCCCCGACAGCGATTCCGGGTCAAAACGGACTCAAGAACCGCTCAAATAGGGAGTCAACTGTTCGCGGAGCTGGTTGCGGGCGCGGGCGAGGAGCGACTTGATCGCCTCGGGCGAGCGGTTCATCACCTCGGCGATTTCGGCGTAACTCATATCTTCAAACTTGTTCAGGAGGACGGCGATCTTCTGGTCCTCGTTGAGCGTCGCCAGGGCGTCGCGGACCACGTCGGAGAGCTCGGCCTTGCGCATCTGGGCCGACGGCGTTCCCTCGCGGCCGATCGGGGAGATCGCCTGCGAGCCGCTGCCGACGGAGAGAGGAACGCTCGCATGGCGTCCCTTGCGCCTCAGGTAGTTGAGCGCCAGGTTGTTCGCGATGGTGAACAACCAGGTCGCGAACTTCGCCCGGGCCCGGTATCCCTTGCGCGCCTTGTAGATGCGCAGGAAGACCTCCTGGCAGAGGTCCTCGGCCTCGTCCTTGCTGCCGACCAGATGGAAAAGGATGCCGACGAGCCGGTTCTGATACCGCTCGACCAGCTCCTCGAAGGCGCCCGGGTCGTCGTTACGCACCCGGACCATCAGCCGGACGTCCGGGTCGCGCGCCTCCAGTTGCTGTTCGAGGGCCTGGATCTCTCGACTCACCGGCGAGTCCTCCCGGTCGTTCGGCTGGCCATCCATCCTACCCGACGGCGGTCGGCACCCGACGCCGAAGCTGGCCGCAGGCGGCGTCGATCGCCCGTCCCTTGGTCTTGCGAACCGTTACGCTGATCCCTCGGTCGCGGAGCGTCGCGACGAACCGCCCCACGTCCTCCGGCTCCGGACGGCCGTAGGGCAGCCCAGGCACCGGGTTGTACGGAATCAAATTCACGTGCGACCGGCGCCCCGAGAGCAGCCGCGCGAGCGCGGCGGCGTCGGTCGGGCGATCGTTGATCCCTTTTAACATCACATATTCGTAAGTCACCTGCCGACCCGTCTGTTCAAAATAGGTGTCGGCGGCCTTCATCACGGCCGAGAGCCCGACCGACTCGTTCACCGGCACCAGCTCGTTCCGAAGTTCCTCGGTGGGTGCGTGCAGCGAGACCGCCAGGTGATACTGTCGGTCCATCCCGGCGAGCCGGACGATTCGCGAGGGGAGTCCAACCGTCGAGATCGTCACCCGGCGCTGGCTGATGCCGAGCCCCTCCATCGGCGAGCAGATCCGGTCGAGCGCGACGATCAGGTTGTCGAGGTTCGCGAGGCTCTCGCCCATCCCCATCACGACGATGTGCGTGACGGTCTCCTCGGGCGGCAGAAGGTTGCGCAGATGCAACACCTGCTCGATGATCTCGTCGGAGTCGAGATTGCGCTCGACGCCCTTCAATCCGCTGGCGCAGAAGACGCACCCCATCGCGCAGCCGACCTGGGTGCTGATGCAAACGGTCCGGCGCGTCTCCTCGGCCATCAGGACGCACTCGATCCGGCGGCCGTCCCGGCATTCGACGAGGAGCTTGTCGGTGCCGTCGGGGGCGACGTCGTGAAAGGCGGCGCGCGTCCCGAAGACGGTCCAATCGTCGTCAAGCTGCCGGCGGAGGGATTTGGGCAGATCCGAGATCGTCTCGAACGCGGTCGCCCGGCGGCGGATCACGCCATCGAGAACCTGCCGGGCCCGATACGCCGGATGGCCGCGCTCGATCATCCAGTCACGCCAGTCGTCGGCGCTGGCCGAGAGAACCGGGCGCTTCGCGGGCGCCTCGGCCGGCTCGCGGCCGGGAGCGGAGTCGTCAACGATGGGAATCGGAGTGGGGCCCATGAGGCTATTCTATGTCGACACCGCCCCGGATTCCATTCCCCGGGCCGGCACGGGCCCGTCGCGGCCGAGGATCCGACGGAAGACGGCCAGGATGGCACCGACGTTGTCGATGTAATACCGGCGGACATCGATCTCGGCGCGGTCGCCGTCGAGGCGGAGGAATTGCCAGGCTTCTCCGTTGGTCACGCACCCAAAGACGGGCGCCGGGGGCCGGCCGGCGCGCTCGTTGAAGACGCGGGCGCCGACCATTTGAGCGATGCACTGCCAGATGCCCCCCTCGACGTCGTTCTTCTTCGCCTCGACGACGACCATCAACGGGGCGCGGAGGGCCGGCACGGGGACGGTCGCGGCCAGGATGAAGTCGCACTCGCCGACCAGCCCGCGGCCCGGGTCGACGTCGAGCCGCTGGCCGGAATAGATGCTGATCGGGCCGGGATCGAATTCCTCGCAGGCGAGCAGGACCGGGACGACGAGGAACTCGCTCCGGGCCTTCTCGCTGAGCAGGACCTGGCGCATCCCTCGGTCGAGCATCTCGCGGAGCCAGGCCGGGACCGGCTCGGGCTCGATCGCCGGGAACAGCTCCCCCGGCTCGACGGTCACGCCGAGGGATGTCGAGATCGTCTCGAGGGAGAAGTCGTTGTATGGCATGGAGCGAGCCCGATCCTCCGCGATCCTTTCCGGGCCGTTGACGAGAGGACCGGAGGCTGATTCTACGTCGCCGACGCCCCGGATTCCATTCCCCGGGCCGGCCGATGGCCCGAGTGCTCAGTCCGTCAGAAGTTTGATCCCGCGACAGGATGCGACTTCACGCAGGAAGGGAAGGCCGTTCTCGATGAGTCTCCTGATCGCATCGGAAACCGCCGGTCCGACTCGTTGCAGTGCCTCGTCCAGCGGCATCTCATCCATGGAGCCCCGTGACACGAGGTCCTTCAGTCGTTGGGCTAACTCTCGGTGGGATGGGTGTGGAGTAATCTCCCACCAATAGTCCATGTACTTCTCGCCCTGCCTCCAGAGATGGGCCAGGTTGAGACGCCAGGACGGGTGTGACGCGAGCGCAGGAACGCCAACATTGGCGAAGTTGAATGGGAGGAGCGAAAACATCTCGATCGGGTAACGCCCATCGCTGCTGAACGCCACCTCCAGGGTGAACTCCTCAAGCGCTTTGGTCGAGACCTGGAGCATAACGAAGAAGGTGAGGTCCGGCGAAACTTGCCAGGAGTAGGGGTAGCAGCGCGATCCGATCTTCTGCCCCTTGAGGGGACGGAACTGGGGCAACTCCTTCGCGAGTTGAGCGGAGAACTCCTGCCGTACCGCCAATGCTAACTCTCGCCTCATGATACGACTCCCGAACCCGCTGAATCGCAGGCATCGCTCGCATCCGGTCGCGCGATTTGCCTAACGTTGTCCGAATGAAGGAGTTCCCATAAGGCATGGAGCGAGCCCGATCCTCCGCGATCCTTTCCGGGCCGTTGACGAGAGGACCGGAGGCTGATTCTACGTCGCCGACGCCCCGGATTCCATTCCCCGGGCCGGCCGATCTCGTTGCGGACGGAGGCTTGCGGTAAGTTGAAGAGGAGATCCCCAGCCATCGGGAGGACGCGCCGAGATGACCTTGCTCATCCCCGACGACATTTTGCAGGCGAGCCGCCTCTCGGAGCGGGAGCTCAGGACCGAGATCGCGGTGATGCTCTTCGAGAAGGAGAAGCTGACGCTCGGCCAGGCGAGCCAGCTAGCGGACATGGGCTACCTGGAGTTCCGGCACCTGCTGGCGAGCCGTCAGATCCCCCTGCATTACGACGTCGAAGACTTCGAGCAGGATCTGCGGACCCTCGATGAACTGGGGCGTTCATGATCGTCGTGAGCAACGCCTCGCCGCTCGTTAGCCTGGCCGCGATCGGGCGGTTTGATCTGCTTCAAGCTCTCTACGGTACGATCGAGATTCCTCAGGCCGTCCATCACGAGGTGGTGATTTTGGGCCTCGGGCGCATGGGCCGATCCTGGACGAACTTCAGGATCGCGCCGGCTTCCGGGTGAGCGATGCTCTGCGAGAGCGGGTACTTCGGGCCGCGGGCGAGTAGCGAAGGGTGTCGGGCTCCTCAACGAATCGGGAGGCCCGACAGCCCTTGGATTCATCGCACCGACTCAGCCGATCTCATATCCCTTCCGCTGCGGGCGGCTGAGGAAGGCGTTGGCCTCCGAGTCGCCGATGATCTGCTCCTTCTCGGCGTCCCATTCGAGCTTCTTGCGGTCGAGCCGAAGCGCGATGTTCGCCAGGTGGCAGGTGCTGAGCGCCCGGTGGTGACTCCAGACGTCGGAGACCGGCACCGACCGATCCGCGAGGCAATCGAAGAAGTTCTCCATGTGGCCGGAGACCGGTTTCCCCTTGCGCAGCTCCTTCAGCAGCGACTCGGAGACCGGGTCCCTGTACAGGGCATTCACCGCGCCGCCGTCGAGGTCGATCCGATCTCGGGTGACGAAGATGTGGCCGTGCTCGCCCTGGAACCGGACGCCGTTCTCGGTGTCGTCGCGGATCTCCAGGACGACGCCGTTGGGGAAGGTCGCGTGGACGATGAAGGCGTTCGCCGTGTTGTACCGGTCGTCGACCGTCGGATAGCCGCCCTTGAAGTCGACCGGCAGGACGCGCTTTTTAACCTCGATCGTCTTCGGCCCGGAGTGCTCCATGCCGATGGCCCACTGGCCGATGTCGACGTGGTGCGCGCCCCAGTCGGTGAGCTTGCCGCCGGAATACTCGTACCACCAGCGGAAGTTCCCGTGGCAGCGATCGGTTCGATAGGCGGTCTTGGGGGCCTGGCCGAGCCAGATCTCCCAGTTCAGCTCGGCGGGCGGGTTGGTCGCGGGGAACGGTCCGCCGGAGGGTCCGCCGCCGATCGCCGCGGTGACTTTTCGGATCTTGCCGATCCGTCCCGCGCGGATCATCGCGACGGCCAGCAGGAAGACGCGGTTATGGTCGCTCCGCTGCTGCGTGCCGACCTGCACGACGCGCCCGGTCTCCTTGGCGACCTGGCCGAGTTCCTTCCCCTCGTCGATCGTGAGGGTCAGCGGCTTCTCGCAGTAGATGTCCTTGCCGGCCCGCATGGCATCGATGCAGATCTTCGTGTGCCAGTGGTCGGGCGTTCCGATGATGACCGCGTCGATGTCCTTGCGGTCGAGGAGCTTGCGGTAATCCTCGTAGACCTCGGCCTTCCCCTTGCCGATGCCCCGGTGGTTCTTGGCGTTCTCGGCGTGACGGCGGTCGACGTCGCAAACGGCGAGGAAGTCGCCGTGGTGGGCGGCCGATCGGGCGTCGCCCGAGCCCTGGCCGCCGGCGCCGATGAGGCCGAGACGGGGCCGGTCGTTCTTCGCCACGGGCGCCGCGGCGGCCGGACGACCGAACGGGTAGAGGAACGGGAGCAGCGCGGGACTGGTCGCCGCGACGCGGAGGAAATCGCGGCGGTGCTGGGTGCGGACGGTCATTGGTGGGGCCTCGGAGCGTGAAGGAGGGAAAGGACGCGACCCGGCCGGACGGCCCCGAGGTCGGATGCAACGCCCGAGGGCCCGGCCACGCCATTCGCGAAGTTTAACCGACCCCAACCCGTCTCGAAATGGGCGACTCCCCGGCGTCCCGGACGGATCCCGTTTCGGATGGCGGGAGCCGCCGGATGGGCTTTGGAGCGTGGCGCGGGGGGCCTGGTCGATCAGCGACCGGCGCGGCCCCAGGAGCGTCGGGCGGCGTGGGGGGTCTCGCCGCGGATCCAACGGCGGAGGTCGTCCGCGAGGGCTCGACAGTCGGGGTATCGTCGATCGGGAGACTTGTCCAGGGCCTTCAGGCAGACCGAGGCCAGCGCCCGGGGAATCCGGCGGTCGAGCTTTCGGGGAGAGACTGGTTCGTGGTGGATCGCGTGATAGAGCACGTACGAGGGCGGCCCGACGAACGGCGGGCGACCGCAGAGCAGCTCGTAAAAGACGGCGCCCAGGCTGTACTGGTCGCTGGCCGGCAAGGGGTCCATGCGCCCCCCCTCGGCCAGTTCGGGTGCGATGTAGGCCGGTGTTCCCACGATCGAGCCCGGCGACGACGGCAGCTCGTTCGAGTCGGGGCGATAGGCGATCCCAAAATCCATGAGGTGGACATCGCCCCGGTGATCGACCCGGATGTTCGCCGGCTTGACGTCGCGGTGAACGATCCCGAGGTCGTGGGCGTAGGCCAGCGCCTCGGCCAGGTCGGCGGCGACCCGGGCGGCGTGGTCGGCCGCGAAGGGTCCGTCGTCGCCAAGTTGCTCGTCGAGCCCGCGGCCCTCGATCAGGGCCATGGCGAGGTAATGCCGGTCGCCCGCCGAACCGGCCTCGTAAACCGGGACAATCCGGGGATGACGAAGCCTCGCCTGGGCGCGGGCCTCGCCCAGGAACCGCTCGAACGCCCGCTCCGTGCGCAAGACGCCCGGACGCGGAACCTTCAACGCGACCTCGCGGTCGAGCGTCGCGTCATAGGCGCGGTAGACCGTCGCGTATTGCCCCTGCCCCAGCTCGCCGAGGAGCCGGAACCGCCCAAGCTGGCCCGTCTCGCCCGACCCGACGGCCAGACTCGGCGACGAAACGGCCGCCGATCGCGAGGCGGTGCTCCACGCCGAGACCCGGCTCCCCTGGTGCGAGATCGGCTCGATAACCACCTCGCCACTCTCATCCGGACCGAGGAAGCGATCGGAGCCGAAGCCGTAGGTGCTCCGGAAATCGGCCGCCGAGGCCTCGCCCAGTCCCGAACCCAGACCCAACCCCGAGCCGGAACCCAACCCCGACCCGAACCCGGCGGCGAACTCGGCCGATTCGTCGTCGGCGAAGGTGAGCCCCCGGTCCTGGCCCGGGCGGTCGCCTCGATCCCAGGCGTACGCGAGAGCCCCAGCGCCCCGGTTCCGGCGCCCAGCCGATCGGAGCCCCGGCCGCGCGACCGAGGTCCAGCCCGCATCCGCCGAGGCCGAAGGCGCGCTCGGAAGCCGGGTCCGACATCGGGGACACCGGAAGATCCGGCCAAGCGGGTCATCCACCAGCCGGGAGACGTGCCCGCAGGCCACGTTGGGACATCGTGCAGTTGTGGGCATCCGCGAATCTCCCCTCCTCCGTGTCGCCTGACCACCGCGCCGGTCTTCATGCCGGCCGGTCCGCCGTTGCCCCCCAGTCCGGGAATCATCCACGATCGATCCGGGTCAATCCCCGGCCACTCGTCGCCGGATCCCCAACGACCCTCCCGACGCCCCGAGGGACATCAGTCGGACCGCATGTTTAGCTATAACCGATACTTGCCAGACCGCAAACCATCTTCCAGTGAAAGGATGCGACGAATCCCAGGTCGACGCCTCGCACTCGTTAGCCGCGTGCGAATCCGTGCAATCGCCAAAGAATGCCTGGTCTCCCGGACCGTCCTGATCGACACCCCCTCCGCCGTGGCCGCCCGAGTTGTTAAAGTTGATGCATCGGGCCGTCGTGGCGATCGGCACGGCGGGGAATAATCCGGCGCCAGCAGGCGTCGAATCGCTCGGGAACAACCGTTGGGTTGAAGGGAGTCGAGGCACGTCGATGAGGTCCATCCTGGAGGAGATCGTCGCGTCCAAGCGTCGTGAGGTCGAGGCGGCTCGTCGTCGGATGCCGATGGAGGAGCTGGAAGTTCAGGCGGCCTCGGCCCCGCCGACCCGGGATTTCCGGTCGGCCCTGGCCGGGCCCGGCTCGATCCAGCTCATCGCCGAGGTGAAGAAGGCCAGCCCCTCGGCGAAGGTGATCCGCGCCGACTTCGACCCGGTCGCGATCGCTCGTACCTATCAGCAACATGGTGCCGCTTGTTTGAGCATACTCACCGACGCTCCCTATTTCCAGGGGCATCTCTCCTATCTGGCGCGGGTCCGGGCGTCGGTGGCGATTCCGCTCCTGCGCAAGGATTTCATGATCGATGAATACCAGATCGTCGAGGCTCGCCTCGCCGGTGCCGACGCCATCCTTCTCATCGCCGAGATCCTCACCGACGCCGAGCTGGTGAGCCTTCGCGAGCGATCGACCGCGCTGGGGATGTCGACCCTGGTCGAATTCCACGACCCGGACAACCTGGAACGAGTGCTGGCCTCGGGCGCCGACCTGGTCGGGATCAACAACCGCGATTTGAAGACGTTCGTCACCGAGATCGACCACACCCTCCGCCTCCGCGACCGGATCCCCGCGAACGTGGTCCTGGTGAGCGAGAGCGGCATCCGATCGCGGGCCGACGTCGAGCGCCTGCAATCGGCCGGGATCTCGGCCATCCTTGTCGGCGAATCGCTGATGAGAGAGCCCGATATCGGCCTCGCCGTTGAACGATTGCTCGGCCTAACGTCAGTGTAAGAGGGACAAACCACGAAAAGAGAGCCGGTCGCGACCCCCGGCTCGCCTTGCCTGCCAACCCCTGAGACCCCTATCATCATCACGAGGTTCTGGTCGCGATAACCGAGTTTTCGGCCGAGAGAGCGAACAGTCATGATTGCGCCTGATACGTCCCGCGTCTGGACGTTAGCCGCCTTTCGGTCCGTGGTCGAGCGTGTGATGCTGGCCTGGCTTCTGCTGACGACGACAGGATTCGTCGAGGCGCAGGAGCCGGCGGCTCCGGCCGCGTCGCAGGAGGGGTCTCGACCGCTACCAGCCGAGGGAGCGGGAGCGGCTGCGGGAGCCGCGGCGGGTCCGGAATGGATCGGCAAGCGGGTGATCCAGAAATATCGACAGTTTCAGCTCAAGGTTGAGGACCGGATTGTCGACCGCAAGCATGAAATTCTGACCTACCGTGTGAAGAAGGTGGACGGGCCCTGGCTCTGGCTCGAGGCCGAGGGGCTCGGCCTCGCTGGCTGGGCGATGGCCGAGCAGGTTGTCCCGGTCGAGGAGGCTATCGTCTTTTTCACGCGATACATCCGCGAGTTTCCCGACGACGTTCACGGCTTCTTCATGCGGGCGATTGTCTGGTATCAGGAGCGGAACGAGCCCGAACTGGCGCTCGACGACCTGAACGACGCGATCCGACTCGATCCGACGGCCGCCTACCTCTGGAACGACCGTGGCGAGGTCTGGCGAGCCCGGAAGAACTACAACAAGGCCATCGGCGATTACACCGAGGCCATCCGCCTGGCCCCCGACCGTCCCGGTCCCTACAACAACCGGGGCCTCGCCCTGTACGCTCTGAAGGAATACGATAAGGCGATCGCCGATTACACCGAGGCCATTCGCCTCGACCCGAAGAACTCGCTGACCTTCGGCAACCGAGGAAACGCCCGGCTCGCCCGCAAGGACTACGACCGGGCGATCGACGATTACGAGCAGGCGATCGAGCTGGATCCGAAGTTCGTCTCGGCCTATCGCAACCGGGCCCGCGCCCTGCTGCTCGACCGTCGGGGGGCCCTGGCGGTGGAATCGGCAAGGGAGGGGCTAAAAGTCGGCACATGGGACGGCGAGATCCCGGTCTACACGGCGATCATCGGCCAACTCTCAGCGCTTCAGGCCGGAGATCCCGCCTCGGCCAAATGGTTTCTCGACGAGGCCGCCGCGCACGCCGACCATGAGGAATGGCCCTATCCGGTCATTTCCTACCTCCGCGGCGAACTCAGCGAGGCCGGCCTGCTGGCGAAGGCCGGCGAAAACAACGACCACCGCACCGAGGCCCACGGCTTCCTCGGATACGAGCGGCTTTTAAAAGGCCGAGACGAAGAGGCCCTGCGCCACTTCGTCTGGGTCAAGGAGCACGGCGACTCCACCCGAGCCGGCTACCTGATCGCGATCGCGGAACTCGATCGGCTCGAGGCCAAACAGGTCTCGTCGCGTCATCCCTGAACCAACCGGGTCAGACTCGATCGAAATCAAACCGACCCTCGGTCCCCTCCGGCCAGAGAAGAGAGTCGTCCGCGCGATCGGAAGCGCCGGAAATCCGACCGAGGGGATTTGGTCGATGAAGCCGGATCTCGATGAGGATCGGACCGCCCTCCAGCCGATCTCATGGACGAGCACGGTGATCCTTTCCGGCTTGTGATGGCCGGGATGGCTCAGCCGGCGAACGGTCCGCCGATGGCGCACGACCGATCCAATGGTCCTTGTGGAGGGAACTCCAGCTCCCGACCCGGACGGAGCCCAAGCTCTCGCGAAGATCGCCGGCTGGAGCCGGCTCCTACATAAGTCTTTTCCCATTCGACATGTGAATCTACCCCTGTAGGAGGGAGCTCCAGCTCCCGACCCGGACGGAGCCCAAGCTCTCGCGAAGATCGCCGGCTGGAGCCGGCTCCTACACGGTATCCGACCCGGACGGAGCAAAGGAGTGCCGCGAAGATCGCCGGCTGGAGCCGGCTTTGGCATGGATCCAGCGGCCCGAACGAGGCATCGGAAGGTGCAGAGGCGATCGACGGTCTCCATTCACGATCCCCCGCGAAAGGGAGCACCCGCCGTGATCCGTCACGATACGAAGTCCCGAAATCGGGAGTTTTTCCGTCTCTTCGCGATGGTCCTGGCCATGGCCGCGCTGGCCGGTGTTCCGGCGAGGGCGCAGCATCCGTCGCTATTCCGGTCGCGGATCGACGTCGGGCCGGACGGACTCCGGATCGACGGAGCCTTGTTCCGGGAGTCGATCCCGAGAACCGAATGGCGGCTCGACCTGGCCCGGATCGTCGACCTTGACCAGGAACCGGGTCTGCGTCCCGGGCTGAAGCTCTACGGGGCCGGGCTCCCCTCGTATCACGCGGGATGGTTCCGGCTGAAAGACGGCCAGAAGGCGGTGGTGACGATCGGCCGATCGAACCTCGCGGTCTACATCCCGACAAACCGAGGCCGGGCGGTCCTGGTCGGCCCCGACGACCCCGCCGACTTCCTCGACGCTCTCCGGAATCCCAACGGCGACCGCGTCTTCTGGGTGGGTGCCTCGCACGGATCGGGTCGGACCTCGAAGAGAACCCGTTGAGCCTCGGGCCTGGACGGCCCCCGGTCGCGGCGAATCACCGAGGAAGATCGGCTGGATGACAGATTCCAGATGGATCAAAGCTCAGGGTACCGAGGGATTCCATTTAGGAAATCTTGAATAGGGAATCTTCCATCGGATTCTTTCACAAACTCTGAGAGGGAACCTCCTCGGTGATCCCCGGTTAATGCGTGCTGATCAATCGAGCGGTTGGCCCGCGGCGAGAGGGGGATGGTGGAGCGAGCAAAATCCGGATTCGGTCGCCGAGCAACGGGTGAAGGCCGGGCTGGTCGAGGATCGATCGGACCTGCGTGCGTGTGGTCTCTCGGAGGCCGGCGGGGACCTCGTGATTGTGGAAGAGGAGAGCCAGGGGCCGGATCGCCTCGGCGCGCTGGCGGGGCTCGATGATCGGGTCGGCAAGGACGGCCACGAGGGCCTCGGCGGCCTGGGCGCATCGCGAGGGTTCCACGCAGATCACGGCCATCGCCGCGCCCGTGCGCTGGGCCGGGGGCCCGGTGGCCAGCATCGCCCCGAGCGCGGGCACGGCGCCCTGGGCGAGCGGCCCGAGGTTCGCCAGCCAGATCGCCACCCGTACACGAACCTCGGGGTCATCGTGGCCAAGCCAGCCGACAAACGTCGGCACCAGTTCGCGACAGATCGACGGGTCGATCCGATAGAGCAGGCTCATCGGCCGGAGGACCTCGGTGGGCCTTTCGGGGTGCGCCTCCACAACCATCGCCCGGAGCGTGGGGACCACCCGGTCGCGATGCTTCGGGTCGAGCCAGAAGACGGCCTCGGCCGCCGCCAGTCGGACCGCCCAATCCGGGTCCTTCAGCCAGGGACCCGGGTCGAACTCGATCGCCTGGGCGTTGATCATCGCCTGAAGAACGGCGCTTCGGACCATCGCGGAGCCGTCGTGGCCCGCCGTTTTCAGCGAGTTGAGGATGCGTTGCCTTCGACCGGATGGATCGGCCCGCGAGAGGAACGCCGTGGGACCAAGGCCGCACGCCGCCATCGCCCGAGCCCGAGGCTCGACGTCGTCCCTGAGCCCGCCCAGGCAAAGCTCCACCGCCTCATCGGTGATCGGCTCGGTGCTCGACAGATAGGCGTACGCCTTCTCACGGACCCGGGGATCCGTGTCGTGCGTCAGGGCCGGCATGTAAGCCGCGGCCTCCTCCCCGAACTCGGCCATCCTCTGCGCGGCCTCGGCCCGCGCCCGGGAGCTCAGGCTCTGGTCGCGCCGCATCCGGTCCAGCTCGTTGAGCCGCCGGTACGTCTGGATCCTCGGCCAGACCTCCATGCCCCCGTAGATCGCCCCCAGCAACAGGATCGAAAGGCCCAGCGTCGCCGGAATCGGCCGCCGGAATCGCCGAGGTATCCGCACCATGCCGCGCCCCCTTCCGGAGCCCGCCCTTGTGCCGCGGTAGCCATCATGATGACTTGCCGTCGCTATATGGCAGGACCATACATCCTCTGATCCGATCCACGCCACCCCGTCTTCTCAAAGACGTACACCATCGCGACGTCCACGGCAAGGGAGTCGTCCCGCTCGCGACGACCGGCGAGGCCACCCGAGGCCCACGCGCCGGCCGCGACGGACTGGGCAGCATCGTTCTCGGGTTGAGGGTGAGAACCCCGCGGGAACGCCGCGGGCCTTAGGGATCCCTTTGCGTCGCCAGTCGATCCCACCGGAGCAGGATAGGGCAGCAGGTATCCCACTCTTTCGACGGCATCTCGCCCGTCTTGACCGGGCGACTGATAACCGCGCTGCTCGGGATCATCCGGTGACCGAACTTCGGCGGGCTCGGCCGTGTCTCATCCGGGCACAACCTCATTCTCACACACTCGGGGCGCGCGAGACTCACATGAAATCGACCGTTGAGCAGATCCGGGCTCGATTCGACAACGACGTGGAGCGGTTCAGCAACCTGGAGACCGGTCAGTCGGCCACGATCGACGCGCCGCTGGTCCTCGAGTTGATTTCCCAGGCCGCGGCCGCCACGAGTCCGAGTGCGACAGACTTGCTCGACGTAGGTTGCGGCGCGGGCAATTACAGCCTCAAACTCCTCCAAAGCCTCCCCGACCTCAACGTCACGCTGATCGACCTGAGTCGGCCGATGCTCGAACGTGCCGAGCAGCGCCTCCGGCCCGCAACGAAACGACACATAGAGACCTTCCAGGGCGACGTCCGGGACCTGGACCTCGGCGAAGCCCGCTTCGACATCATCGTGGCCGCGGCGGTGCTGCACCACCTTCGAACCGTCGCGGAATGGGAGGCGGTCTTCGCGAAGTGCTTCAAGGCGCTCCGGCCCAGCGGCTCGATCTGGATTTCCGACCTGATCGAGCACTCCTCGACCGCGATCCAGGAAATGATGTGGCGACGCTACGGCGAGTACCTCGTCGGGCTGAAGGACGAGGCCTATCGCGACACCGTCTTCGCCTACGTCACCCGGGAAGACACGCCCCAGCCGCTGATGTACCAACTCGACCTGTTGCGCAAGTCGGGTTTCCGCGAGGTCGAGATCCTGCACAAGACCAGCGTGTTCGCAGCCTTCGGCGCGTGGAAATAAGCGGATCGGATCGCCCCCTTCCCTAACAGGAGAAGAGAACGACCCAAAAAAGTCGGACGCAAGAAGCCCCGATCGTCGAGTCAAACAGGGCTGCGGGCATGGTCGCGACCGCCGCACTCTGGGCGAGACCCGCGACGAGCAAGTGCGCCGCAGCGCCGGGCCAGGGCAGGTCAACCGGACCCGTAGCCGCTCCCGCGGCCAGGAGAGCCGGGGGAAAAGGGTTGGGCCCATCATGGCTCACCTCCGGAGTAGCAGCCTCAACCGAGACGAATCCTCTTAAGCTACAAGACTTCCAGGTCCTCGCTCTGTCTACCGGCCGAACTCCTGCGCGTGTCGGCCCGGCATACCGGAGCCGTCGAGGGCGAAGCCCCCGAGAGGGCGCGGCCCGGACCGGATTCCGGCCTACCGGCATCATAGGAACGTCGAGTTGCGAACCCAGACGACTGGGGCATTCCACAAATGTCAGAAGTTTGTCGTTGACAGGGCCCGGTCGCCGGGGATACACAATTGTCAGGGGGAGTATCGATCGACGAGGCGCCCTCGGAAGCGGGAGGATCGCACCGATGAGAGTCCGAGTCGCGGGGTCCTGGATGGTCGCGATGCTGGCCCTGGCGATCGCGTCTCTGACCACACCAGCCCGGGCTGGCGGGCCGACCGGCACCGAGGCCCGACGGCCCGAGATCCAGACCGATCCGGTGGAATCGGCCCGAGACGCCCGGGCCCTGGCCGCCCGGATTGATGCCGTCCTCGCCGCCCGATGGGCGAAGGCCGGAATCCGGCCCGCGGCGATCTCCGATGACGGCGAGTTCCTCCGGCGCGTCTCTCTTGATCTGGTCGGCAAGATTCCGACCGCCGCCGAGGCCCGCGACTTCCTCGACGACCCGGCCCCTGGCAAGCGGGCCGCGCTGATCGACCGATTGCTCGACAGCCCGGCATACACGTCGCACGCCACCGAGGTCTGGCGGCGGATGCTCCTGCCCGAGGCCGACACCGACGACGACGCCCGCCCGTTCGCCTCCACCTTCGCCGGATGGCTCCGCCGCAAGGTCGTCGAGGACGCCGGATACGACCGAATCGTCCGCGAGATCCTCACCGCGAAGCTCGACGCGCCCCAGTCGGACCTCGATATCGCCAACGGCGTCGTCCGGGCGGTTCCCTCGCCCTCGCCGGCTGCCTACTACCTGGCGAAGGGCCGGAAGCCCGAGAGCCTCGCCGCCGGCACGGCACGCGTCTTTCTGGGCGTCCGGCTCGAATGTGCCCAGTGCCACAACCACCCGTTCGCCTCATGGAAACGCGAGCAATTCTGGAGCCTCGCCGCCTTCTTCGCCGAGGTCCCCGGCGAGGGGAACGATCCCACCCGAATGATGCGCAGGGAGCGGCCAGCACCCGTCCGTGAACTGACCATCCCCGGGACGAAAAAGGTCGTCGCCGCGACCCTCCTCGATGGGACCAAACCCGAGTGGCGCCCCCGCGCCGGTACCCGCGAAATCCTCGCCGAGTGGGTCACCTCGCCCGAGAATCCGTATTTCGCCCGGGCGCTGGTCAACCGCGTCTGGGCCCGGTTCCTCGGCGCCGGACTGATCGAACCGGTCGACGACCTCGACGGCGAGACCGATCCCGAACTCAAGGCCCTGCTCGACGAGGTCTCCGACCAGTTTCGCGCCCACGGCGATCGACTCAAATTCCTGATCCGAACCCTGACCGCGACCCGAGCCTACCACCTCAGCAGCGCGGGCAACGGAGCCGGACGCGATACCTCCGCGACAGGCCCGATGTTCGCCACAATGCCCGTCCGAGGGCTCACGCCGTTGCAACTCTTCGACAGCCTGACCCGGGCGACAGGATCAGGACAACCGGGCGACCGTGCCCGCTTTCTGGAGCTGTTCAGCGGCGGACAGGAACGGCCGAGCGAGGCCGAGACCACGATCGTCCAGGCACTCACCCTGATGAACGGCTCGTACATCGAGGCCGCCACGAATCCGACCACGGGCCGGATCCTCGGCGCCATCGTCGACGCCCCGTTCCTCGACACCAGGGGCCGGATCGAAACGCTGTTTCTCGCCACCCTCACCCGACGCCCCACACCCGACGAGATGGCAAAGCTGGTCGAGTACGTCGAGCGAAGGAAGTCAAACGACGACCGCTCCAAAGCCCTCGCCGATATTTTCTGGGCGATTCTGAATGGGCCCGAGTTTCCTTTAAATCATTGAGTTTTTCGGTTTTCCGTTATCGGAACTGGTCCGGTCTAAAAAGCGGGTTGTAGGGTGGGCTCCACCCACCGGCGGAAGCTTCTCATCGGTGGACGACAAAAGACCATCCACGACCGCCGAAACCATCGACCCCTGTAGGAGGGGCTCCAGCCCCCGATCCCCACAATCCAAAAGCAAACGCCAGGATCGCCGGCTGGAGCCGGCTCCTACAGAAAACCAAGGACCGCTCCCTAAAGGAGAACCTCCCGATGAATCGAGACCTGTTCCGAGCCAGTCGGCTCTCCCGTCGCGAGGCCATGCGGCTCTCGGTCGCGAGTGCGATGGGGGTTTTGGGGGCCTCGTCCTCGGGGTGGTTCGAGGCCCTGGCAGCCGACGCGGCGAGCCATCCGGGGCGGCGGAAGTCTTGCATTTTGCTCTGGATGTCGGGCGGACCGAGCCAGACCGACACGTTCGATCCCAAACCGGGTCACGCCAATAGTGGTCCGTTCAAGGCGATCGAGACGGCCGTCCCGGGCATTCGGATGGGTCCGCATCTGCCGAAGCTCGCGAAGCAGATGAAGGACCTGGCCCTGATCCGATCGATGAACACAAAAGAAGGCGACCATAGCCGGGCGACGTACTACCTCCGCACCGGGTATCTGCCGCAAGGGGCGGTCCGATACCCGACCCTCGGCTCGCTGGTCGCCAACGAGCTCGACGACGACTCGGTCGAACTGCCGGGTTTTGTAAGCATCGGCCCGGTCCGTTCGATCAATCCGGCCGCGTTCAGCTCGGGCTTTCTCGGCCCGAAGTGCGCGTCGCTGAACGTCGGCGAGCGAACGATCGCCGGAGCCACGGCCGGTGACGGCGGAGCGTCCTCGCTTCGGGTCGACGACATGGAAATCCCGCGCGGGATCGGGCGGACGCGCGCCGACGACCGAATCGGCCTGATGCGGGAACTCGGCGGCGGCTTCGTGGAGAGCCGTCCTGGCGTTCCGACCTCCAGCCACCGGAGCGCCTATTCGCGTGCGGTCCGGATGATGCGGTCCGAGGCAGCGAAGGCGTTTGACCTCGACACCGAGCCCGCCGCACTCCAGGACGCCTACGGCCGGAACCCGTTCGGCCAGGGGTGCCTGCTCGCCCGCCGACTCGTCGAGCGCGGGGTTCCGTTTGTCGAGGTCACGCTCTCATCGGTCGACGGCAACAGCAACGGCGGCCTCGGCTGGGACACCCACGCCCAGAACTTCGACGCTGTCGCGAAACTCTGCGAGGTGCTCGACGCCGGATGGTCGACACTGATGACCGACCTGCGCACCCGCGGCCTGCTCGATCAGACGTTGATCGTCTGGATGGGCGAGTTCGGCCGGACGCCGAAGATCAACGAGAACGCCGGCCGTGACCACTTCCCGAACGCCTGGTCGACCGTGCTGGCTGGCGGCGGCCTTCGCGGCGGCCAGGCCATCGGCGACACGGGCGTCGACGGCGAGCAGATCAAGAATCGCCCGGTGAGCGTTCCGGACCTGCTCGCCACGATCGTCAAGGGGCTGGGGATCGACCCGATGAAGCAAAACCTCGCCACCGACGGCCGGCCCATCCGGATTGTGGACCTCAAGGCCGAACCCATCAAGGAAGTTCTCGGATGACCGCCGCCGCGGCCTGGCTGATGCTGGCCCTCTCGGGCGCTCCGGCCGAGGGCGAGGAGACCGTCCGAATGCTGGTCTTCCTCGCCGAGCGCCGGCCGATTTTTCTGCGGCTCCGGATCACGTCGGGCGGGCATCCGCTCGAAGCCGCCTGGCTCGACGCGGTTCGATCGGTCCACGCCGGCCTCGACCGCGACCACGACGGCAAGCTCTCGAAACAGGAGCTGGACGAGAAGGCGTTCGCGGCGATCGTCCGGCTCGCGACGGGCGTTCCGAGGAGCCCCACCACCTCGCCGCCCGACGCCGACAAGGACGGATTCATCACGGTCGACGAGCTGGCCGAGGCGTGGAAGCCCGCGCTCGGTCCGTTTCGGCTCGGATCGAGGCCCCGGCGGACCTCGGGGCGAACCGATGCGCTCTTCGAGCAGCTTGACCGCGACAAGGACCAGGCGCTCAGGCGCCTGGAGCTGGCGACGATCGCCGGCTCGCTTCGACCGCTCGACCTCGACGACGACGAGATGATCGCGGCGACCGAGATCGAGGCGCCGGGGGCCTCGGCGGCCTCGGAGCTGATGGAACAGGTGGGAGGCCGCCGCTCTCGCGAGGCGGCATTGCCTCCGGCGATCGAGCTATCGCCCGGCGAGTCGTCGCTCCGGCTGGCTCGCACTCTGATCCGCAGGTACGACCGGGCGCCCGACGGCCGCCCGATCCGGCTGGATGACCGACTCTCGCCCGAGGAGTTCTCCATCGGCACAGCCGCGTTCGAGAAGGCCGACACCAACCACGACGGCGACCTCGACGCCCGCGAACTGCGTGCCTACCTGGCACAGGCACCGATCGACCTCTCGCTGGATGTGGATATCTCGCCGGATGCGGCCGGTCGATCGACGATCCAGGTGTCGGGCGGCGGCAAGCTGGCCGAGGGCGCCCGCGTCCGGCAGCTCGCCGATGGCGACATCGAGCTGGCGGTCGGGCCGATCCGCCTGGACATCCGGATCGAACCGCCATCGGCCGGCGCCGACGAGGTGCGCAGGGTGCTGACCAACCGGTTCAAGGCAGCCGATGTGAACAGGAATGGTGTTCTGGAAGGCAAGGAACGCGAGACCCTCGACGCCGCCCGATCGCCGCTGGCCGGGCTTGGCTCGGTCCTCGATCGCGACGGCGACGGCAAGATCACTCTGCCCGAACTGCTCGACCTCGGCGACCGCCAGGCCGCGGCGGCCAGGCGGCGGCTTCAGGCCACCGTTGACGACGAGGCGCGGGCCATCTTCGGCATCCTCGACACTGACCGAGACCGTCGATTGAGTGCGCGCGAGGTGATGCGAACGGTCGACCGGGTGTTAACCTGGGACGCCGATTCCGACGGCCGGGTGACGCCCGACGAGATCCCCTATCACTTCCTGGTGACGATCGCCCGTGGCGGACTTCCCGGCCTGACGGGTCTGAATGCCAACGTGAACGCGCCGGCGATTTCGACATCCGAAACGCACAAGTCGGCCCCGGACTGGTTCCAAAAGATGGACGCGAACCAGGACGGCGACATCTCGCGCCGGGAGTTCCTGGGCCCTCGCGACGCCTTCGAGCGGCTCGACCGCGACAAGGATGGGTTGATCGACGCCGACGAGGCCCGGGCGGCGGTGCCGGGCAAGGGGTGAAATGGCCCTCCGGTTCCCCGTTGCGTATCATGGGGGGATCGTAAGCCGAGGCCCGAGGAGCCGTGCATGAATCTGCCCCTGTAGGAGGGAGCTCCCGCTCCCGATCCGAACGCAGCCTAAGCGAACCTGAAGATCGCCGGCTGGGGTGGGCTCGGACAGGGGCTCGATCCGCATGACGATCGATCAGAGTGTCGCGAAGATCGCCGGCTGGAGCCGGCTCCTACATAAGAGCAATCCCTTTCGAGATGTGAATCTGCCCCTGTAGGAGGGAGCTCCCGCTCCCGATCCGAACGCAGCCTAAGCGAACCTGAAGATCGCCGGCTGGAGCCGGCTCCTACATATTACGGCGGCAAGAAAGTAGGTCAGGCTTTCCAGCCTGACCTACTTGAGCTTCTTCTTCGCCGGCGTCATATTTCCCGTTCTGATCTCCGGGTCCGTCCGCGGGTTGTCAGGGTACGGGCCGAGTCGAATATCGCGGCAGGTAGCGTGAGTATCCGCCGCCGCCCATGTAGGCCCAGGTCGAGGAAGGGTGTACGAGACGTCCGAAGTCGATCAGGCTTTCCTGCCGACGTTCGACAACCCATTTCGCACAGATTTTCCGACGCGAAGGCCCACGGCCTGGGTGGTCAAAGTCGAAGAACAGCGCCCCGAAGGTCCGCGTCGGCGAGCCCTGAAATCGTATCGTTCGTCCGTTGTCTTTTCGTGAATTTCGTGTTTTTCGTGGTTCCTCCCCCGACTCTTCAGAATCGCGGGGGAATCCTGCCCTCGGATCGCTTTCCTCGGTGGGCGGAGCCCGCCCGACAAGGCTCGTCCGCACGCCGAGGATTCGCTCTCTTTTCGTGCCCTTCGTGTTTTTCGTGGTTGCTCCTCAACACCTCACCTTTGCATCTCTCAGTGGGCGGAGCCCAGCCGCGATTCGACCTCGCGGCGAAGGGCGTCGAGGTACGAGGCCAGGTCGGGCTGAGTCCGGGAATCAACCCGATGACGAAGGTCGAGAATCCTCGGCTGGAGCGCGGAGAGTTCGCGACGCGCGGCGTCGACCTCGGGACCTTTCAGCGCCCGGACGGCCCGGTGCGATCGCGCGGCCAGCTCGCGGAGCGAGGCGGCCAGGTCGGACGGGTCGCCGTGCGCCTCGCGATCGGAGATCGGCCGGCTTGTTGCGTGGGCGTGGGCGGGCGGGAACAGAGGGCGGCGGGTGGGCGTTGGCGTTCTGGGTCGTGCAGTCGTCATCGTGCGGTCCTCGCGCGTTCCGTGTCGAGTGGCACGGCCTTCCTGGCCGAGGTCCCCCGGCGCTACGGCGCCGGACGTCCGGCGGGAGAGCCCCAGTCCCGGAATCCAGGTCGATCGAGCCCGGAGCGAGTGGCCCCACGCAGGCGATCGACCGGTCGGATATCGTAAGAAGACGCTCTCCGCTTCCCTTTTGTTCGCGGTCGAAGCCCGATCGTTCAGGCTGCTTTACAAAAATTATCGAGAGCGGGATCGTCGTCGATCCTCGATTCCGGAGTTCAACCTGTTCAGGCCGATCGGGTTACGGGCCGGATCGGTCGGGCGTGGCGACGGAGCCAGGCGCGGGCGATGGCGACGTCGTCGAACGGGACGGCGTGATCGGCGAGGATCTGGTACGTGTGCCGACCCTTGCCCGCGATCAAGACCGCGTCGCCGGGTCGGGCATCGGCGAGCACCGCCTCGATCGCCCGGCGCCGATCGGGCTCCAGGCGCACCTTCCCCGGCCGTCGGAACCCGGCCAGGATTTGATCGAGGATCTGGTCGGGATCCTCGGATCGGGGATTGTGACTTGTTAAAGTAATCCGATCCGCGCAGGCCTCGACGGCCTCGGCGATCCGTCGACGGTGGTCGGGGTGGCTGCCTCCCTCGGCGCCGACGACACAGTGGACGCGTCCCGCGGCGACGGCCCGCGCGGCGATGAGGGCCTCGGCGATGGCCTCGGGGGTCTCGGCGGCGTCGACCCGAACATCGAAGTCCTGCCCTTCGTTGATCGATTCGAGTCGGCCGGCGACGGGTGCGACGCGTTCCAGGCCGAGGGCGATCGCCTCGGCGTCGATCTCCATGGCCCTGGCCATCGCGGCGGCGGCCAGGGCGCAGGCGGCGGCCCTCGGGCCGACGGGTCGGAGGTCCACCGTGATCTCGCGGTCGAGCCCGCGAACGATCATCCGCGTTCCGTCGGCGTCGAGCCGGACGATCCGGCCGGTGAGATCGGCCGGGCGATCGGGCCGCGCGGCTGGCTCCATTGCGTAGGAGAGCCGATCGGCGTCGAGGTTCACCCCGCCGAGGATCTCGGCGTTCGGGTCGTCGGCGTTGACGATCACGACTCCGCCCGGGACCACCTGGCGCACCAGTCGAGCCTTGGCGCGTCGACGTTCGAGCCGGACCTCTTCCGGGAAGCCCCAGGGCGCGGAGACATCCGTGACGAGCGCCGCGTGAAGCCCGACCCCGTCGAAGGCGCGGTGCTCGATCGCCTCGGCCGAGGCTTCCAGAACGGCCGCCTCGCAGCCGCGGTCAACCATCTCGGCCATCATCGCGGCGAGGCTCGCGGCGTCGGGGGCGAAGGCGGTATCCGTCCGGTCGAGCCGGGTCCGGCCGGGACCGCCGCCCGGACGCCGGATCGCGGCGCCCAGCGCGTGGGGTCCCTCGCCGTCGAAGAAGCCCAGCGCTCCGACGAGCCCCGATCGATGCCCGGCCGCCTCGAAGATCGATCGAACGAACACGGCGGCGAGGGTCCGGCCGAAGCTCCCGGTGACGGCCGCCGCCAGCAGGTGCCGCGAGGGATCACCGGCGAGCGCCTGGCAGATCCTCGCGTGGGCCGCGGCGGCGTCGTTGACGACGACCTGGAGCCGACCGGCGTCGGGACAGGGGCGCTCGACCACCACGCCAGCGGCGCCTCGTTCGAGGGCCTCGCGAACGTGGGCGTGTCCGTCGTAACCCGGTCGGGCGCTCCGGGTCGCCACGAAAACCTGGCCCGGGTCGAGTCGACGATGATCGTCGGAGCAGCCGGAGACTTCCCAGTCGGCGCAGCCGACGAACTGGGCCTGCGGGAGCAGCCGCCTCAGGCTCACTGAAGGGATCCCCCGCTGGGGCAGACGATCAACGAACCAGCGCGCCATCGGCTTGAGCCTCCTTGCTTCGCCACGCTCTCGCCCGTTCGGGACGGCCGACGGCGGGCCTAACGGGTCCGTCCGGCGCGGGATGGATATCCCGCCCGTCCCGCCCTTTCGTGCCCGACCGTCACGATCTCCCGATCGCGGGCGGTCATCCTCCGCGTTCCCTCGCGCTGGATGCCTCGCCTGAAGGTGGGCGGCATTTTGGCCGATCCCCGGAAAAAGGCAATGCCAGACTGCCACAATCGCCGATAACCGTCGGTTGGGTCGCGAGCAAGCCGGGAGGATCGGCGAGGTCTGGCGGCGGTGGGGTCCTGACTCGATCAGAAATCGGTGAGCATCTGGAGCTGAAAGAGCGTTCCGCTCTCTCCGGCACGGTAACCGGTGAGCTCGTTTTCGGCCGGCGAGTGATTGATCCGGGTCACGTCGAAGGTCATCCGCCAGTTGCGCCGGGCCAGCACGTACCAGTTGAGCCCCCCGCTCCACTCATCGCCGCCGCCGAATGGGCCGGTCACGAAGGAGTGTCGCGCGTAAAGCTCCAGTCGCTTCGGGACGAGAAAATAGGATCCCTGGGCGTAGGCGCCCGAATCGAAGAGACCGCGGATCGGGAGCGGACCGCCGGTGTACCGGAAATCATTCAGCCATCGGAAGTAATACTCGCCCGAGAGGCTGAGTCCTCGGTACTTGAACGCCGCGTCGACGGCCCAGAGCTGCGCGCTGGTCTTGTAGACATCGACCCCAGGCGCCAGCGCGCCGGCGGCGGCCAGGGGAGTGCCGTCGGAGAGCCGGAAGATGGTGTTCTCGGGATTCGCCTGAACGGCCGCGGCCCCCGCGAGGATCTCTCGGGCGAGCGTCAGGCTCGATCCGATCCGAACGACGGGCCGCTCGTGCTCCTCGATATCCGAGGGACCAGGCCCAAAGGCGCCGAGCGGCTCCCACCACGTACTGCCGGCGAAGGCCATGTTGTTGCCGACCCGGTTATTCGTCAGGACCAGGCCGTTGAACGAATTGGCGGCCATCGCGACGTAATGCAGACCGGTCACCGGTTCGCCCGAGGCCCAGATCCCCGGGCTCATGTCTGGCCGGAAAAAGGTGGTCGCCATGGTCCGGTCCGCGCCCATCGTGTAGCGGAACGAGTCGTACCATTCGCGACTCCCGGGAACCTTGTAATATCCCGCCGAGAGCGTGAAGGCCCGGTTGAACCGATAATCGAGCCAGCCGAGGAAGAGCGTCGCGTTGTTCGTCGAGGAGCTGAAGACCACGGCCATGAACTGGAGCCGCGGGTCGAGGGCATAGCCGCTGAACTGGAACCAGTTTCGATTGACCTGAACCGTGTCGTAATTCCGGACCGGCAGGACGACGCCGGCGCTGTCGGTCCAGGTCGGCGTCGAGCGAGCGAAGCCGGTGAAGCGCACCTGGGTGATCAGATCGAAGTTGAGCGCGAACGGCGTCCGGTCGGGGTCGCGCGGCTGGGCCAGAATGAACTGGCTTTTATCGCGGTCATATCCGCCGAGCAGGAATTCGGATCCGGCCCAAATCGGGCCGGAGGCGGGTCGATCCTCGCCCGGTGGGTCGGGCGGCGGAGCGGGCACATAAGCCCCGCCGTCGGTCGCGGCCGGAGACGGCAAGGGCGGAGGCGCCGGCGAAGGCACGGGCACGGGCGCCGGCACTGTCACTGGAGCCGGAGCCGGAGTCGTAGTCGGTGCCGGCGCGGCGAGGCGATCGAGCCGGCTCGACAGCTCCTCATGCCGCCGATTCATCTCCTGCAACCGCCGCGCGAGCCCCCGGTTTTCGTCGGCGAGTCGCCGATTCTCCTCGGCGAGGCGGCGATTCTGTTCGAGAACGGTCGAGCCGAGGGCCTCCAGCCGTCGGATTCGATCGTCCAGACCGGCCGGCTCGCGGCCCGACTCGGGAGTCGATGACCGCGCGGAAGACCCTCCCGGATCGTCCTCGGGCGGCGAATCCGCGCCCGCTCGGGTCGCGAGACACGCCAGGACGATCAGAACCCGCGCGATGGCCCACCCGAAGCGCGCCGGTCGGAACCGATCACGCCGGATCCCTGGGCCATCCCGGAGCCCGGACCGATCGATCATCGCGGGTCCCCCAGCGATCAAGAGGGTTGGGGAACGAGCCTCCCGGACAGCGCCCCCCAGACCGCCAGCGAATCACCCGGCGCGGGTTCGCCATCAAAATCCCAGGTCAGCCCCGCGCCCCTTCGGCGCCCACGCTCGTCGAGGCCGGGCGCAGGTGCGGCGCCGGCGTCGTCGAGGTCGTCCCCACGCTCGATCGCTTCCACTCGCGGCGGAGCATCAGGCCCAGCCCGACCACCAGCAGAATCGCCGGAACAAACAGGTTCCCACACGCCTGCGCTCCCTTCGGCGCCACGATCGCGAACATCGGAATCGTCAGCACCGCCGAGATCCAGGCGATCGCCCCTCGACTCCTCGGCCGATCCGCCGCGCCCGGCTCGCCCAGAATCCGATGCAGCGCCAGGGCTGTCGGATACATCAGCCAAACGTACGCATAATTAAACGAAAGCGGCGAGAAAACGACGGTCAGCAGGGCGACGATCGCGAATTCGAGGGCGTCTGTTTCGCGAGTCCGAAGCCGGAGCGGCGGGAGCATTGCCCAGGCGAAGAGCGAGAGCGCGGCCATGGTCGCCAGGGTGACGAGGGTGACGGACCGGAAGTCGAGCGAGACGAGGTTGACTCGCCAGGAGGCCCGAAGTGCCGGCTCGGCGCGCCGGATATCCTCTTCCCACCGGGCCGCCGGCTCGGCCGGAGAATTCTCCCCTTCGCCTCGGTGGTGGGGCTTGAGAAAGGTGAGCAGATCGGTGGAGGGATCGACCGGCGGGAGTCCCTTCGTCGGCCGAACGGCCCCCGGCGCCGCGTGCGACCGGCCCGAAAGGATCGCCTCGCCGTCGGCCGGAACGTCGCGGAGCATCCGGTGCATCACCGCCATGATCGACTGGTTCTTGTAGCTGTACGAGCGCAGAGGGCGCTGGGCGATCCCGTGCTTGTCGTAGGTGAAGAGCATCCCCTGGGACCAGACCGAGACGTCGTCGACGGCCTGGGCCAGTGTCCGGAAGGGGAGCGGAGCGATCAGCAGCCAGGCGGCCAGCGAGAGAACCGTCGCGATCGAGGCCCGCCACATCCGCCGATAGACGAAGTACCCGAGGATCAGGAGCGGAAACGCCTTGACCGCCGCGGCCGTCGCGACCAAAAATCCCGAGGCGACCGGCCGGTTGACCCGCAAACAGGCAAACGCCCCGAGGACCATCGCCAGAAGCATCAGGTTTGGCTGGCCGAGCAGGTAAATATTGTGGATCAGGACGATCACGGAGAGCGTCGGAACGATCACGACGAGCGGATGTCGGCGTCCTCCCGGCCCGGCGGCCAGGTAAGTGGACAGCGCGATGCAGGCCAGCCACGAGGCCGAGTTGATCGCGACCAGGGCGACCAGCATCCCGACCGGCCCAAGCCGGGCGAGCACGCCGAGCATCGCCGCGGCCGAGGGCGGGTACATGAATGGAAAGAGCCGGCCGGTCTCGGGCCTCGGGTAGACGTCGAACCCCTGCCCCTCCGCCAGCCCGACCTGATACCAGAGGCCGTAATCCTTCGTGGAGAGTCCCAGGGCGAGGTTCACGATCGGGAGGGCTGAGAAGATCCCCATGGTGACGACCAGCGCCACCCACCAGAGCCGCTCGATCCGGGCCCATCGGGCGGAGATCCCGCCGCCGCTCGGCGAGCCGTCGCGACGGGTTGTCGCTCCGGCAACCTCCGATCGCTCGTCGCCGTCCTTGTTTCCGATCCCGATCCCCGGCACTTCCCGCGAGTCGTTCGACATCATGTCCACGCCGCCCCGCTCTGATGGTTTTTGACGATCAGAATTTGTAGAATATCTGTTCAGTATAGGTCGATCTTCGATTGTTTTTAATGCGTGTGTGACGCGCTAGCCGATCGATGCACCTACCGATTTTCAAGGTCAAAATCTATTAGATCTCGATGGTTCCGTTCGATCCGTCGCACGGCGCGCCGAGGCGCATCCGGCGCGCATGCTAATCGAGATCCCCCCGTTCGAGAACCGCAATTCGGAGGATTCTTCGGAAGACCCGGTTGAGCCGGAATCCACGTGGATGGCCTCGCGACCGGGCCCGAAAACCCAGGGTCGGCCCGCTTGCCGTCGCGGCCGTCTTCTCACGCCGGCAAGAAAGAGGCTCGAGCGAGCCGGCCAGGAAAACCTGACCTCCTTCATTGGGGCCGTCTCAAGGCTTTCGTTTTATTAAGGATTTGTGAGAAAGTCCTGTCAAACCGGGCAGCGCGGGGATATACTTTTCGCCGGAATCCTCCGAAATCCCTTCTGACGAGGAATGCCGATCGGACCGAGACCGATCGCTCCGGCGATGGATCGGTTCGCTCGACCCGTTTCGCCGTTCGCGCACATCCTACTTTGATCGCGCCACAAAGGAGTGACACCCGTGGGCTCGAAATCGGTTCGCCGTTCGCTCCGTTCGCGTTCCGAGCGCCTCCAGAATCCCGCGTCTCGCGTGGAGCCGCTCGAAACCCGAACGCTGCTCAGCACGCTTCCGATGGTCCAGCCAACGTATCGGCTGGCGCCGCTGGTCACCTACACGAGCCCTCCCTCGGGGAGTTTCGTGCCGGCGCAGATCCAGCAGGCGTATCAGTTCACCCAGGTTAGCGGCAATGGTAGTGGCGAGACGATCGCGATCGTCGACGCTTATAACGACTCGAACATTCAGTCGGACCTCAATGCGTTCGACGCTCAGTTCGGTCTGCCGTCCACCACGGTCGGCGTGGTCAACCAGACGGGTGGCAGCAAGCTTCCCTCGGGCGACTCGACCGGCGGCTGGGAGATGGAGGAATCGCTTGATGTCGAGTGGGCGCATGCCATGGCGCCCGGGGCGAAGATTCTTCTGGTGGAGGCGAACTCCCCGAGCAACTCCGACCTGCTGACGGCCGTTGACTACGCCTCGCAGCACGCGAACGTCGTCTCGATGAGCTGGGGGGGCGGCGAGTTCTCGGGCGAGACCTCGTACGACAGCCATTTCAGCACGCCGGGCGTCGCGTACGTGGTGGCCTCGGGCGACAATGGCGCCCCGGCCGAATGGCCGGCGGCCTCGCCGAACGTCCTCAGCGTCGGCGGCACGGCGCTTGCGCTCAACAGCAGCGGCGGCTGGGGGAGCGAGACCGGCTGGAGCGGCAGCACCGGCGGTCCGAGCGCCTATGAGCCTCAGCCAGCGTACCAGGCCGGCGCTTCCACCGGCTCGACGATGCGAGCCACGCCCGACGTCGCCTACGACGGCGCGTCGACGGGCACTTATGCCGTCTACGATTCGTATCCGTACCAGGTCAGTTCTCGACGCACCCAGAGCCTCGGCTGGGTCGCGGTCTATGGAACCAGCGCGGGCGCTCCGCAATGGGCCTCGATCCTGGCGATCGCCGATCAGGCTCGAGCCTCGGCCGGCCTCTCGGCTCTCAACGCATCCAGTCCTCAGCAGGTCATGAGCCTCCTCTATCAGAACCCTGGCGACTTTCACGACATCACCAGCGGAACCAGCACCGGCAACCCGCAATACAGCGCCGGGCCGGGCTACGACTATGTGACCGGGCTGGGGACTCCGATGGTCAACCTGGTCGTCGGCTCGCTCGCCGGCGGCGGCGGGACCACGTCCGATAAAATCGTCGTCTCGACGAGCAGGAACACCACCACGGCGGGCACCTCGATCAGCTACACGGTCACGGCCGACGGCGCCAACGGGTCCGTGGACACCGGCTTCACCGGAACGATCTCGCTCTCCAGCAGCGATGGCAAGATCCAGGGATTGCCGAGCAGCTACACGTTCACGACCGCCGATGCTGGGACACACACCTTTACCGTCACGCTGGAGACCGCCGGCTCGCAGACGATCACCGAGACGAGCGCCTCGGGGTCGGTTGTCTCGACGATCACGGTGAGCCCCGCCGCGGCAAGCAAGCTGGTGATCTCGGGCCTCTCGACGGCCACGGTGGGGACGCCCCAGTCTTTCACCGTGACGGCCGAGGACAGCTACGGCAACATCGCCACCAACTATACCGGCACCGTGGCGTTCAGCAGCACCGACAGCACGGCGACCCTGCCGGTCAGCACCACGTTCGCCTCGGCCGACGCCGGCCAGAAAGCGTTCTCCGTCACCTTCGGAACATCCGGACCTCAGTCTCTGACGGTGGCCGACACCAGCCAATCGAGCCTGACGGCAACCCAGACAGTGAACGTCTCTGCTCCGCCGCCGCCCGGGCCTCAATCCCTCTGGGGAACCTCGTACCCCGCCACGGTGAATACCAAATATCAGGGCCAAAGGGGGCAGACGTTCGAGCTGGGCGTTCAGTTCGAGGCGAGCGTCGCCGGCAATGTCACCGGCGTCCTCTTCTACAAGCAGCCCAGAACCAGCGGGACCAACGTCGGCCACCTCTGGTCCTCGACCGGAACTCTGCTCGCCTCGGTGACATTCAGCAACGAGACGAAATCGGGCTGGCAGGAGGCGAACTTCGCCAAGGCGGTGCCGATCCTGGCCAACACGTTCTACACCATCTCGTACGACACCGGCAGTCCCATCTTTTACTACGACTCGGGATACTTCGCCAGCAGCGGGGTCACCAACGGGAACCTCTCGGCGCCGACCTCGACCGATCTCAACGGGAAGCTCCTCGAGAACGGGGTGTACAACTACGGCGGGCAATTCCCGGTCGCCAGCCAGAACTCGGCGAACTTCTGGGTGGATCTGGTGTTCTCGCCGACGACGACCGGCGCGGCGGTGGGCGTGAAGACATCGAGCCCCACCGCTCCGAGGAACGGGCGCAATGGGTCGGTGAGGGTGACGTCGGGCGACATTGGCACCTCGACCGGATCGCCCACGCCCGCGGGACCGATGGGCGTCTTGCCGGGCTCGCAGGAGAGCCCGTCGACGACGGCGAAGCGGCCGTCCTTTAGTTTTGCCGTGGTGAGTTACCGCCCCGTGGTCCGGCAGGCGCGGATGCCGGTTCTCTGGGGCCATCGGTCGACCTCGTTGTCGAGCTGATGCCGATCGAGGGAGGTGATCGGCGAGGCCACCCGGGGCCCGCCGAACGCCCTCGCATCAGCGGGCACGTGGACCGGGCGCCCCGGATCCGAGCCGGGCCCTCGCCAGTTTGATCACCTCGACGATCGTGGCGGGGAGAAGCGCCATCGGCAGGAGGACAAGCCAGCGCCCCGGGGCAACGGCCGGGACGTCGAAGATCGCGCGAACGGGCGGGATCGTCATCGCCGAGAGCTGAAGCGCCGCCGAGGCGACAATCGCCCCGCACAGGTACGGGTTCGAAAAGAGACCAAGCGCGGGCAGCGTCCGCGACGGACTTCGGCAGGCAAAGGCGAAAAATAACTGAGCGAAGGCCAGGGCGCCGAAGGTGACGGCCCTCGCCTGCGCCGGGTCTTCTCCGTGCTGATAAGTCGCCGCGAAGGCCGAGGCCCCAACCGCCGCCATCAGCGCCCCCTGGCAGAGAATCATCAGGCCAATCCACCGGGTGACCACGGGTTCGCCGGGCGGTCGTGGCGGCCGGTCCATCAGGTCACTCTCGGGCGGCTCCATCCCCAGGGCCAGCGCGGGGAGCCCGTCGGTCACCAGGTTCACCCACAGGAGTTGCACCGCCGAGAGCGGCGCCGGCCAGCCAATCAGCGCCGCCAGAAGCATCAACATCACCTCGCTGGCGTTGCTCGCGAGCAGGTAATGAATAAACTTGCGGATGTTGGCGAAGATGCCGCGACCCTCCTCGACGGCGCTGACGATCGAGGCAAAATTGTCGTCGGTGAGAACCATGTCGGAGGCTTCACGGGTGACATCGGTCCCGGCGATCCCCATGGCGATGCCGATGTCCGAAGCCTTGAGGGCGGGGGCATCGTTGACGCCGTCGCCGGTCATGGCGACCACCTGCCCGCGAGCCTTCCACGCCTGGACCACCCGCAGCTTGTGCTCGGCCGAAACGCGGGCAAAGACCGCGACCTGATCGACGGCCGAGGCCAGCTCGGCGTCGGCCAGGCCGTCAAGCTCTCGACCGGAAAGGGCACGGTCGCCGGGGCGTGCGATCCCCAGCTCCCGGGCGATCGCCAGGGCCGTGATCGGGTGGTCGCCGGTAATCATGACGGGGCGAATTCCGGCGCCTCGGCAGAGGCCCACCGCGACCCTCGCCTCGTCGCGAGGCGGATCGATCATTCCGACCAGTCCGGCGAAGATGAGGTCTTCCTCGCGACGCGCCGACTCGTGATCCGCGTCGGGATGGTGGCGTTCGGCCAGCCCAAGGACGCGCAGAGCCTGCGCCGCCATCGCCTCGGCCATCGCTCGAATCTCGGCCCGGCGTTCGGGTGAGAGCGGATCGGCCTGCCCGTGGCGCCACTCGTGTCGGCATTTTTCAAGGATGACCTCGGGGGCGCCCTTGGTGTACATCGTGGCCGAGCCCGCGGGACCTCGGACAAGAACCGACATCGCCCGCCGCTCGGAATCGAAGGGGATCTCGTGGAGAACGTGGTCGTCCCGGTCTCTTGCCTCGATCTCGGCCTTCCGCGCCGCGACGACCAGCGCGCCCTCGGTCGGGTCGCCGATCACCTTCCAGCCTCCTTCACCACTGGAATGGCGGGTCACCTGGGCGGCGTTGCACCAGGCCGCGATCCGCATCGCCCGGATCAGGTCGGGGCGGTCGCGCGGGTCGATGGGCGAGCCGTCTCCGTCCTTCGGGTGGAAACCGCCCGTCGGCTCGTAGCCGGCGCCGCTGACGTGGTAGTGGGCGCTCCCGGTGACCACCTCGCGGACAGTCATCTCATTCCGGGTCAGCGTTCCCGTCTTGTCCGAGCAGATCACGGTCACCGAGCCGAGTGTCTCGACGGCCGGCAGCTTGCGCACCAGCGCGTTCCGGCCGACCAGGCGCTGGAGGCCCATCGCCAGAACCAGCGTGACGACCGCGGGGAGCCCCTCGGGTACCGCCGCGACCGCCAGGCTCACCGAGAGGAGAAACGATTCCAGGAACGCACCGCCACGGATCAGCCGGAGCGCCAGAATCAGGGCGACGATCACCAGAATCACCCCGATGAGCGCCTTGCCCAGCTCGTCAAGCCGGCGCTGGAGGGGTGTCGGCTCCCGATCGGCGCGGGCGAGCAGGCCCGCGATCTTGCCCAGCTCGGTCTCCATCCCGGTCGCGACGACCAGGGCGTCGGCCTTCCCAGAAGCGATGGCCGTTCCCATGTAGAGCATGTTGGCACGGTCGCCCAGCACCGTCTCGAGGTCGAGGTCGTCGTCGGCGTCCTTCTCGACGGGAACCGATTCGCCGGTCAGCGAGGCTTCCTCGGCGCGAAGGGCAAATGAGCGCAGAAGTCGGGCGTCGGCCGGAACGCGATCGCCGGCCTCCAGAACAATTCGGTCGCCGGGAACGAGCTCTCTCGCCGGGATCGAACCCAGCGTCCCGTTTCTCAGAACCTTCGCCAGCGGCGCCGAGAGCCGACGAAGCGAGGCCAGGGCCCGCTCGGCGCGTTCCTCCTGAACGAAACCGATCACGCCATTGAGGACCACGATGGCGAGGATCGCGACGGTGTCCACCAGGTCGCCGAGCGCCCCCGAGACGATGGCCGCGACGAGCAGGATGGCGACGAGGGGCTCGGCGAACTGGGCGAGGAATCGCCGCCAGGCCGGCGGCGGCGGGGCCTCGCGCAGTTCATTCGGGCCGAAGGTGGCGAGCCTCGACTGGACCTCGGCGGCGGCAAGTCCCCGGTCGGGATCGACGCCGAGGCGGGCGAGCAGGACATCGGTCGGCTCGGCGTGGGGAGCGATCGGCCGGGACGAATCCGGTTCGATCCACGGGCTTTCTTCGCGGGTCGCTCGGCTCATCGGATTCGAAGCCCTTCGGCCTGGTTCGGCCTGGAAGACCGTTTTTGAGGAACGCGTGGTCGCGCGAGTCGAACCGATCGAGGCGGGGCCCCTGCCCCGTGGCCTCGCCGGCAAGCTATCGAAGCCGGTGAGCGACCAACCAGCAGACCATCGCCCACGAGAGTCCCGCGGCCCATCCCGCGAGGACATCGGTGGGATAATGAACGCCGAGATAGATCCGGCTCATCCCGACAAGGCCGGCCAGCACCATCGCCACGGAGAGGATATATAGCTTCAGCCGCTTTTTCGGCAGGGATTCGGCCAGGATGGCCCCGATCGTCAGGTAGAGCACGACCGCGACCATCGAGTGGCCGCTCGGAAAGCTCGCGAGCTGGGCCCGGGTCAAACCAGGGACCAGCGCGGGGCGAGGCCTCGCGAAGAATCCCTTCAAAAGGAGGCAGAGGATCTGGCCGCCAACCGTCGAGCCGACGACCAGCAAGGCGGCTCGATGGCCTTGCACGATCAAGAGGAACCCGAGCACCGCCGCCACCACCAGACCCACCACGATCGGGCTGCCAAGGGCGGTCAGGTCGCGGACCGACTCCTCGAACCAGACAGGACCGATCGGGTCGGACAGGTCGCGGGGATTGCGGAGCGAGCGAAGCAATCCCTCGTCGATCGCGTGCGTCTCGCCTTCCCGCACCTCGTCGGCCAGCTCGATGAAGGCCCAGGCCCCGGCGACCGCGACCAGCGCGGCGGCAAGCACCACCAGGTCGAGATGAACCTTCCAGGCCCAGGCTCGTCCCAGAGCAGCGCGAAGGTCGATCGCCACGGTCGGGCCCCCTGTGCTCGGATTCTCGAGGGATCTGGCGCCCACGGATCGGCGCCGGGCGGTTGCCCGGTTTCTCGCCCTAGCATATCCTGGAACCCTGGGACAGGGAGAGTCCTCACCATGACAACCGCGTCCGCTGCCGGACGCCTGAAATCGGAGGGCCTCCCCGTGCATCGGTTCGCCAACATCCTCGTGTGCAGCCGGACCGGCTCGCCAACGCCGGCGGCCTTGCGTCGTCTGGACGACCTGGCGGCGAAGAGCGGCGCCTCGATCGAGCTGATGGACGTGATCGAGCCGTTCCCCTGGTACACCCGGCTGATGCTCCCGCGCTCGAAGGAGCTTCAGCACCTTCAGGCCGAGCATGAGGCCGCGCGCCTCGACGCGTTCGCGGCGGCGATGAAGCGGAAGGAGCACAAGGTCGCCACGAAGGTTGCCAGCGGGCGACCGGGCCTGGAACTGATCAAGGAGGTGCTCAGGGGCCGGTATGACCTGCTCGTGAAGGTTGCCGAGCCCGACCACGCGACCTCGTTCGGCTCGACGGACATGCGGCTCCTGCGCAACTGCCCATGTCCCGTGCTCATTCTGCACCCGGAGACGCAGGAAAAGGCATTCCAGAAGATCCTCGTGGCCGTGGACCCCACTCCCGAGCCCGACATCCTCGACGAGCTTCATCTCCGCGAGGAGATCCCACCCGAGGCACACGCCCTGAACCACACGCTCGTCCGGCTGGCGACCGCGCTCGCCGAGATGGAGGGGGCCGAGCTCCACCTGGTCCACGCGTGGTCGGCCCCTGGCGAGGACCTCCTGCGTGTGGAGGGACGGGTGGCCCACACGGAGGTCGATACGTATGTCGCGAGCCTCTGGGACGAACACCGACGCGCGATGGACCGGCTGCTCGCCGAGTGTCCGATCGGCCAGGCCAGGCGACACGTCCACCTGATCAAGGGCCAGCCAGCGGATGTCCTCACGGAATTCGCGAGGACGAATGGCGTCGACCTGATGGTCATGGGAACGGTGGTGCGCACCGGCATCCCGGGGCTGCTCATCGGGAACACCGCCGAGACCGTCTTCCACCGGGTCAAGTGCTCGATTCTCGCGGTCAAGCCGGAGACGTTCGTCAGCCCGGTCACACTGGAGGGTTGATGTCCGGGACGCCGCGAGGCCGAGGAAATCCCTCGCCGCGGCGAGGTGCCTCGCACGGGCCCTCGGGAGTCATCGGGCCGGGCCGGTGCCGGACGATCCGACCAGCTCGGCGGCCATCTCCGCGAGCCTGGCGATCGTGTTGATGTTCCGCGCCGTGCCTGAGGCGGCGGCGGGGATCTTCAGCCGGGACCGGCCCATCCCCTCGCCGTAATGGACGTAGATTTCCCGGCTCCCGAGGCGGATCTCCTCGTCGACGCGGCCCGTCGCCCGCTCCTCGGCGTCTCGGGGCGGCGGCTCGTCGAGGAAGATGGCGACGGTTCGGCTCGGCGAGGCCTCCGGGAATGGGTTGCCGGCGACGACGGCCGCCATCTCGGCGGCGGTGCGCACCAGCACACCGACGGGATTGCCGGCGTACGCCTCCAGGGCCGCCTCAAGCGTCGCCTTGACCTCGGCCTCCGAGATCGGGCTCGCGAAGACGACGTTGCCGCTGGCGATGTAGGTGCGGACCTCGGCGAACCCGGCGCGTTCGCAGAGGGCCTTCAGGTCGCCCATGGGGAGCTTGCCGGTGCCGCCGACGTTGACGGCCCGGAGGAGGGCAACGTAGGCGTTCGGGGTCCTGACGGTCGCGCGCTTCCTGGCGGGCCGGCTCATAGTCGCTCGATCCAGCGATCCGAGGGCAGGACCTCGCTCAGGAGCTGGGCCTGCGCGGCCAGGATGGAGCGCTGTAGCTCCTCGGCCGTTACCTGACCTCCGGCGTTCGAGAGGGGAAGCGTCCCGGTGGCGTCGCTGAGGAACTCGGACCGAAACCCGAGGTGGACGGCCTGCCGGGCGGTCGTGTCGCAGCACATGTGGGTCATGTAGCCGACGATCGCCACGGTATCGATCCCGCGTGCCCGGAGCCACTCCTCGAGCGCGGTGCCGGTGAAGCTTCCGGGGAGCGACTTCTCGACGAGGAGGTCGCGAGGACGGGCCGCGACCTCGGGGTGCAGCTCCCACTCCCGGCTCCCCTTACGGAAGATCGGGAGGCCCTCGGCATGGTGCTGGACGACCACCGTCGGGATGCGGCCCGCGGCGGCGTCCATCACCCCGAGGATCCGATCGAGGTGCCCGACCGGATGGGTGATCGGCAGGGCGCCGGTGAAGTACTCGTTCTGCACGTCGATGACGAGGAGGGCGCGACTCATGGGCGGCTCATTCCTACGCTCAGGGCCATCGCCACGAGGCCGAGGTCGCGGGCGAGGTGGATCCGTTCGAACCTCCCGATCTCGTCTCGTGCCGACCCATTATCCCTCGGCGGGATCGACGTCGCCAGTATCCGGGGAGGCGAGGTCCTCGGCCTCGCAGACCACAGACTTCGGGAGAACAACGGGGATCGTGACAGCCGGGCCGCATTCCTGAAGAGAGGGAGGCGAGAGGCCGCCCGATCGAACCGCCTCTCTTTCCCCGACTTTCCCTGTTCGCGGCCTCCTGGCGGTCAGGTGGGCCACATCCGATGACCTCGCCTTCCGACTCCCTCTGTCGTAGAATCCGGTGGACACGCGGTCGAAAGCACCCCGGGATTTAATAAGAAATGTACTGATGGAAATATTCCAAATAAATGTTAATAATTTCAAATCGCTGGTCGGCTTCGGGACGCCGCTGGCGAAGTTCTCCTGCCTGGTCGGGATGAACGGCGTTGGCAAGTCCACGGTGCTCCAGTTCCTGGACTTCCTGGCGCAGCAGGTCCGCGGCGACATGGAGAGATGGCTGGACGATCGGCACTGGAAACGGTCGGAGCTGACTTCACAACTCTCGGCTCACAAGAACATCGAATTCCAGATCCAGTTCCGTCTCGAAGGGGAGACATCCGCGCCGGGCTACTGGAGTGGCCGTTTCAACACAGCAAAGCTGCGCTGTACCGAGGAATTCATCAAGGTTCCGCCGGCCGAGATCGTGGTGAAGGACGGGCGTTACCGCATCCTGGAATCCCCCGTCACCGATATCAAGAAGGTGAAGGCGACCGAGATTTCGTTCAGCTACGAGGGCTCTGTTCTCTCTCAGTTGCGAGAGGCAATCCTGCCCCTCAGCCTGTTCAAATTCAAGCGGTACTTCTCGAGGGTTCGGTCGTTCGACCTGCTTTCTCCCGAGGCGATGCGACAGAGGGCCAGGGGATCAGACGAGTCGATCGGCCGGGCCGGAAAGGGACTGGCCTCTTTCCTGCATTATCTGGAGCCGGAGTCACGCGAGGGAATGACGGCCCGGCTGAGGAAGATTTTCCCCCGGCTCGAGTCGGTGGACACCCGAGCGTTCCGGGCGGGATGGAATCAACTCGAGGTTCGGGAATCGTTCGGCGAGAAAAGTCTGACCACCGAGGCCCGCCACGTCAACGAGGGGATGCTCCGAATGATCGCCATCCTGGCCGGACTGGGGCAGGACCGCGATCCGCTCCTGATGTTCGACGAGATCGAGAACGGGGTCAATCCAGAGGTCGTGGAGTTCCTCCTCGATGCCCTCGTCTCGGCCCCGCAGCAGATCCTGGTGACAACGCATAGCCCGCTGATCCTCAATTACCTGGACGACGATGTGGCCCGCGAAGGGGTGATCTTCCTCTACAAAACCAACGTGGGGCAGACCCGGGCCGTCCCCTTCTTCCGGATCGCCTCAATGGCGGAGAAGCTGAAGTACATGGGCCCCGGCGAGGTCTTCGCGGACACGGACCTCTCGGCCCTGGTCGACGAGATCACGAGGGTTCCGGGGGCCCGCTGAATGTACTTCCTGCTCAGCGGCGAGGGGTCGGGCGACATCGGCTCGTGCGACGAAGGCGGCGAACCCTGCGAAGGAGAGGGGTTCCGTCACGGCCCGATGGCGCTGTTCGTCGATCGCCTTGTGCAGGCGAAGCACGGCTATTCGCCGAGGGAGGCATCGTGGTGGGGCTTCGTCTCGGAGAGCGCCCTCGCTCGCCGGGCGTTGGAGCTGAAAGAGGCGAAAGAAATGCGGCTTCCGGGCAAGAAGCGCGGAAGGGAGACCGGTTACTTCTTCAAGAATGCCCGTGTCCTGGCCCGGATCGCCGTCGAGATCGGCCGGAAGAAGAACGATGAGATCGTGGCCGTTCTCTTCCGCGACGCTGACGGCACAGCGTCCTCAGAGCGCGGGCTCTGGGAGCGAAAATATCAGTCGATGCTCGACGGATTCGCCGAGGAGGGTATCCGCCGGGGCGTCGCGATGATCCCGAAGCCGAAGTCCGAGGCATGGATCCTCTGTGCCCTCCGGCCGGATCTCTACCAGGGCTGCGGAGTCCTCGAGGATCGCTCCGGCAACGATGATTCCCCGGATTCGCTCAAGAAAGAACTGCGGAAGCTCCTCGGCCTGGGAGTAGCAGTGACCGAGACCCTCGTTGCCCGGATCGAGGACGGATCGATCGATCCCCTCCACATCGAGATGCCGAGCTTCACGGCGTTTCGGAAACGGTTGGAAGACGTCATATGATCGCCTCAGACCTTCTTGCTCGGCCGGAACGATCGGGTGAGCACGCGGTTGAGCTGGTCGGGAACTTCCAGGCCGAGCGAGAATAGCTCGTGGCTGAGGTCGCCCGGGCCGTCGAAGTTGATTTGATGGCCTCGGGGAGCGTGCCAGAGGACGTATCGCTCGCTCCCCTGGAAATCCAGGTGCGCGATCACCAGGCTGTTGTCC
>DAIDKV010000155.1 GCA_027449865.1 Planctomycetales bacterium
GTTGAGGAGGGCGTTCCAGCGAAGATCGACGACGTGGACGCGCGGCATGGGGTGGGCTCCCGGCCGGGGCGGTCGGCCCCGACTGGAGCAGCATCGCCGGAGCGTGCGACGATTACCAGATGCACTTTACCGGACGGACACCCCGATTCGCCAGCGCCACCTGCTCCTCGGGGTCGTCGAGCTTCGAGACCTCGTAGGCCCTCGCCGGCGAGAGGGTCCCCTGCTCCACCCGCTCCTGAACGGCCGCTGGCAGGTCGAGGAGCTTCAGGGCACGGACCACGCTCGACTGGTCCACCGCCAGCTCCCGGGCGACGTCGTGCGTCGACCCGCCGCTCTGAAGTTCCGCGACCCTGGAATGAGGTGGGAGCCAGGAGGCGGATCTTGCTCGCCATCAGGGCCTTTTGGGCCTTGCGGACGACCCGATCGACGGCCATGATTGGACTCTCGCGCGGGTCGGCATCGCGTTCGCCTCTGGACGAGGGGACGAAACCCTTATCCTACCCTTTTCCGGATCGGCCGCGCCCGTCGGGCCGATGATGTCTTCATGAGCGACGATCTCGGCGGCCTCCTGAAGGTGACGGAATCCGGCTTCTGGTGCGAGGCGGGCGGGTTCTTCGTCGACCCCTGGCGGCCCGTCGATCGAGCCGTGATCACCCACGCACACGCCGATCATCTGGCCTGGGGTTGCGGTCGATATCTGATTGCCCGGGATGGACTGGCCGTCGCTCGCGTCCGACTCGGAGAGAACGCCACGATCGACACCGTTGATTACGGCGAGTCGGTGGACCTTGGCGGCGTGAAGGTCTCGCTCCATCCGGCCGGTCACATCCTCGGATCCGCGCAGGTTCGGGTCGAACACCGCGGGCGGGTCTGGGTCGCCTCGGGAGACTACAAGATCGAGCCCGACCTGACCTGCCGCGCATTCGAGCCAGTTCGATGTCATCTCTTTATCAGTGAATGTACTTTTGGACTGCCGATCTACCGGTGGAGGCCGCGTCAGGAGGTGCTGGATTCGATTGGGGCCTGGTGGGAAGGCAATTGCGAGGCGGGACGATCGAGTGTTATTTATGCGTACTCGCTCGGCAAGGCTCAAAGAGTTCTACGAGGTCTTGTGGAGACTCGAATCGACCTTCCTGGTCCGATCTACACTCACGGAGCGGTTGAGGCGATGAACGCGGCTTATCGGCGGTCGGGGGTGGTTCTTCCGCCGACGATTCCGGCTTCATCGGCCGGCTCTGGCGGGCGTTTCGACGGCGTTGGGGCGTTGATAGTGGCGCCTCCGTCGGCCGCCGGGTCGTCGTGGGTCCGGCGGTTCGGCGCGGCCTCGTCGGCGTTCGTCTCGGGATGGATGCGAATCCGGGGTGCCCGGAGGCGGCGGTCGGTCGACCGTGGCTTTGTGCTCTCCGATCACGTCGACTGGCCTGGGCTTCTCTCGGCGATCGAGGCCACCGGCGCTGAGACTGTCTGGCTGACCCACGGTTATACGGCGGTTGTTGCCCGTTGGCTCCGCGATCGAGGGCGCGACGCCCGGCCAGTGGCCACCCGCTACGAAGGCGAGGCCGAGGGGGCCTCTGGCGACGACCCTGGCGCCGGTCTGGACGTCTCCGCTTCGATCGATCCGTCAGGAGGTCCGGCGATGGACTGAGGAACGCGCGCTGGTTGTGTCGATGGCCCACCAGTTCAGGGCGCCGAGGACCAGGTTTGTCATCGAGGCGGATGTGGGCGACGCGGAAGCAGCTCCTCCGGACGCACCGAGACCGGCCACGCCTGTTCCCTTCGGATCGAGGAACAGGGCACTGATCACGGCGTTGGGTCCGGCCTGATCGGTGATGGTGATGTTGACGTCGCCACTGACCTGGAAGTCGAGATAGGCACCGTTGTAGAAGGAGGTGACGGTGGCGCTGGCGAGGAGGGAGCCT
>DAIDKV010000156.1 GCA_027449865.1 Planctomycetales bacterium
ACCCAGGGCGGCTTCAAGACCGGAGGCGCCGGAGGAGCCGGAGGCGACGGCGGCCATGCCCTCGGCGGCGGCCTTTACCTCTCAGGCGGATCGATCACGCTGGGACAGGATACCGTCGCCACCAACCATGTCGCCGGAGGCCCCGGCGGATCCGGAGGGGTGGGTGGCAAGGGGGGCAGCGCTGGCAAGGGCAACGGCGCCACCGGCACCAACGGCGCGGCCGGGACGGGCTCCGGGGGAGGATTCTACGTTCATGGCGGCCAGGCGACCCTGAATAACGCGACGGTCGCGCTCAACTCGCAAACTGGGAAGGGCTCCGTCGGCGGCATCCTCCAGGACGCCGGCACCCTCAACGCCGTGAGCACGCTGATCGCCGGCAACGGGCCGGTCGACTTCTCCGGGACGATCACGGCCGATCATTCGCTGATCCAGGCCCCCGCGAAGACGGCCACGATCAACGGCTCCTCGAATCTCCTGAATAAAGACCCACTTCTGGCCACTGCCGGACTGGCCAGCAACGGTGGATCGACCCAGACCATCGCGCTGCAATCGGGAAGCCCGGCGGTCGACGCCGGCTCCAACCCCCTGCACTTCCTCACCGATCAGCGTGGGTACGGCCCGAGGACCGAGACAAATGGCACCGACATCGGCGCCGTGCAGATGTCCGCCTCCGCGAATACCACGCCCCCGACCGGCGTCCTGAGCGCCTCCAACGTCACCAGCACGACCGATGCGGTCCCCTACACGTTCCAGGTCGAATACTCGGATCGGCTCGGGATCAACGCCGCCTCGATCTCCGGCGCGGTCGTTCAGGTGATCCCGCCGGGCGGCGGGGCGCCGATCACGGCGACGATCGCCCAGACCACGCCCGTCGGGTCAACCGACCCTTCGGGCAACGCGCAGGCGTTTCAGGTGACTTACCAGTTCACGCCCGCGGATGGCTCCTGGGCCGCCGATGAGAACGGGACGTACACCGTCAACCTCGGCGGATCGTCGATCACGGACCTGTCGGGCCTCGGTGTCCCGGCCGGGAAGCTCGGGACGTTCTCCGTCGATATCGCGACCCCCGATCATCTGATCTTCACCGCCGCCCCGACGGCGACAACCGGCGAGCAAGCCGGCGGCCTCTTCAACGTCACGGTCGAGGTGGTTAATGACCTGGGCGTCCTTCAGTCCGGTGTCTCCGGAACCTTGAAGCTAAATACAGCCGGTGGACCGGCCCTCTTCGGCGTAGACGCTTCGGTCACGCTCGTGAACGGCGTCGCGAGCGTCCCGATCTCGGGCGGCATCGCGACCTTCACCGGCCTCGACATCCACCAGGCGGGAACCGGGATCGTGCTCCAGGCGACCACGGCTGGTCTCCCGCCGGTTGAGACGGCCGCGTTCGCGGTGGCACCGGCGGGTGCCTCGCAGATTGTCATCACCTCGCAGCCCCAGCCCATCGATGTGACTGCCGGTAACCCGATCACCATGACCGTCGCCATCGAGGATCCTTTCGGCAACCTCCAGCCGAACGAACCCCAGCAAGTCTCCGTGACACTCACGACCGGATCGCCCAGCCAGTCACTCGGCGGGACGACTTCGATGCCGGTCGGCGCCGACGGCACGATCACGTTTTCCAACCTCACCATCGCCACCGCGGGGAACGGCTACCAGTTCGTTGTCCAGACGACGGGGCTTGCATCCGCAACATCGAATGCATTTGATGTCTCGCCTCCCGCCGGAGGCCAGACCAGTCGGAACACACCGACCCAGGTGGCGATCGCCACGAGCAACCCTACCGGCGGCTCCTCGATCGTCGCCGGATCGTCGGTCACGCTCTCGATCGCGCTGGAGGACGCAAAGGGAACCGTTCAGACCGGCACCAGCGCCTCGACGGCCGTCCTCACGCTGGTTTCCGGGCCGGCGGGCGTCTCGATCGGCAGTATCAGCCAGTCCGTTCAAAGCGGGACCGCGAGTTTCTCGATTCCGGTCGAGAAGGCTGGCTCGTACACCCTGCAACTCGCGGACGGTGCGTTGACGCCAGCGACCTTGACCTTCACCGTGAGCCCAGCCGCCGCCAGTCAGATCGCCCTGATCTCCGGCCCGCCCGCGAACCTGGCCGCCGGTCAGACCTTCTCGCTCACTCTCGCTGTCGAGGACCGCTTCGGCAATGTCGAATCGGGCGACAACGGGACAATCACCATCGCGACGTCCAGCGGTTCCGACCCGATCGTCGGCAACACCCAGGCCACGCTCTCCAGCGGCCTGGCGACATTCTCCGGCCTTTCGATCGCCCAGGCCGCGAATGGAGTTTCCTGGAAGTTCGCATCGGGCGCTCTCTCGACCACCACGGCTCCGATCAACATCGCGCCCGGATCATCCGGAGGTCAGGCCGGCAGCGCGTCCAGCGGAAGCAGCACCGGCGGGGGATCGGGCGGCCAGGGGACACCCTCCACCAGCGGTAACGGTGGCGGAATCACAACGAAACATCACCACGGAAAGAAAGCCGCCCATCATCCAAAGAAAGCCCCGCATCACCCGAAGAAAGCCGTCCATCATCCGACGTTGGGAACGCACCACGCGAAGAAAGCCGTCCATCACCCGACGGCGAAGGGCGGCCACGCGAGGATCGGAGACCATCTCGGCAGCGGTCACCATCTCGGGCATGGTCTGGTCGCGATCACACCGACGCACCACGACCACACCGCGATCCTCGGATGGGGCGTTCTCCCGGCCCGGCACGACATCCGATCGCACCCGCTCCTCCGCCGCCGACTGGGTTGATCAGCCACTCCCTCGAAGCGAGGCCGGGACGTCCGCCAGCGCTGCGTCTGGAACGACGAACGAATTCTCGAGCAGTTTCGGGTCGTCGTTGATCAGGTCGGGATAGCGCCGGCCGCGGAGAACCTGCACGGCGAAGACTTCCTGCACGCCCTCCTCGAACCGGAGCAGCGCGACCGGCTCGCCTCGGATCAGGTCGATCACGCAGACGCCGCAGGTGCGTTCCTCGGGGGCGAGCCGTTCGGTGATGGGGATGCCGCTGAAGACGGCCGTCTCGCGGACCTGGGAGAGCCCGACAAACGCCAGATCGCCCGCGAAATCAAGCCCTCGAGTGAACCCTGGGGCCGAGGCGACGGCCTCATACCGACCGGTCCGCTGGTCGATGAGCCCGAGTGTTCCCGCGCCCGATTCGCAGGCCCAGAGCCGTCCGCGATACCATCGAGGAGAGTGGGGCATCGAGAGCCCCTGGGTGACAACCTCTCCCGAGGCGACATCCATGAGGAGACCGCCCGTCGCCTTGTCGGCACGCCAACCGGCCGGCGCATCACTTCGCCCAAGCGCCGTGACCGAACGAGGCCGTCCGGCGTCCATCGCCAGACCGTTCAGATGGCAGCGGTCGGTAGGCTCGAGAGCCGAGACGAACGGCGGGCGCCACCTCGGCGTGAAGCTGGCCGTTCGATCGATCGTGCAGAGGCACGAGAACCGCGTGTTCACCACCCAGAGTTCCTCACCGATCCCCCAGGCCATCTCGTGGATTTGAATGTTTCCGGTGAAATGGCTGCTCCTGGGAAGGAAACAGCCGTCGTGCCTCCCCGGGGGCTCGAGCTTCGCCGCGACAGCGGGGACGTCGACGTACTCCCAGACCTGCGTCGTCGTCCCAATCGCCAACCGATCGTGGTCGATCGCCAGCCCCATTGGCGCCGCGAAGCTGCGAAAGTGAGTGTTGAGGTGGTCCCCCTCGTCGCGGACCATCACCAGTTTCCCCGCCTGATAGGTCGTCACCAGCAGCGAGGCCCCCAGCCCCCGCAACAGGGCCGGGAAGTTCGGCGTGTGGACCGCTCGCAGCGCCGGTGGTGCCGGCCTTTCTGGCGTCTCCTGGCTCTCCGTGGCAGAATGCGCCCCATCCGACATCGACTCGCCCCCCCTCCGATAGATTCTAATTGATGCTGAAATCTAAATGAAAAACCCTGGACGAAGGATACAGAGGCGAACTTCCTGAGAAGCCAGATTTTGCGTCTCGAATTCCCTATCTGTCAAGCGGCCGGGTAGGGTCTGGCCTCCAATTTATGAATGAATCGAAGATTCTAAATAGTCGAACTCGATTGGCAATAAAAACCAAGATTCCTGGAGATAGGGGGTATCGGTGTGAGATTCTGGGGTTGGTCGTTGACTTACGTTGACCAAAGATTAGATTCTATCCGTGGAATGGCCGGCCACGTGTTGAGGGCCTGTGGCGTCATGGCCGGAGAAATCGGGAAGAAGTCTCGCTCTGGGGGCGGGCACGGCCGAGGATCGGGCCGGGGGCTGGATGAGCAGCATCTCAATTCGGCGTGACGCAGCAATCACCCTTCGCCCTGGATACCGCGTTGAGCCGTAGGGTCCGAGCTGGGACCGCGGCCGGGCGACTTGCATCAAAGATCGACCACAACCGGAGGAATCGCACCATGGCCTCGCGCAAGCGCCCTGCCCGCCTGCACCGATCGTCGCGTCGTGGTCGAACGTCTTCGCCCCGGATTGAGGCGCTGGAGCCAAGGTTGGTGCTCTCGGTCGCGGCGACGACCTCGCTCGCGACGTCCGCCGCGCCGGCGCCGCTGACCGCTGGAACGGGGGGGCTCGCGGTGCTGCCGTACTCGGTGGCTGGCGGTTCGCTCTGGATCGCGGCGCCGGGGGGATCGGCCGGGCTCTCACCGGCGGTGATGGGGCGGACGGGTGTGGTTCTGGGCGCCTTGCCGGTTGCCTCTCCGGTCCTGGCCACGGCCGATGCCCTTGGTAGTTTGCCTGGGCCGGCGGGATATGTTCCCCAGCAGATCCAGGGCGCGTACGGGCTCGGAGTGAATAGTGGGTTGAACAACGCCTTCTCCTACGCTGGGGTTCCGGCGAACGGCAAGGGGCAGACGATCGGGATTTTCGAGGAGGGGATGGATCCCTCGTTTCTCCAGAACGCTCTGGGAACGAGTGGCAATCCCCTGAGCTTTTTCGACAAGCAGTTTGGGATTTCCGACCCGCCCAGCCTGACGCTCGTCGATCACGCGGGTGTCCCGTATGCGAACAGCACCAGTACGAGTGACTTCCAGAACCCGGGGCCTTCAGGGGACGCCGAGATCGCGCTCGACATCGAGTGGGCTCACGCGATGGCCCCCAGGGCGAGCATTGTCGTGCTGAGCGCGACGCCGTTACCGGCCGGCCAGGACGTTGTCAACGGGCTCGTGACGCTGGCCGGCCTGCCTGGGATCTCGGTGATTTCCGACAGCTATGGGCTGACGCCCGCGATCAGCGGGCTGACGGGGGCGGAGGAAGTCGCCTATAACCAGACGCTCCAGGCGGCGCTGGCGGCCCACCCGGACGTGAGCATTCTGGCCGCGACAGGGGACCGCGGCGCCGTGGTCGGCCCAAATTACCCGACGGCCTCGCCCTCGGTTGTCGGGGTGGGCGGAACGCAGTTGGCGGTAACCCCGGGGAATCAGTACGGCGGCGAGGTGGGGTGGTCGGGAAGTGGTGGCGGCTACGACTCGACGTTCACCGCCCCGGCCTATCAGCAGGGGGGGATTGACCCCTACGTGACCTCGCCAACGAGTCCACGGACCTTCCCCGATGTGTCGGCCGACGCCTCGCCGAACACGGGGGTCGCCATCTACGACCCGTCCGCCTTCGGCGCCAGTACACCCTGGGCGAGCGTGGGCGGGACGAGTCTCGCGGCACCTCTCTGGGCGGGGATGATCGCGGTTGCCGACCAGGGGCGTGTGCTTGCTGGTGGGAAGCCGCTGGGGACCGGTGGTCCGCTCGGGACGACCAACCTGCTCTCGGACCTCTACCGGTTGGCGGCGATTGCTCCTGGCGATTTCCACTCGATCACGCAGGGGAACAACGGGTTCGCGGCCCAGGCCGGCTACAACCTGGTGACGGGTCTCGGCTCGCCGGTGGCCAACAAATTGCTGCCGGACCTCTCGGCATTCGGGCTGGCCAATCACCTGGTGATCGCGACGCAGCCCCCGCCCTCGGTGGTGCCGGGCGTCGCGTTCGGCGTGATTGCGCAGCCTGCCGACTCGCTCGGGCAGGTCGACCTGTCGTATTCGGGGACCGCGACCCTCTCGATGGCGAGCGGCCCGACGGGTGCCACATTCGCGCCGGTGCAGGCGACGTTCCAGGCCGGGCAGCCGATCGTCTTTTCGGGCCTGACGCTCGGCCAGGTTGCGGGAGGCAATCGTTACACGTTCGTGGCGGCATCCGGAACGCTGACGAACTCAGCAAGGACCGACGTGGTGCAGGTGGTGGCCCCGTCCGGGCCGGACGAGGCGTTTTACTATCCCCTGCCGATCGCCGGCGGTCTGAGCGACGCGGTGGCGACCACGGCTCTGGATAACAAGGCGGTCAGCCTCATCGTTCTCTCGAAATCGACGATCCCCTACGCGGTCGGGGGGAGCGAGCTGAAGCTGATGAACGAGTCGGGCGGACCATCGAAGACGATCGAGATCGTCGGCCAGTCGCAAGCGTTCTCGGTGATTGACGCGGGCCTTCTGAGCCGTGTCTTCGAGGTGAATGGGGATTCGAGCCTGACGGTGGTTTTTCAGGGTCTTTCGATCGATGGCGGGCTGGCGACCGACGGAGGGATGAACACGCTGCCGCTGGCGGCCGGCGGCGGGGTGCTGATCGACGGCGGTCAGGTGGCGATGTCGAGAGTCTCGATGTCGGGAGACTTCGCCGTCGGAGCGGCGGGCTCGGCGGGCGCGAGGGGGGCCTCGGCGACGGCCGGTCACCCAACCGGCGGCGTGGGGAGCGGCGGCGGAGTGGGCGGACCGGCCGGCGGGGGCGCGATTTATCTGTCTGGCGGGAGTCTCTCACTCTCAAACGCTCGGATCGGGCTGGACGCGGCGATTGGCGGCGCTGGGGGTGCTGGCGGTCCTGGAGGGCTGGGCTACTCCGTCCACGGGACCGCGACTCTCAATGGGGGGACGCAGCCGGTCATCGGATTCGCGAGAGGGAATGGGGGAGGCGGCGGATCGGGCGGGACGGGTGGATCGGGAGTGGGCGGCGGTCTCTTCGTGCAGGGTGGGACGGCGCGGCTTCTGGGAACGGTCTTCGCAAGTGACGTGGCGCTCGGCGGACCCGGCGGGGTTGGCGGGGCCGGCGGCCGGGCGGGAAGCGGCGCCACGCAACGTGCGGGGATGGGCGGCCTGGCCGGGAGCGGTGGAGTTGGCCTGGGCGGCGCGCTCTTCCAGGCGGGCGGAGCGGTGACGCTGATCCAGAGCAGTCTCTCGAACAACGCCGCCGTGGGTGGTGCCGGCGGGAGTGGCGGCGGAGGCGGGACGGGTGCCTACGGGGCGGCGGGAAAGGCCGGCACCGTCGGGAAGGGGACGAATGCGGGGGCCGGTGCGGCCGGAGGAGCGGGCGGCGCCGGGGCCAAGGCTGGGCCGGGCGGGCTCGGCGCGCAGGGAGGTAACGGCGGATATGGCGGTGGTGGTGGTGTCTTTCTCTCGGGAGGGACGCTGACGCTCCCCTCGGCGCCGCTCGGGAAGCCGGGCGACGTGCTCTCGAACAATACGGCGGCCGGCGGCGCGGGTGGTCGAGGCGGCTACGGTGGGCTTGGCGGCTTTGGTGGGAACGGTGGTGCGGGAGGGAATGGGGCCTCGGGCGCGGCCTCGGCGGGAGCCCTTGGGACGGGCGGCGCGGGGGGCGCAGGCGGTGTTGGCGGAGAAGGCGGGCGAGGCGGGGCCGCCGGAAGGCCGGGCGATGGCGGCTCGGGCGGTTCGGGAGTGGGTGGTGCGGTCCTGATCTCGGGGACTGGGGCTCGTGTTCGGGGCTCCGGGGTGATCCTGGCGGGCAACAAGGCGATCGGCGGCGTGGGCGGCTCCGGCGGCTGGGGATTGATCGGCGGGTTTGGCGGGCGGGGCGGGACCGGCGGCGCGGGAGGCGCGGGCGGCGCTGGACGGTCCGGAACCGCGGGCAGGGCAACAGGAGCGGTCGGCGGCGTGGGTGGTGCCGGCGGTGCGGGTGGCACGGCCGGTCTGGGTGGGACGGCGGCCGTCGGCGGGACGGGCGGCAACGGCGGTGGGGCTGGCGGTGGAGCGCTCGCGGTCTTTTTCGGCTCGTTGACGCTCGGCAACAGCCAGATGGAAGCGAATGCGGCGGTCGGCGGGACTGGCGGGCCGGGTGGATCCGGTGGCCTCGGCGGTCGGCCGTATGTTGGGGCGAGCGGGAATACGGTGGTCACACCGAGTGGTGCCCCGCTCTATCTGGGTGCGGCCGGCCGGGGCGGACACGGCGGCGTGGGCGGGCCAGGCGGACACGGTTATAGCGGCGTCTCCGGCACGACGAAGCCAGGTGGTCGCGGGGGTGCTGGCGGCGTTGGAGGGTCGGGCGGCCGGGGTGGCAACGCGGAGTCGAAAACTGCGCCAGCCGGCGGCACGGGGGGTAAGGGCGGCGTCGCGGGGAACGGAGGCGGCGGCTCGATCTTCCTGGGTAGTGGCACGCTGACGGTATTCGGCTCCTCGCTCGGGGGTAATCTTGCCCGGGGCGGGCTGGGAGGTCGTGGCGGCCGTGG
>DAIDKV010000157.1 GCA_027449865.1 Planctomycetales bacterium
AGATACTTGAGCCCCTGGAGCTTACATCCAGCGAGCGGGTTATCGTGGGACGGCTTCGCCATGCGAGGACTCCGCCAGAATGGCAGTCACTTTGCCTGGCAGAGCCGATCGCGCAAATTTTGTGCCGAACAGACGTGGGGACGTACATCCTTTTGGTCGGAATTGCTCCGGTCCACCCGATTAACTTGCAAATAAAGGATGTGTGTCCCCTTTTCCGCATTCGTCCAAATCCATCTGATCCCTTGCGACGAACTGGGAAATTGCGGATAATTCTCTGAAGTCCACGCGATTATACGGAAAATCAGACGTACATCAACACGGCCGTTCACCGGCCGAGTTCTTGTTAGCCGCTATGGATGGGTCGTTCGACGGCGGCCCCATCGGCGTGCAGGCCGCCTCGCGATGCCGGCACCGAATCGTTCCAGCCAGGATGACGGCGGCAGATCCCGCCTATGCGAGAGACCGGATGGTGAAGCATGCGAATGCAGCGAGGCGCGCATCGGTCTGGGCTGATACTGTTTCTCTCGCTGGCAGTGGCCCTATCCGCCCCCTGGTGCACTCACGGAGCGGAGCCATCGGAAATCGTCGGTGCGGCCTATCGGGCCTCATCCCAGGGGCTGAAGTCCGGCATCGGGAAAGGTCGATATCGTCGGTATCAAGCGACCCCCGGCGGCGACTGGGAACTCAGAGTCGATGCGGAAGTCTCGACGTACTTCGACGGGAACAAGTATCACATCGACCTCACCTTCGTCCGTGATAGCCTCAGACATAACACCGCAGCACATATCGTGTACGATGGCCGGCTGGTCATGATGACATGGTTCTCGCCTAATATCCGTCCCGTCGGGGCACACACGATCGTAGAGGTGCCGAACGATTACGGTGACATGCTTCGCCGGCCCGACGATGGGACGTTCCCCTGGGACGTCGCTCAACTCTCCGGGCATGTGTGGAACGGCGAACGATTGATCGGCGATGTCGCTGCGGGGAAGCTGATGTTCACGGAGACGCCGGCCGGAGATCTCGTCGGGACGAATCCGATCGTGATCAATCGGTCCCGGACTCGGATCGAATGTCCGCGTCGGTTCGCCTTCAACATCGCCAAGGCCGAATTCTCCGTCATGGGCGAGGATCGCCCACGTACCGAGTATCTCCTTCAGTGGAAGCAGGAGCCGGGCGGCCTTTGGTATGTGACGGTCGTTCAGAAGACATCGGAATTTCGGACGCCCGCGGACAAGGTCTTCAGGCTCGACCGCAAAGTCCTCATGTACTCCCGGTTCGAGCCGAACGCCAAAGTGGACCAAGGTCTGTTCACCGAAGAGTCGCTGCAGATGCCAGACGGATGTCGGATTATGGAGAATCGGCGAGGAGAGGCGACCAGAGTGCGGATTTACCGGAAGCCCGGCGTCCAATGATCGCCGCGTAGGTGAACAGGGGCAGCGGGCCCCGTGGTATGATGGAATGCGGCCGGAAGCCGAAGTGTAATACGCCTATTCACAAGAAAGTCGAAAGCCAGATAGACAAATGAATCGGGCTAACGATCATGGATTGGAGTCGGCGCAGCCTGACCTCCAATCCCCTGTTCAAGAAGCCCGGCCGACTCGCCATCGGCCTCATCTTTAGGGGAACGCTTCGCGGTGATCATCGGCGATCACTGTCGTCGGCGACCGTCAGTCGGCTCCGGCGCGACCTGTGTCACGTCGCGACCCGCTCGCAAGGGGTGCCAGCGGCCTTCGCTCGGCCCACCGATCGGCCCGCGGGGCCATGCTGACCGGCCGTTCGCCGGACCCGGCGCGCACCTCGATCGGCACCCGGCCTCGCCGCCGGGCTCGTGAGCCACTCCGGTCGTGAGAGTTGGATCTCATCGGGCTAACTCGTGTCGAAGGCCATCGGGCTCAGGGCCGGCTCGATCCCCAGCCACTCCAGACGACCGCCGCACGTCGGGCATCTCGGACCTTCGGCGGTGTCCCGCTGCGGTCCACACCGGACGAAACGCAACACGTACGTCGCGCCCGATCGGATCGCAATCAGCCACCGCAACAGCTCCAGCGATATCGCCGCCGATGGGCTCAGGAACCCATAATGCCGGAGCTTCGCGAACCCCGGCGGCAGCACGTGCTCCAGGAACCGTCGCAGGAACTCCATCGCGTTCAGCGTCATCTTACGCGACCGGTTCGAGCCCACCTTTCGATACGTGAACATCACCCGTCTGCTCTCGCACGACACGATCCAGCAGTCGTTTTGAGGTGAAGGAGATCATCACGGACCTGGTGTTCGGAGAGGTGGTCGGGAGGCGACTGGAAGTGGTCGGCGAGCCCGCGGACGGCCCGGAGGTAAGCGTCCTGAGTGGAGTCGGAGAGGCCAGCGAGTTGGAGGTCCTGGGTCATGCGGCGACGGAGCGAAGTAGACATGGGACGGTCCTTTCACAGAGGGGTGAGGAAACAGCCTCTGCGCAGGACGTTGAGCGATCGGGGCGTCGAATGCGAGGGATCGATGGAAGTGGTGAGGATCCGCGTGACCGAACGCGTCTCTCAGGGTACACTGAACGAGGTCAGAGAGACCGCCGCGCTAGCGGCTTACTTGAACCTGTCGCTGCGGCGGACCCCGCACCGACGCGGCGCCCCGGGTATCATCCACATCAGCTCGCCGGTGCGGGCCTGCTGAGCCTGGGCGTTCGGAGGCATTGGCATAGGTCTCGGTGAATGCGACCCGTTGCCGAGTTGGGGAAGCAGGTGTTACGCTGATTGGGGTCTTCTTCTTTCGTTGAACCTGGGTCGCCGATGAGCACAGTCGAAGAGATCACCGCCGCGATCGAACAGCTCTCGCCCGATGACGTGGCCCGCGTCCGGGACTGGCTGGTCGAGTTCGCCGAGCGTCGCTGGGACGCGCAGATCGAGCGAGATGAGCGAGCTGGCCGACTCGACGCTTTGATTGACAAGGCGCTGGAAGCGCACCGAGCCGGTCGGACTCGCCCGCTGTGAATCACCACACCACCGACGACTTCTGGGCCTGTTATGCCCGGCTGCCCGAGGCGGTGCAGCGCGTGGCCGACCGCCATTATGCCCTGCTGCGAGCGGACCCGCGGCATCCGTCTCTGCACTTCAAGAAGGTCGGGCGGCTATGGTCCGTGCGGGTGGGTTCCGGGTATCGGGCCCTGGCCGCCGAGGCTCCGGATGGCTTGGTCTGGTTCTGGATCGGCCCCCACGACGAATATGAACGCCTGCTGGGTGGTGTATGAGTCCTAACGATCATGGATTGGAGGTCGGCGCAGCCCGATTTCCCATCCCCTGTTCAAGAAGCCCGGCCGACTCGCCATGAGTCTCATCCGTAGGGTAACGCTTCGCGGTGATCATCGGCGCTCACCGCCGACGACGACCGTCAGCCGGCTCCGGCGCGACCGGCGCCGGGTCGCGACCCGCTCGGGAGGAGAGCCAGCGGCCTTCGCTGAGTCCACCGATCGGCCCGCGGTGCCACGTCGACCGGCCGTTCGCCGGACTCGGCGCGCACCCCGATCGGTCCCCGGCCTCGCCGCCGGGATTTTGGAGGGGCGGATAAAGGGTCAGGAGGGCGAGGCTTCCGCCGAGCCTGGGTGCGCGGCTCGGACGGAGCCTCGCCCTCCCAAAGAACCGGACAACAGCCGCAGGCATGTGAATGAGAGCCCCGGTCGGTCTCGCCGTCTCTCGTGGAGGTTGGCACAGGACCGGCCCATCCGGCAATCGGACGGGCCGGTCGGGAGTGCGAGGCGTCAGTCGTTCGCCGGAAGCCGGCCGATCAGTCGATCGCCGCCGCGTGACGTCGGGTGCGGGGGTCGCCGGCGGCGTCATAGGTGATGCCGCTGGTCAGTCGGGCGAATACCAGGATGCAGGGCGCCGCGGCCAGCGGGCCGGGTCGGACCACCAGCTTGTGCCCTATCGTCTTCAGGGCTTCGAGCGTCTCCGATCCCAGCTCGGGATTGATCCGGAGCTGGCCCAGGCCCGGCGGCGGCGTCTGGCCGAACGAGCTGATGAAGTGGTCGGTCATGAATCGGGGCGCGTTGACCGACTGCTCAGGGAACAGGTCGAAGTCAATCAAATCGACCAGGGCCTGCAACGTCATCTGATCCTGGTTGTCGCCGCCGGCGACGCTGACGGCGATCTCAGGCCGGCGCTGGGCGTCGAGGACGATCGTCGGCGAGAGTGTGATCCGGGGACGCTTGCCGGGCTCGATGACGTTCGGATGGCCCTCCCAGGTGTTGAAGCTCTGGAGCCGGCTTCCCAGCCAGACGCCCGTGTCGCCCGCGACCACGCCCGACCATCCGCTCGGCGTCGCGGCGACGACGTTGCCCGCCTTATCCGCGACGAGGCAGGTCGTGGTGTCGTGCGGGTCGGACCTGGCTCGCTCCGGACGATTGGCGGCCGGATCGGCGGCGGGGTCGAGCATGGGCTTGCCGTGGCGAGGGTCGCCGGGGCGACGCTCCCTCGACGCCGACTTCGGGTCGATCAACGCCCTGCGCTTTGTTGCGTACTCGGGCGCGAGCAACTCGTCGATCGGGACGTCCACGAAGAGAGGATCGGCGTAATAGGTGTCGCGGTCGGCCAGGGCGAGTTCCATCGCCTCGGCCATCGTGTGGATCGCCTCGGGACTGCCTCGGCCCATCGATTTGAGGTCGAAGCCTTCGAGGATTTGCAGAGCTTCGAGCAGACAGGGGCCCTGCGTCCAGGCGCCACACTTGTAGACGGTCCGGCCGCGATAGGTCGCCGAGACCGGCTCCTCGATCCGGGTGACGTGGCTGGCGAGGTCGGAATAGCGGATCAGGCCGCCGTTGGCCCGCGACCAGGCGTCGATCCGCCGCGCGATCGGGCCTCGATAGAAGGCATCGGCGACGAGCCGGAGCCCGCGCGATCGGTCGCGAGGCGTCGTGTCGTCGGCCATCGCCTCGGCCGCGACGAGGGTATCCAGCGTCCGGCCAAGGTCGTCGTGCCAGGGCTCGCGCCGGGGCGGATGGGCGAGCAGCCGACGCGTCGGGGCGATCGCCTGGGCGAAGGTCATCGTGCCGAAGCGGTCGAGGAGGACCAGGCAGGCGTCGAGCGCCGCCGGAACCGTCGCCGCGGTGATCCCATTCAGCGGGATCCCGCCGCGCTTCGCGAACGCCTCGCGGGTCGCGAGCCGAGGCGCGGCCCCCTGGCCGGCGATCACGGTAACGCCCCGCGTCTTCGCGTCGTAGACCAGGATCGGAACCTCGCCGCCAAAGCAGAAAAGCCGGGAATCCGTGACGCTCAGAGCGAAGATGGTGGCCGCGGCGGCGTCGGCGGCGTTGCCGCCCCGGACCAGGATCTCCCGTCCGGCCTGGGTCGCCTCTCGACCACCCGCGGCCACGGCGCCCGAGGAACCTCTGGCGTGCCAGTCATTTTCGAGCGGCGCGGTCGGCCGCGGTCGAGTTCCCTCGGCGCGGGCGGTCGGCTCCTGCGGCGTCGCCCGCGACCCGCTCAGGATAAAGAACACAAACGTTAACATCCCCCAGGCGACGATCGATGCGCGCAACTTCATCGCGAATGGCTCCGGGAGAGGAGGAAACGGCGGGAAGGGAAGGCCCGGATCGCCCAGGCCCGGCGATCGCAATCGGCGATTCCTCACTATCTCAACTGGGAGGCGGGATCGCCAGAGCCCACCACCCCCGGATTCTCATCCTCGACCACGGAGCCATCCAGACGCTTTGCGAGCGGGCGCCGGGTGGATAAGATGGGACGATTCTCTGAACCGCACAGGACGCCCGGCAAAGGAGCGAGTCCCCGCGATGATCACGACACGGATGATTTCGGTTGGGCGGATGGCCGCGACGGTTGCGGCAATGGCCTCGGCGATGCTCGCGCTCCCCGCCCAGGCGGCTGCGCCGGATGAAGCCGCCGCGGAGGCCCGAATCCGAGATGCCGTAGTGAAGATCACCGCCACCATGCGCCCGCCTGACCTCACCAAACCCTGGGCCAAGCAGAGCCCCGCCGAGGCCAGCGGAACCGGCGTCGTCATCGAGGGAAAGCGCATCCTTACGAATGCGCATGTCGTGACCTATGCCAGCCAGCTCTTCGTCGAGGGAGGCCAGTCGAGTGAAAAGTTGCCCGCGAAAGTTCTCGCGGTCAGCCCGGGGATCGACCTGGCCGTGCTTACCCTCGATGACGAATCGTTCTTCGAGAAACGGGCCCCCATGCCCCGCACGACGGCCCTGCCCGAGGTGAAGGCATCGGTCCTCGCCTACGGATATCCGCAGGGCGGCACAACGCTCTCCATCACCAAGGGGATTGTCTCTCGGATCGAGTACACCGGATACGGCGACGACACCGCCGGCGTTCGGGTGCAAATCGACGCCGCCATCAACCCGGGGAACAGCGGCGGACCTGCCCTGATCGACGGCAAGATGATCGGCGTCGTCTTCAGCAAGGTCGCCATGGCCGACAACATCGGCTACATCATCCCGAGCGAGGAAGTAGACCTCTTCCTCAAGGACGTCGCCGATGGCCATTACGATGGCAAACCGGCCATGCACGAACCCCTTCAGACGCTCGAGAACGACGCTCTCCGAGCCTTTCTCGGCGTCGACCGCAAGACCCAGGGCATGGTCGTCCAGTCGCCCAACCCCGCGGATCCCTCCGACCCGCTCAAGCACTTCGATCTCATCACGAAAATCGGTGACTATCCGATCGACAACACCGGCATGGTCACCTTCAACGGTCAGTTGCGGCTCCGGTTCCAGTACCTCGTCCAGAAACTGGCGAAAGACGGCAAGGTCCGGCTGACGGTCATCCGCCAGGGGAAGACCATCCCCATCGATCTGCCGGTCAAGTCGCATTACCCCCGCCTGATCGAACCCCTGCGCGGCACGTACCCCTCGTACTTCATTTACGGTCCGCTGGTCTTCTCGCCGGTTCACAGCGAGTTGGCCTCGGCGCTCGGGCGGGTCTCGTCGACCCTCGCCCTCATCGGTAGCCCGCTGGTCACCCGTCGCGGTGACTACCCAAAGGTCGAGGGTGAGCAGCTTGTGATCGTCGCGGCCCCGATGTTCCCTCACCGGATCGCCAAGGGGTACGATAACCCCAGCTACAAGGTCGTCAAGGAAATCAACGGCGTTCACGTCAAGAATCTCAAGCACATGGTGGAACTCCTCCGCGACTCGAAGGAGAAATTCACCACCATCAGCTTCGACGACCACGCCAGCGAGACCATCGTCTTCAACCACAAGGAAGCCCTCGCCGCCACCGAAGAGGTCCTCTCCGACAACGGCATCCGCGAGCGTGCCTCCGACGACATGCTCTCCGTCTGGAAGAGTCATTAGTTCCTGGTAATTGGTAATTGGTGTCTGCAGGTGAGCGGTCACTCATCTTCGCGCGAACGATAATCGCCCGCGCCGCCATGCCCAGCCGGAAGCAACTACCAATTACCAATTACAAAGAACAAAAAACAAAGAACAAACGAAATGAAAATCTCCGCCTTCCCTAAATGCTACATCGACCGGATTGCGGGCGACCGTAGCATGTCGGTGTTCGAGTGGATCGAGATGGCCCGGTCGCTCGACGCTGACGGGCTGGAGATGTACGACGGCTTCTTCGAGAGCCTGGAGCCGGGCTACATCGATCGGGTTGGCGACGCGATCCGGTCGGCGGGATTCGCGATGCCGATGCTCTGCTGCTCGCCCGACTTCACCAACCCCAACCCCGACGCCCGCAAGCGGGCCGTCGATCGGGAGGTGGAACTCGTCGCGGTATCGCGACGGCTGGGAGGGCCTCGGACAGTCTGCCGGGTCTTGTCGGGACAGCGATACCCGGAGGTCGGCCGCGAACAGGGGCTCGAATGGGTCGTCGAGTGCATTGAAGAGGTGCTGCCCGAGGCCCGATCGCACGACATCGTCCTTGGCCTGGAAAACCATTACAAGGACGGCTTCTGGACCTACCCCGAGTTTGCCCAGAAGCAGGACGTCTTTCTCGAACTGGTCGCGGCGATCGCCGACCGCGACCACTTCGGCGTCCAGTACGACCCCTCGAACGCGATCGTCGCGGGCGACGACCCGATCGAACTGTTAAAGGCGGTCGCTGACCGAGTCGTTAGCATGCACGCCAGCGACCGATTTCTCGCCGAGGGGACGACGCTCGACGAGCTTCGGCAGGCCGACGGCACCCTCGGCTACTCGGCCAACCTCCGGCACGGCGTCACCGGGAAGGGGCTGAACGATTACGAGACCATCTTCCGCATCCTCGCCGAGCACAACTATCGAGGGTGGGTCAGCATCGAGGATGGGATGAACGGGATGGAAGAAATGGCCGAATCGCTGGCCTTCCTCCGACGGATGGCCGCGAAATACTTCCCCTGACCGGCCCGACCGCTCGACGCACGCGCCTCTTTCCTCGGACCGGGGCTCCTCGTATGCTCGAAACGATCGCGGCCGACGACCGGCCGCCCCGGATCGACCTGATCCCGGTTTGATCGATTACCCGCCGGAGGAACCCGCCATGATCCGACCCGCCCGTCGGCCGATCGCCGTCGCGACGGCTCTCGCCCTGATGGCCATTGCCCCCGCCGCCCGCGCTGCCTCGCCCTTCCCGGACAGGAACCTCGAGGCTGCCATTCGCGACGTCCTCAAGCATGAACCCAAGGTCGAGCTGACCGACGAGAAGCTGCAAAACGTCTATTTCCTGGAAGCGACCGGCAAGGAGATCAAGGATCTCACCGGCCTGGAGAAATGCAAGAACCTGGCGCAGCTCAAGCTCGACCGGAACAAGATCAGCGACCTGAAGCCGCTGAAGGACCTCACCAACCTGCAATGGCTCGACCTCTCGGAAAACCAGATTCAGGACATCGCCCCGCTCGCGAACCTGAAGGGCCTGCAATACCTGGAACTCTCGGGAAACAAGGTCGAGAAGCTCGACGCGCTCGCCGGCCTGGCGAGCCTCAACTCGCTCTATCTGGGCAAGAACGCGATCGTCGACCTCGCCCCATTGGCCTCGCTCTCGAAGCTCTGGACGCTCTCCGTCCCCGGCAACCGGGTGAAGGATGTTAAGGTTGTGGCGAAGCTAACGAAGCTGTCGACGCTCGACCTCGGCGAGAACCAGGTCGAGGACCTCGCCCCGCTCGGAAAGCTGACCGAACTGAAGATCCTGATCCTCTGGCGCAACAAGATCAAGGATTTGAAGCCGCTCGCCGAGGCCGTGAAGGCTGACGCCGCCGGCCCGAAGCTCTTCGCGCCGTACTTGCGGCTCTACATCGATGGAAACCCGCTCAACGACGCCTCGAAGGGCCAGCTCGACGCGATGAAGAAGGCCGGCGTCCGGATTGAGGGGTGATCGACGGGACGAGCCGATCCTGGCGAACTCTCGTTGGAGCCGCCAAGAGCTGCTATCCTGGATCGAACGGGGAGCGACCAGGGACGAGCGCCCCGTTCCGCCCTTTGCATTCCCGTCTGTTCGGGGCCCATGGTCGAATCTCGGCCAAGGGCCGTCGACGTGGATGATACGTGCCTTGCCAGGGCTTAGACAGGCAAGGTGGAGCTGGATTCTGATGAATCAATCGGAACTTGAGAAGTGGCTCTTGGATGTGGAGTCGGATCGTACTGAGCGTACCATCTCGCTGAAGGATACCGATAAATTCGCGGAAGCCATCTGCTCCTTCGCCAATGATCTGGCGAACACCGGGAAGCCCGGCTATCTCTTTGTTGGGGCAACGCCCGATGGCCGGGCCAGCGGTGCAACCATCTCAGACGACTTACTCCAGCGCCTTGCCGCGATCCGATCGGATGGAAACATCCAGCCCTTGCCGACCATGAACGTCGAGAAATGGGATCTCGGCGGCGGCGAGATGGCCGTGGTGGAGGTTTTTCCGTCCGACATGCCCCCCGTCCGGTATCGTGGGCGAACTTGCATCCGAGTGGGCCCTCGTCGTGGCCACGCGACCCCGACCGAGGAGCGAATTCTCTCCGAGCGCCGGGTCGATCGGGCCCGGACATGGGATGCCCGCGCCTGCCGGGAAGCGTCGCTGGAGGATCTTGCTCTCGATCTCTTTTCCCTCACCTACCGACGGAGCGCGGTTGCCTACGATGTCATTGAGGAGAACGATCGAACGCTGGATCTTCAACTGGCCTCGCTCCGATTCTACGATCTAAGGACCGGCTGCCCCACGAATGCGGGTGTCCTGCTCTTTGGCAGGGATCCGCTCTCATTTTTCCCGGGCGCCTACGTACAATACGTTCAGTACGCCGGCGAATCCCAGGCCGACGAGGTCCTGCAAGAACGGAGGATCGTGGGCGATTTGCTGGACGTGATGCGTGACCTCAGCCGGCTCACGTTGGAGATCGCCGAGGAGAGGCCGCTCCAGCGCTCCGATCTCTCCGAAACGGCGATCTTTGATTATCCGCCCCGGGGGATGCGGGAACTCTTCATGAACGCGGTGATTCACCGGAATTATGAGGAATCCACCACGCCTGTCCTGATCAACCACTATCGCAATCGGATCGAGATTCAGAATCCGGGTGGGCTCTTCGGCGATCTTACCCCCGAACAGTTCCCGGACGGGACCGCCTATCGCAACCCGGTCCTTGCGGAGGCCGGCAAGATCCTTGGGTTCGTGAATCGCTTCGGGCGGGGTATCAAGGTCGTTCAGAGAGAACTCCAGCAGAATGGTTCGCCGCCAGCGATCTTCGATCCCCGCCCCAATTTTTTCCTGGCGACGGTCCCGAGGCGTCCATGAAAACGCTGGTCTTCTTCAATAACAAGAGTGGAGTCGGCAAGACCTCGCTCGTTTACCATCTAAGCTGGATGTTCGCCGAGCTGGGCGTCAACGTGGTGGCGATCGATCTGGATCCGCAGTCCAATTTAACGTCATCCTTCCTGGACGATGAGCAACGGATTGAGTTGTGGGAGAGCGAGCATTCGACTCGAACGATCCGCGGCTTGATTCAGCCGGTCCTCGAGAAACTCGGTGACATCAGTCCGCCCGAACCCATCGAGATCGATTCCCGCATCGGTCTGGTCCCGGGCGATCTTGGCCTGAGCCTCTTCGAGGATCGCCTGTCGGAGACCTGGGGGCGTTGCTTCGATGACAATACCGCCAACGCTTCAGACGCTTTCCGGGTCACGACGGCTTTCTATCGGATCATGGAAATGGCGGCGATCCAGCGTGGAGCCGAACTCGTCCTGATCGATGTCGGACCAGATCTTGGCGCGATGAACCGGGCGGTTCTGGTTTCCGCCGATCATGTGGTGATCCCACTCGCGGCTGACCTCTTCTCGCTCCAGGGCCTACGCAATCTCGGTCCGACCCTTCGCTCCTGGCGTTCCGGTTGGGCACGCCGCAAGGAGCATCGGAGCCAACGACTTCCGGAACTTCAAATCACTATCCCAACGGGGGATATGAATCCGGTCGGTTATGTTGTGATGCAACCTTCCGTGCGAGAGAACTACCCCGTCGCCGCCTATCGTCGGTGGATCGAACGTATCCCGAGGGTCTATTACAGGGAAGTGCTCGGACGCCCGGATTCGGAGGAGATTCCGGATCCAGATCCGATGGCCCTCGCGATTCTGAAGAACTATCGAAGCCTCGCGCCAATGGCCCAGGAAGCTCACAAGCCGATGTTTGCACTCAAGCCGGCAGACGGGGCGATCGGCGGGCATGCCGCCGCTGTTCAGGCCAGCCACCGCGCGTTCCGAGAACTCTCGGAGCGGATTGCGTCGGCCTGCGGCTTTTCACTCCCCAATCGTTCGAAAGGTCCAGCGCGGGAGTAGCGCCACGGGGCCGGTACTTCAGGGCGAGGGACATTGAAGCCGGGCCATTGAGAAGAGACGTTGGTTTCCTAAAAAACACGGGCGACCAATTCACCGGAGAGCCGAAAAAGATAATATTAGAGGAGGGCGATACGACGCTTTCTCTCGGCATCGCCGATGGATGGCGTCCGTCGCCCATCGAAGGTTGCTGTCATCGCGATGATCTCAGGTCGATGGAGGATCCGATGGATCACTTCGTCAAGCTGGACCGTCTGCCGGATGGCTACGAGATCCCGACCGGCCTCCGGGAGAAGCTGCAATTCGACGCCGAGGGACATCGCCTTGTGTTCCACGGCTATATGAGCAAGACCGAATTCGACTCGATCTGCGAACCCACCCGAGACTGGGCCTTCCGCCGATCGGTCGAGGAACTGTTCTTCAAGACCGTTCACGAGCTGGACGCACCCGGGACCGGCAAGAATCGGATACTGGGTCTGCTGTCGCGGCTCCTGCCACGGCATTGACCAGGCGTTGGTCCCGCATCGACTTCGGGGGGTGCGCCGGTTGCGCCATCTCGGCCCCCGGCCATACTTTCCCACTGATGCTGCGCGCGAATGGGACGTCCATACCTATCGTCAACAGGATCTCGCTCCTGTCGATCACCCGCATGATACGGTCCCCGCTGGTTCCCCGACGCCCTGACCGTTATCTTACGATCAGGCCCTCCCCGGGTCGCGAGGTTGGTCGTGCGGTTCGAGCCGAGAGGAGCCAGGCGAGATGATCTTGGAAGATGCGCGCAGGATCGGCTGGGTGGCCATGTCGCTGATGATCGGGATGATCTTGCGGCCGGCCGGGGCGGGCGAGCCCTCGAAGGTGCCGGCATCGCCGGCCGAGGCTGTCAACCTGTTGACCTTGCCCCCCGGCTTCAAGGCCACCCTTTGCGCCGCCGAACCTGACGTCGTCCAGCCGATCGCGATGGCCCTCGACGCTCGCGGCCGGCTCTGGGTTGTCGAGAACCGTGCCTATCCGATCTGGCTCGGCGGCCCGACCGGGCAAGACCGCATCCTTATCTTCGAGGATTCCAACGGCGATGGCCGGTTCGATCGCCGGACCGTCTTCTTCGACAAGGGGACCAACTACACCGGGATCGAACTCGGATTCGGCGGCGTCTGGGTTTGCGCCACGCCGAACCTGCTGTTCTTCCCCGACCGCGACGGCGACGACAGGCCCGATGGCCCACCGGTCGTCAAGCTCGACGGCTGGAACGTAAAGGCCCAGCACAACCTCTTCAACGCCCTGAAATGGGGCCCCGACGGATGGCTCTGGGGTTGCCACGGCATCCTTTCGACGGCCCAGGTCGGCAAGCCCGGAACGCCCGACGCGAAGCGCGTGGCGATGAACTGCGGTGTCTGGCGATACCACCCGACCCGCGAGGTCTTCGAGGTCGTCGCGCACGGGACGACCAACCCCTGGGGCCTCGACTTCGACGACCGCGGCGAGGCGTTCATCACCAATTGCGTGATCGCGCACCTCTTCCGTGTGATTCCGGGCGCCCACTTCGATCGGATGTACGGCCAGGACTTCAACCCGCATCTTTACGAGTTGATGTCCACCTGTGCCGACCACCTCCACTGGGCGGGCGGCAAGTGGCAGGACGCCCGCGAGGGGAATGTTCTCAACGAGGACCTCGGCGGCGGTCACGCGCACGTCGGTGGGATGATTTACCTGGCCGACAACTGGCCCGCGAAGTATCGCGACACCCTCTTCACCGTCAACATCCACGGCCATCGCGTGAACAACGACCGCCTCGTCCGGCTCGACGACGGCGCCCGGATCGTTGGTCGTCACGAGCCCGATTTCCTCCGGTCGTCTGACTCGTGGTTCCGCGGCCTGGAACTGAAGTACGGTCCCGACGGCGGCGTCTACGTCACCGACTGGTCCGACATTGGCGAGTGCCACGAGAACGACGCCGACAACGCCCATCGCGAGAACGGCCGGATCTTCAAGGTCACCCACGGCGATCCGAAGCCGGTAAAGGTCGACCTCGCGCTTCGCTCCGACAGGGAGCTGGCCGGATACCAGTCGCACCCGAACGAGTGGTATGTCCGGACGGCTCGCCGAATCCTCCAGGAGCGTCTGGCCGCGGGCCACGATCTCAGCCCGGCGCATCAGGTTCTTCGCGAGATGCTCGACAAGGATACCGACGTCCGCCACCGCCTCCGCGCTCTCTGGACCCTGCACGCGACCGGCGGACTCGACGAACCGGCTCGCCTGGAAAGGCTCGGCGACGAGAGCCCCGAGGTCCGTGCCTGGTCCGTCCGGCTCCTCGTCGACGAGGGAAAACCGTCGGACGCGGCGATACGTCGACTTTCGGAGATGACCTACGAGGGCACGAACCGTGAGCGCAGTCCGCTCGTCCGGCTCTACCTCGCCTCGGCGATGCAGCGCATTCCTCTGGATGAGCGCTGGAAGATGGCCGCGGGCCTGTTCAACGGTGCCCCAGCCGACCTCGACGCCGATCAGACCCGGCTGATCTGGTATGGGGTTGAGCCCTTGGTCGCGCGTGATCCGTTCCGGGCGTGGGGCCGGTTGATGCATTCCCGGAACGCGAGGCTCCACCGTTTCCTTGCCCGACGAATGGTGGAGGCGGATCTCGGGGCCATGATGCCAGCGGTTCTGGGGGCAATCTCCGAGGCCCGTCTCGAATCCTCGCCGGAGATCCCGCGCGCGATTCTTGACGGCGTCTTGCAAGCGGTCGCCGGCCGGAAACGAGTCGAGATGCCGAAGTGGTGGCTGGAGATCCCCAAGGGGATGGTCGCCAGGGGAGATGCCGACATCCGCGCCAAACTCGCCGCGCTGGGGTTGCTGTTCGGCGATCCGGCCGCCGAGGTCGAGCTTCGAGCGGTGGTCGAGGATCGAGGCGCTCATGAGGGCTCCCGGCAATTCGCGCTGCGGAACCTGGTCGATCGCCGGGCCGGTGGACTGCCGCCGGTTCTCTTCCGGCTGCTCGATAACGAGGCGATGCGGGCCCCGGCGATCCGGGCGCTGGCCGCCTTCAACGACGCGAAGACCCCCGCGACACTTCTGAAGCTTTATCCGAAGCTCACCACCGCCGAGCGAGACGAGGCGATCGCGACGCTGGCCTCGCGGCCGGCCTGGGCGCGCGCGATGATCGAGGCGATCGACTCGGGGACGATCCCCCGCCGCGATGTCAGCACGACGATCGCCCGTCAGGTGCAGGCGTTCGGCGATGGCAACCTCACCGGGGCGCTGGAGAAGGCGTGGGGATCGCTCCGGCCGACAGCTCGCGACAAGGCCCCACTGATCGCGAAATACCGCGCGATCCTGGCCGATCGCAACTTGCCGCCGGCCAACCTTGGCCGGGGCCAGGCGCTTTTTGGGCGGATGTGTGGTCAGTGCCACAAGCTGTACGGCGGGGGCGGCGATCTTGGCCCCGATCTCACCGGTTCCGATCGCGCCAATCCTGATTACATCCTGCAAAACGTGCTCGACCCGAGCGCCACCGTCGGCAAGGATTACACGATGACGACCGTGGCGACGGTTGACGGCCGGCTGATCTCTGGAATCCTCCGTGAGCAAACGCCCGCCGGGCTGGTGATCCAGACAGCCACCGATCGAGTCACGATCTCGCGCGAGGATGTCGATGCGATCAAGCCGTCGAGTGTCTCGATGATGCCCGAGGGCCAGCTCGACCCGCTCACGCCCAGCGAGATCCGCGACCTGTTCGCCTACCTGGCGATCGCCCGGCCGCTACGTCGGGATTGATTCCCACGCTCAATGATGGTGTCCGACTGGTCTTCATGTCGGAGCCGGCTCCAGCCGGCGATCTTCGCGTCAGGAATCGCCCCACCGTAGCCATTCCGAGGGGTCGGCGTCGGAGGGCATTCGCCAGTCGCCGCGTGGCGAGAGGCTGACCGTTCCCACCTTCGGCCCGTCCGGAACGCACGACCGCTTGAATTGCTGCCGGAAGAAGCGATGGTAAAACGTCCGCATTGTCCGCTCGATCACCTCGCGCGAGTACTCGCGGGTGAACTTCGCGTGCTCGGCCAGGAAGAGTATTTTCTCCGGAGCGTGGCCGCAACGGACGGTGTTGTACAGGATAAAATCGTGCAACTCGTACGGTCCGAGCATCGCCTCGGTCGATTGCTCGATCTCCCCGGCCAGCGAGGCCGGTAAGAGTTCCGGCGAGATGGTCGTCTCCACGATCGAGAGCAGTGTCCGACGCGCCGGTCCCTCGGGGAACTGGTTCATCGCCACGTATCGCACCAGGAATTGCACCAGCGTCTTCGGGATCGAACAGTTCACATTGTACATGCTCATATGGTCGCCATTATAGGTAGACCATCCGAGCGCCAGTTCCGAGAGATCGCCGGTCCCGATCACGAAGCCCTTCGACATCAGCAGGAAGGTTCGCAGCCGGGCCTGGACGTTCTCGAAGACGAGGTCGGAGCGTGCCTCGGCCGGCACTCTTGCCAGCGCGGCGCGGAAGGCTTCCAGGCCCAAACCCTCGACGTCGATACCGAACGGCCGGTGGCCCATCTCGCGGAACGCCTCTAGTGAGAGCGGCCCGATGTCGATCGTCTCCGACGAGACGCCCAGGTGCGCCATCAGGTCCAGGGCGTTTGTCCGGGTGCGCTGGGTCGTGCCGAAGCCGGGCATCGTCAGGCCGTGAATCGTCCGACGGTCACGGCCGATCAGGTCGCAGGTTGTCACGGCGACGAGCAGGGCCAGTGTCGAGTCGAGTCCACCGGATATCCCGATGTTCAGCGGAAGTTCGGGGGGAAGCTGCTCGATCCGTCGTGCCAGTCCTGCGCACTGGATGCCGAAGATCTCGGCGCACCGGCGGTGCAGTTCCGTCCCGCCGGGAACGAACGGTGTTCCGCTGACGGCGCGCTTCAATCCTGGCATCTCGGGCGAGACAGCGAACGCGATCCGGCGAAACGGCCGCATGGCCGAGAGGCTGTCGTCGAAGCTGGTCATCACGCGGCGGTCGGTGCGCAGGCGAACGACATCGACATCGGCGGTGATCGTGTACGAGTCGCGTCGGATGGGTCCGCCGTCGCCGACGCGGGGCGATTCGGTCAGCAGCGCTCCGTTCTCGGCGATCAGGCAATGGCCGCCGAAAACGAGGTCGGTGGTCGACTCGGTCGGCCCGCAGCCGGCGAGTGCATACGCGGCGACGCAACGCCCCGACTGACCGACCACCAGGTCGGTCCGATACCGGCTCTTGCCGATGGTTTCGTTGCTGGCCGAGAGGTTCGCCAGCACCGTCGCGCCGGCCATCGCCTGCAAGGCGCTCGGCGGGATGGGCACCCAGAGATCCTCGCAGACCTCCACGCCAACGACCAGGCTCGTCCCGGGCGCTTCGAAAAGCAGGTCGATCCCGAATGGGACGCGGCGGCCGTCGAGATGGATCTCGGCCGGTTCCTTGCCGACCGCCGGGCTGAACCATCGGCTCTCGTAAAACTCCTTGTAATTGGGCAGGTACTGCTTGGGGACGATCCCCAGAACCTCGCCCCCGGCGATCGCGACGCCACAGTTGTACAGACTGTTCGCGACCGCGATCGGCGCACCCACCACGACGAGCTGCCGGCCCCCGGCCGTCGCCCGCGCGACCCGGCCAATCGCGGCTCGGGCGGCGTCGAGCAGGCGGGTCTGGCCGAAGAGATCCGCGCAGGTGTAACCGGTCAGGCTAAGCTCCGGGAAGACGACGACGTCACTCTCGGGGCAGGCCGCCAGAACGCGGACGACCTCGTCGGCGTTGGCGGTCGGATCAGCGATCGCGACCCGAATCGAGACGCAGGTGATCCGAGCGAATCCGTGCCGGTTCATGGGCCGACCACCCCGCCCAGGTCGGGCCCCACCGGGCGATGCACGGATCGTGCAAGCGGCCCTGGAATCCTCTGGAAGGAACGGTGATAATGCGTATCCATGCTGCCTCCCGATCGATCACGTCCGGACTCTCCCCCGGCGCCGACGGTGGCCGAGTGGCAAGCCCGAGGCCGAGGCGCCGGGATTGGAACCGGCGCGGGCTTCGTCTCCAACCGGTTTATTCTATCAGGAACCACCATGTCCCACCCGTCCCGATGGATTCGGATCGCGGTCCTGGCCCTGTTTGCCGGTGTCTCGGTCGCGGCCGAAGCGCGTGCCCAGCGCCGAAGTAGCCTGCTCGCCGCCCCGGCCCGACGCCCGTTCGCCCCGGCCGACACACCCAGAAGGCCCGAGCGGCTCCGGTTCGTCGACGTCCAGCACATCAAGGCCGAGCTGACCATCGACCCGAAGGTCCACGAAGTCCGGGGCGTTGTCACGCACACTCTTCGTCCCTTGCACCCCTTCCTCAAGTCGGTTGAGCTCGATTGCGGCAAGGATCTGAAGGTGCAGCGCGTGACGATCGGCCCCAACCGCATCGTCGGGAACTTCCGCCGCGAGGGCGACAAGTTGATTGTCGACCTCGACCATCCCCGCGGGCCCGACGATTCGTTCGACCTCGCCGTGACGTACTCCGGCTCGCCCGAGAAGGGAATGAAGTTCATCGCGCACGATCCGGCCTATCCCGACCGGCCGACGGTCGTCTGGACCCAGGGCGAGGCCGAGGAGACCCACCACTGGCTCCCCTGTTACGACTACCCGAACGACCGGGCCACCACGGAGATGATCGTCAACGTGCCAAGGCCCTTGAAGGTTGTCTCCAACGGTGTCCTCGTCGAATCCAGGGACGGTCCCGGTTCGACGGTCACCTACCACTGGAAGATGGACGCCCCGTTCGCCAGCTACCTGATCTCACTGGCCATCGGCGACTTCGCCGTTTACCACGACCGGATCGGCGACCTTCCGATCGACTACTACGTCGCCCGGGATGTCGACGAGGCGACCGCCCGGCGATTCATGGGGAAGACGCCGAGGATGGTTGAGTTCTTCGGCCGGGTGATCGGACGGCCCTATCCCTACGCCAAATACGCCCAGGTCTGCGTTCCTGAGTTTGGCGGTGGCATGGAGAACATCACGGCGACGACGATGACCGACGAGGCCCTTCACGACGCCATCGCCGAACTGGAGCACAGCTCCGACGGCCTGGTCGCGCACGAACTGGCGCACCAGTGGTTCGGCGACCTGCTTACCTGCAAGGACTGGTCGCACATCTGGCTCAACGAGGGCTTTGCCTCCTACTTCGGCCCACTCTACACCGAGCACGCCCTCGGCGAGGAGGAATTCCGGATCGAGATGCACCGGGAGATGGAAGGCTATCTCCGCTCCGACCGCGATTACCGACGAGCCATCGTCGAGCCCAGGTACACCACGCCTGATGATATGTTCGATGCCGTGACCTACAACAAGGGGGCGTGTGTCCTGCACATGCTCCGCGGGCTGATCGGCGACGAGGCCTGGTGGAAAGGCATCCGCGGCTACGTCGCGAACCATGCCTTCGACGTCGTCGAGACCGATGATTTCCGACGGGCCATGGAAGTGGCCTCGGGGAAGGACCTTAAATGGTTCTTTGATCAGTGGGTTTACAAGGCCGGCTATCCCGAGCTCAAGGTCCGCTGGCGTTACGAGGACGCCGATCGGACGGTCCGGGTTCGCATCGAGCAGACACAAACGATCAATGAGCTCACTCCCCTGTTTCGGCTGCCGACCACCCTGGAAATCGCCGAGGCCCCCGGCCGGGTTCGCTCGATCCCAATCGTGATCGACAACGAGGTGCAGGAATTCGTGATTCCCGCAACGGAACGGCCCCGACTGGTCCAGGTGGATCCCGAGGGGCGTCTCATCAAGCAACTCGACTTCCCGAAAACCGACGCCGAGAGCATCCATCAACTGCAATATGCAAGTGCCGTTCTGTCGAGGCTCGAAGCCGCGCGGTCGCTCTCCGGCCGCTCGCGCGGTCGTTCGGCGATCGTTGAGGCCATGTCGGCCGCCTGGAAGCGGGAAAAGGCCCCGTCGGCCCGTCGCGAAATGGTCGAACACATCGCCAACGGCGACGATGCCTTCCGCCCGGCACTCGTCGAGGCCGCACGCGATCCCGAGGCGAGGGTCCGCGTCGCCGCCGTCGAGGGTCTGGCGAAGCTGGGCCGCAATCCGGCCGCCGAGGCCATCCTCCGCGCTGTCTGGGCCGACCCGAAGGAAGCCTACGGCGCCCGCAACGCGGCCCTGCGCGGACTGGTTGCCTGGAAAGTCGACGACGACCTGACGCTCCTCGATGCCGCCCTCAAGGTCCCGTCCAACCGGAACACCATCGCCGCCGGGGCGCTCGCCATGATCCTCGACGGCCCGGCCTCGAAAGCCCGAGAGACGGCCGCTCTTTACTCCCGATACGGCCAGCCCTCGGCGCTCCGGACCACGGCCCTCAGCGCCTTCCCGCGACTGGCCAGGAACGACCCGGCCTTGCAGGAGTTGCTGATCAGCCTGGTCGACGATCCTGACCTGTCGGTCCGCCTCCGGGCCGTCTCGGCGGTGGTTGACCTCAAGCTGACCCGCGCCCTCCCGGCGCTCCAGTCCCGGCTGGATCGCGAGAGCAGCGGCTTCAGTGCCGGCCCTCGCCGTCGGCTCCAATCCGCCATCGACACCCTGAAAGCGGCCAGTCCTCAGCCTGCCAAACGTCGCGCCAGGACCGCAACCGCCCTTGCGAATGATCTTCCCGTCATCCGCGAACTCGAGGCGCAGGCTGCCGACCTGGAAGCCCGGGCTCGCCAGCTTCGCAGCCGGATCGCCGAGCTGAACCGATCCAGGAAGCCGGCCGACGTCAAGACGCCGGCCCCAGCCGCGACACCATGATCGGCAACCATCAAAAGCCCAGATTTCCGCCCGATCGGGCCGGCACCTCGTTCCCCAGGATGGCGGGCCTGGGGTGCCGGTCCAGGACGGCCTGGGGGTTCCGGAAGAGCGGCGGACACAACCGGACGAGCCCCTCCCAGATCCCCCCCAGCTCGCGAACAGCCGATCCGGGATGAGCCCGGGCGCGATCAACGGCCCGGTCGATTTCCTTGCGGAGCGAGACCATCCGGATCGCGCTGATCCGTCGGCTGGCTGTCACTTCGAGCAACAGCGAGCGGGTCGAAGTCAGGGCCTCGCGCCAGCGTCGACGATCGACCCCGGGCAGATCCAGCGAGACCAACGGGTCGAGCCCCGGCGCGACGCGATCCTCACCATACGAGGGAAGAATCGTCGGTCGGGGATGTCGGTCGGCGTCGCCGGTTCGGGTGTCGCGGAGGAGGAACTCGCCACGCTCCCACATCGTGTCCCAGATCGTGGCAAGCTCGGCGACCGCCCGAGTTGGGTTCGACCGGACCCGCGCCGAGGCCCGCTGGAGCTCGTCGCGAAGGTTGCGCAGATCGTCCATGTCGAGCACGTTCGCCGAGCCGACGGTCACCAGCATGGCCCGAGTCCGCGCGACGGCGTCTCGCCACGAGCCCGGATCAACGCCGGGCGGCGTTTGCTCGGCGAAGGCGAGAACCTCGGGCGCCACCCGCTCGGTCCCATACGCGGCACGCGCACGATATCGCTCGCGCCAGTCGTGGAAGAACGCGTAGAGGACCAGCCAGAAAACCAGGACCGCCGCGACGCCCGCCATCACAAACCGGCGCCCGGATGCACCCGGCCTCGGATCAAGCTCGGGAACCAGAACAGCCGGCCCAGACGTGGACCGAGTCGGGCTCCCACGATCGACCGGACGAGCCGGATCGATCCGCGGCGAAGGGTCGTAGCGCACGCGACGGATCGGGTCGACCCGGCCGTCGTGCCAGCCGTTCCTTGAGCTCAACATATCCAGGCCCCCGTCCGTTCCGTTCCTCTTCTGGAAATGTATCCAGGGAACGAGGCCACGGGAAGGCGCCGGATCACGCCGGCCGCAGCGCCGGCTCTCGGGGACCAGCCGCCGCCGCGTGAGGCGAGCCGACCATCGTCGGCCGCCTCACCTCGATCGGAGACGGGCCCCCGTCGCTCGGATCCGGCCGCCGGCCGATCAGCGCGTAGGCCCCACCCGCCACTAGATGCTGGACCAGCGTGTAGAAAATGATCGGCAGCATCACCTGCGGATGATCGGCCAGAGCCATCGAGGCGAGTACCAGGCCCGTCCCGTTGTTGTTCATCCCCAGGGCAAACATCAGCGCGACCTGCCGGTCTCGCCCCACACCCAGCATCCGGGCGATGCCCCACCCGATCGCGAATGCCAGTATGCAAAGTGTCGTCACAATCGCCACGATCAACCCGAGGAAATCGTAGTCGGGGTGAGCGATGACCTTCGGTAGCGAGATCGACGCATTCGAATAATTGAGGGCAATCAGGACAGCCGAATTCAAGACCTTCAACCACGGCTTGGCGAAGGCGACCCGGTTTCGGCCGAGCATCCGCCCGACCGATATCCCCAGCAGCGAAGGGACCAGCACCCCGATCGCGAGAAACGATTCGGTATGGCCGCCAGCCAGCTCATGCAGGTCTTCCGAATAGTCGCCGGTCGTCACAAACCCGACCGTGTGCAGGGCCATCGGCGTCACGAGCGGGCTGAGAAACGTCGAGCCGAGGACCAGAGCCAGGCTCAACGTCATGTCGCCGTCGGCATTCTGCGACCAGGCCGTCGACGAACCGGCGATCGGCATTGAGGCCACCAGCGCCAGACCGACGAGAATGCACTGCGCCTCGTCGGAATTCGACCAGTGCGCCATCCACCCCGACATCGCGAGGATGTAGAGGATCGGGAAGAAGATATTCGCCGAGAGCCCGGCGACCAGCGGTCGGGGGTGACGCAGGAACCCGCCGAGTTTTGAGGTGTCCACCGCCAGCCCGGCATTGAAGAGCAGGCAAGCCAGCATCAAAAACGGCACCGAGGCTTCGGTCCGGATCGAGCCGATCCCGACCTGCCCAAGCGTCAATCCTCGAATCCAGAGGCCAAGCCCCGGCACGAAGGCCGCGGCCAGGTACGAGCCGATCAGCAGGGCGAGGAAATATTTACCCAGAAAATGGGCCGCCCGCTCCATCGGTCGCTGCGTGATTTCCATCAATCTTCTCCGTTTGCGGGATCCGGCCGGCAGAGCCCGGCCGATCCGATCTGTTCCGCTCGAGGACCCGAGGAGAGAGAGACTCGAAGTCCCCTAATTTATTCGTGAATGTGAGCGCGGCGGCGACGCCTTTCCTCGCCGCCGCTTCCGGGGCGTCAGGTCCCCGGCCCGTCCTTCGAGGCGATGAAGACCCGCCGCCTTGGCAGGCGGGCCACCCATTCCTCGGGGATCTGGAAGTTGTCGGCGAGGACGGCCTCGGGGTTGGCCGCCAGCCAGGTCGACAGGCTGATCTCCTGGTAGTCTCCAGAGTTGAAGCCGATCAGTACCCGGAGCGGCTCCTCGCCAATGTTCTCGATGTAATGGCCGTAGCCCCGGGGGACGTAGCCAACATCGCCCGCCTTGAACTCCTCGGCGCGAGCACGACCCTCCGAGCCAAAAACGCCGATTCGGGCCTTGCCCCGGATGATGTACTGCCACTCATCCGCGTTGGGGTGCCAGTGGGGCTCGCGGAGTCCGCCAGGCTTGAGGTCGAGCACGACGCCGGTCATGGTCGTGGAGATCGGGAATTCGCGGGCGCTGACCCGCCGTTCCTCGCCACCGGCGAACCGTGAGTGCGGCTCCTGCGCCAGCAGCGGGTAGCGGTGCGTGGCGCTCGTGAGCTTCTGTCCTCCCTGGTGCATCCGAGGGGGATCTTGCGGCGGGATTTGTCCCTGCGCGATGTAGACCTCCTTTTTCGGGAACTTCGCGAAGGCCGAGGCGGGCAGTCCCATGGACTTCGCCAGAACCTCCGGTGGCGTATGGTGCAGCCAGTCGGTCACGCTGAACGTCCCGAATTCTGAGAAGGCGCCGTCGTCGAAGATGAGAATGAAGTGGGCGTCGCCTGGCCCGAGGCCCTGGAGCATGTGCCCGTGGCCCCGGGGAAAATACCAGACGTCGCCCGGCTCGAAGTCGTTCATCTCCGAGGCACCATCGGGTGCGATCACGGTCGTCCGGACGCGTCCCTCAAGAACGAACGCCCATTCCGCGGCGATCGCGTGCCAGTGCAGTTCGCGGATGCCGCCGGGATGCAACCGCATCGAGACCCCAGCCAGTCCCTTCGAGACCGGCAACTCCTTGATGGTCGCCTGCCGGGCCGAGCCGCCTTCGGTCCGGTGGCCGCCCTGGCTTTCCTCCAGCGCGAAGCGGAACGAGGGAAGCTCGCCGCCGCCCTTCTCGTGGCCGCCGTACTCGGGCTCCGCTCCGGCGGCGGTCACCCCCGCCGCACTCGCCGCCAATGTCGCCGATCCCAGGAAACCTCTGCGCGATAGCTCCGACATGGTCGCTTCCCTCCGGTATCCGGGCCAGCCCAACCAGCCCGTTGTGCCCATGCTATCGCGCCCCTCATCCCGGCGCCGTGGCCCCTCTTCGGGACCGTCAAGAATCGCGGCAACCGGCCGGCATGTCGGGCGCCCTCGATCCTGGCGGATCAACGGCTTCCGCATGAATCCAGGCTCAGAAGAAGACCGTCGCCTCTCGTTCGACGACTTCTCTATCCTAGGGCAGGTTCATGAGACGGGCATGAGGGCTCGATAAGATCGCGTTCATGATGACAGAAGCCAACACGGAGCCCCCAGGTGCGAGTATCATATCGGCGGGGTGGCCTCGCCTGGGCGCCCGAGAGAGGATTCCATCTCATGAACCAAGGATCACAAGATCCGCTCGGCGACGATCCCGAGGCCAGCGCCTTCCGCGAGGCCATCGAGAAGGCACGCCGACTCGTGGCGCTGGAACTCGACCTGGCCGAGACCCGGAGGCGGCTCGCCGAGGACAGTCTTCGCATCGCCGAGGCGCAGCTCGCGCTTGCCGAGGAGCGGATTCGAGACCTGGAGGAGAAGAACGATCGCCTTCAACGCGACCTCGAATCGGCCCGGCGCGAATGATCGGGTGTCTCCAGAAACGGCCGTCGGCTTGACAATCAGGCCCGTTCGTTTAGAAAGGTCATTCCGCGGGCGTGGCTGGAGAGTTGAGCGCACTGGAGCGTTTCGCTGCCGGGGCATCCCCGAGGCGCCCCGGACGACAAGGAGTTTCTCCATGCGAAAGAACCTGATCGCGGCGGCGATGATCGCCTGTGTCCTGGCCGGAGCCGGCCTGGTCGCCGCGGGCGACGACTACAAGCTCGATCCCGTTCACTCGGGTGTGAATTTCCAGATCCGGCACCTCGACATCAGTTGGGTTCCCGGCCGGTTCAACGACTTCTCCGGCGAGTTCACCGTCGACGCCGCGGACCCGTCGAAATCGTCGTTCAAGATGACCATCATGGCCGACAGCCTCGACACCAACAACAAGCTCCGCGACGCCCACCTGAAGAGCCCCGAGTACCTCAACACCAAGCAATACCCGAAGATGGAGTTCGTCAGCACGTCGGTCGAGCCGATGGAGGGGGGCTACCGGGTCACCGGCAATCTCGACTTCCACGGCGAGGTCAAGCCGGTGACATTCGAACTGAAGGGCGGCAAGACCGCCGAGATGAAGGGGCAACAGCGGATCGGCTTCACCACGCGGTTCAAGGTCAAGCGAACCGATTTCGGCGTCGCGGCCAAGGTCCCCGCGCAGATGCTTGGCGACGACGTCTGGATGACGATCAGTTTCGAGGGAATCAAGAAATAACCCGTCTCGACGAACGCGGACAGGTCGAGCGAAACGGGGACCGGCTCCAGAGTGTCGCACGCGGGTGGCTCTCCCCGTTTCGTCGGGGCCTAGCGGACCGAGGCGCCGGCAAGCCCCAGTTCGTCGGCCATCGGCCGAAGGGCGTCGATCACAAGCTGGATCTGCTCGTCGAGCGCGAGGCCCAGCCGCTCGGCGCCCTGATAGACGTCGTCTCGGTTGACCTTGGCCGCGAAGCCCCTGTCCTTGAGCTTTTTCTTGACGCTCGACGGAGCCAGCGAGTGGATGCCGTCGGGGCGGACGAGGCAGCAGGCCATCACAAAGCCGGTCAACTCGTCGCAGGCGAGCAGGGCCTTATCCATCAGCGAGAGCTCGGCGATGGCCGACGGGTCGAAATGGGCCTCGACGGCCTGCGCGATCGCTTCCTCACCACGGTCGCGGAGCCAGGCGATGATCCGGCGCGGGTGGTCATTGGGCCATCGGTCGTAATCGGCGTCGTGGATCAAACCGGCGATCGCCCATCGGGTCGCCTCGTCCCCCTCGACGCCGTGATGCTCGGCCGACCGCCTCATCGATGCCTCGACGCCCCGCGCATGGTTGAGAAGAGCGGGGTTGTCCGTCCATTCGCGGACCAGTGCCGCCGCCTCGTCGTAGGTGATCGCCATGCCGTCCATTCCTCCGTTGGCTCTGGCCCTGTGATTCTCCGAGGATGTTCTCTCGCTGGATCCTTCCATCTTCGAGGATCGGCCCGGCCGCGATCAAGGATCAAGGGGCGGCCGAGCATCGCCGTGCCTCGACCCGGTCGATGACCGTCGATGACATTTTCTGTTGATGAGGGGACTCGCGATGACACCCGGGCGGCGATCGCGGCTGGTGGACGTGGCGAGGGGGAAGTTCGGCTTCCTGCTGGTTGCCCTGATCTCGTTATTGATGAGCACTCCGGTGATGTCGGAGGGGCGGCTCTGGCGTTCGCTGATCATCCTCTTCGTCGCCGGGGTGCTCGTGGCGGGGCTCTACGCGGTCCGGCCGGGCCGGCGGTCGTTCCTTTTCGGGATCATCGTGGCGGCGGTCGAGTTCGCGATCGGCCGGGCGGCGATCGTCTACCCCACCTCCTGGCTCATCCTGACGCAGATCACCCTCTGGATCATCGCCTTGCTGTATGTGACCGTCGCGATCCTGGAATGGGTGCTCGACAGCACCGAGGTCTCGATCGAGACGCTCCAGGCGGCGTTCTGCGTCTACTTGCTGCTGGGACTACTCTGGGTTTACCTCTACGCCTTGACCGACCTGACCACCCCCGACTCGTTCCGTGTGCTCGACGGCCCGGCGTGCAACTGGCTCGACGAGCAATCGCGGCGGGTCGAGTACATGCGCCTCTTTGTCTTTAGCTACGCGACCCTGACCGGAACGGGGCTAGGGGGCATCGAGCCGGGCAACGGATTCTCGAACATTCTGGCCTCGCTGGAGGCGATGTCGGCGCAGGTGTACCTGGCGGTCGTGGTGGCGAGGCTGGTCGGCATGCAGGCCGGTCCACCTCCCTCGGCCCGGCGAGAGGACCATCCTCGGCCGCCTGGAACGGAGAGACCCGAGCCCTGACAGGGGCGGTATCTCCGATGGAACCTCACGGCTCAAGGGTTTTTTCGCCAGAAGCCTGGTCTCTCGGCTGGGCAGGGCGCTGGAGGCGAAACAGGGCTTGCTGGGCCTCGCGGTCGAGCGGGTCGCGCGCGGCCAGCAGCGCGAACCAGGCGCGGGCCTGGTCGATCCGCCCGGCGGCCTCGCAGGCGGCACCTAGCCGACGCCACGACTCGGGCGAGGCAGGCCCCTCGCGGGCCTCGGCCGAGAGCAGGAGGCTGTTCAGGGCGTCGGCGCGGGCAGCCGCATCAAGGTAAGGACGACCCTCTTCCAAATGCCCGGCGAGCGTGCAGGCTCGCCCAAGGTCGGTGAGCAGCTTGCGACGGCCCGGCTCCGCCGCCAGAGCCGCCCGAAGATGCCGGACCGCCGACGCACCGTCACCCCGAGCCAGGGCGAGCCGACCCCGCAACGCCTCCAGGCCGGCATGGCCCTCCGGTCCTCCGGCCAGCATGGAGGCAGCCTCGTCGACGCGTCCGCGCTCCAGGGCCAGGGCCGCCCGCGCGGCACGGGCGTCGGGATCCTCGTCGGCCATCGCGGCCAGCAGCGTTTGCGCCTCGTCCAGATGCCCAACCCGACGTTCGCTCTCCGCCAGCGCCAGGCGCGACCATCGGTCGTCGGGATCGTTCCCCAGAGCCTCTCTCAGAATCGGACCGTGCTCTCCGGGCGTCCACCAGGCCAGATCCGCGACCATCCCCCAGACCCAGACCTCCCTCGCCGTTAGCGTGCTTTGCCGGGAAAGCGCCTCGAATTCGCGAGCCAGCTCGCCGCGCCGGAGCTGGACCCCCAGGATGTAAATCCATTCGCGGCGGGCCTCGACGAGCCCCGGGTCGCGAGCGAGAGCCAGGCGAAATTGCTCCTCGGCCGGCCGAAATCGCCGGCGCCTCAGCTCAAGCTGACCGGCCCGCAGGTGCGCCCACGCCGAGAGCGGGTGATCCTCGGGCATGTGCCCGAGCGCTCCGAGGGCCTCGTCGACCTGCCCTCGGGCGATCGCCACGCGGGCGCGGAGACCCCAGTCGAGCGGCGTCGGCGATCGGAGCCGACCCAGCCTCTCCAGTGCCGCCCCAGCGGCGTCGAATCGGCCTGATTCGACCGCCGCCAGCGCCCGATCATAGACGTCTTCCGGCCCCTCCGCCGGTCCGCACCCCGACCAGGCCGCGACGACCAGCGCGGCCGCCAGCGCGCCGGGAATCACCCCGGCACGCCGATCCGGTCTCGCTGCTCCCCCGCCGACCCGATCAGTACGCGTCGGCACTGATGACCTCCCCGCCCGCGCGGGTGCCCAGGGCCCACCACATCTGCTGGGCCACCGAATTCTTGATGAACATCACATGTCCATCGGCCATGCAGCAATTCACGCCGCCCGGATGATAGCTGGTCGCACTCATGATGTGCGTATTGTCGATTCCACACCCCGCGCAGCCGACCCGGCAGGCACTCCAGGGCTTCTGGTTCGGCGTCAGGATTGTGTTGAACATCGTCCAGCCATTGACGCCCATCGACCATCGCGTTCCGATCGCATTCGGAAACGTTGCACCCTTGATCTGCCCGTTCCAGGCCTGATCGCAGACGCTGATCAGCGCAAACGCGGCGGTCGGGTTGGCCTGCACGTTGTACTCCTCGGAGCCCGACGGCGCCGCGACCCCGTCCATCCCCGTCTTCCGAATCACCTTGCCTCCGGACGGGCTCACCAGCGCCTCGGCGAAGGCGATGGTGTTCGAGGTTCCATCGGTGACGTCGCGAATTCCCCGGCTGAACGTGTACGAGAAAATCCCGGGCGTTCCCTGGCCGCTCACCTGACCGAACTTGTTCACACTGCTGACGTTGTTCGACTGCGTGTTCGGCCCGATGCAGGCGAAATAGCTGTTGGTGTTGGGGTTCCCCGCATCGCCGTCGGAGGGGCACAGGAACGCATTCACCTTGGTATTGAAGACCGTCAGATTCGAGTAGTAGCCGATCGGCGTACGCCCCGAGTGCCAGACCGCCCAGTTGAAATTCGCGGCGTTATAAAGCGCGCTCTGCTCGACGAAGCCGAGCATCAGCGCCTGACAGCTCCAGTCGTTCCAGTTGAGCCACGGGTAGCCGCCCGTCTTCGCACCCGTCGGATCGCTCATGTTCAACGACGAACCCGGCGGAAACGTGTCGAAGCCTGAGTGGTAGTTGTGGAGCGCCAGACCGATTTGCTTAAGATTGTTCGTGCACTGTGCCCGCCGGGCGGCCTCGCGAGCGGCCTGCACGGCCGGCAAAAGCAGGGCGATCAAAACCGCGATGATCGCGATCACGACCAGCAGTTCGATCAGCGTGAAACCGGCTCGACGACGCGAGTCGGACATCGTTGTTCTCCTTTCGGGGACGAGTGCGAAAACCCGAGGCGCGTACCGAGACCTCGGCGCGACCCGGACACTGGCAGCGACGGCCCGCGTGAAATGCGTTGAGACGACCCTGTTAACAAACGTGAATGGACCTCACACCATTAAAGGGATTTGCCGGTCGCGGAATCAACACTGGATTTGCGTCAATCCGGCGTGTAAATTTTGTTTTTGCGACAGCTTCGACCCGGGCGACGAGCGAAAGGAGATGGCCATGAAGCGAGGCCGAGGGGTGCGGGTGGTTGTCCTCGCGGGCACGTCGATGGGCTGGCGCGAAAGTTTGATGCGAGGAATTCTGACCTACTCGCACGAGCACGGGCCCTGGCACGTCTACACCGCGCCCGAAGGATCGGAAGATTCCTTGTTCTTCACGCGAACCTATGCCTGGGATGGGGTCATCGCCCGGGTCACCAGCCTGCCGATGGCTCGACGGATCGCCGCGCTGGGGGTTCCGGCCGTGAGCGTCGGATCCGTCCGGACGCCGGGTCGTCCGCTGCCTCGGGTGAAGGTCGATGACGAGGCCCTCAGCCGTCTGGCGTTGAAGCACCTTCTGGGTGCCGGGCTCCGGCGCTTCGCCTATTGCGGGCTGCTGGTCAGTCGGGCTCAGGAGGACCGTGGCGAGGCCTTCGCCCGGCTCTCCGCCGCCGAGGGGTGCCCGTGCGACGACTATCACCGCTTTAGTCGGCTGGCGCCGGCGGTCTCCTGGCAGGCCCGCCAGCGCGACCTGGTGCGTTGGGTCCGACAGCTCGACCGGCCGGTCGGAATTCTCGCCTGGAACCCCGACGTCGCCTGCCGGGTGGTAGAGGCTTGCCACGGCGCCGGGGTGGACATCCCCGGCGAGGTCGCCGTCCTCAGCGCCGACGAGGACCGGGTGAAGTGTGAACTATCGCGGCCGAGCATCTCGACCATGGAGATCCCGGCCTTTCGGATCGGATACGAGGCCGCCGCGTTGCTGGCCCGGCGGATCGCGGGCGAGCCGGCGCCGAGCGGGCCGGTCCTGATCCCGCCCTCGGGTCGAATCAACGCCCGAGAGTCGACCGCCCGAAAGGACCAGGCCGTGGCCGAGGTCCACCAGGCGGTCCGGTTCATCGGAGAGCACGCCGGTGAGCCGATGACCGTGGACGACGTCGCCGAGGCGGTGGCCGTCTCCCGTCGCTGGCTCGAACGGCAATTCCAGCGGGTTCTGGGCCATTCCCCCGGCGCCGAGTTGCGCAGGGCCCGACTGGAGCGAGCCAGGAAGCTTCTGATCGAGACCGACTGGGAGACCGCCCGGGTCGCCCGGGCGGCCGGACTCACCTCCGCGTCTTACCTCAACCAGGTCTTCCTCCGCGAGACCGGCCAGACTCCGGCCGCGTTCCGCAGGAGCAACCGGATGGCCTGAGCCCCGGCCCCGATACCCGGGGGAGCCGGGGCTCTCTTGCTTATTTTTTGGTTTCCTTCTTCTGCATCTGTTCCATCAGAAAATTCGAGGACGCCTCGGCCTGCTTCTCCATCTCGGGAGTGACCGGGGCCTGCGCCGCATTTTTCTCCTCACCGCCGCAGCCCACCATTGAGGCCAGCCCCAGCGCCACCACTCCGGCCCCCAGGGCCGCCATTCGCCGACGATCGTTCAACGGAATACCCTCCTGGGTCACGGCCAGCTTGGCCGGCCCATCCGACGTTCAGAGCCGCGGGGGCCTTGTCCCGGACGAGATGATTTCGATGTGAAGCGGAGGACTCGCCTCTCGCTGGCCCATGCACGGAAAGGCCCCCGGCCCGGCCGACCTTCGGCCCGACCGAGGGCGACCGTATCATCGTCGGCGCGGTATCGTCAACAATTGTGTCGACAAGAAAAACCCGAATCGTCTGTCCGCCGGCCTCACGGCTGGTCGTATCCCTTGATCTCGCGAACCCAGAGGTTCCGGAATCGGACGGGGTGGCCGTGGTCCTGAAGGACGATCGGGCCCCTGGGATCGTGTGCCTTGTAGGGGACCGTGTTTCGGTAGACCATCGGCCCGAAGTGTGCGGTGTGGTTGTGGACGACCACACCATTGTGCAGCACTGTCGAGTAGGCCGGCGACTCCAGCGAGCCATCGGGCTTGAACCTCGGCGCCGTGAACAGGATGTCGTAGGTCTGCCACTGGCCGGGGGGGCGCGAGGCGTTGACCAGCGGCGGATACTGGCCGTAGATCGCGGCGGCCTGGCCGTCAGCGTAGGTCACATTCTTGAAACTATCGAGCACCTGGATCTCGTACCGGCCGAAGATGATCACGCCACTGTTCCCACAATCCTGGTCGCGGCCCCGAGGAGGATTGGGGCTGGCGAACTCGATGTGGATCTGGCAGTCGCCGAACTTGTCGCGGGTCCGGATCGCGCCGGCGCCTGGCTTTGCAACCATCGCGCCGTCCTGAACGGCCCATCGTGCCGGCTGGCCTCGTTCGGTTTCCCAGCGCGAGAGATCCTTGCCGTCGAACAGGACAACCGCATCCGAGGGCGCCTGACCGGGCTGATCCTGGGTGCTGCACGTTCCGGGCGTGACAGCGCGGGGCAGGGGGCGGTCGCTGTCGTGGACGTGCCAGCGCCCGCCGGGGAGCATCGGCGTATCCTTGTAGCCGTACCTGTGGCGGGCCTTGCCCTTGGCCTGGTCGTGGTCCTGACCGAGGCCGATCGCGGAGGCGGCGACCGTCGCGGCGATCGCGATCGGGAAGACGAGGGAGCGTCGTGAGATCATCGTCGTGGCATCCTTGGGTTGTCTGGTCGAGGGTGGGACGGACCGACGGCAGGGAGCCGCCAGCGGACGTGCCGCCCGGCCCGATGGCGAGTCTAACGGCCCCGATGGCGGCTCGCCAGGACCGGCCGAGGGCCCATTCCGCGCGATTTTCCGGGAATCCAGGCGGATTCAGGTCCGATCGGCGCGGGGAAAAGCTATATAAGCCTTATGGAGCGATCGATCGAGCGGCCCTGATGAGGGCGGGCGGCCGGTCGATCACGCCTTGACGGCGGCCCGCGCTGGGGCGAGCCGACAGTTTTCCTGGAGGAAAGCCCGCCGGATCATCCCGGCCGCGGGAAATCACCGCGCGCCGCGCCGGTCCGACCAACCGGGGAGGGACGACGGATGGACGCAACCAGGGCCCGGCGGACCCGAGATCGGGCGCGGCAAGGTTGGTACGCCCGACATCGGCAGTGGCGGTTCGCCCGCCACCTCGGCTTCGGCGACGGGATCGAGCCGCCGGCCGCCCGTCCGGAGTCGGGTCCGCCCGCGCGGCTCGGCCGATCGGCGATCGGGATTCGCACGGTGGCCGCGCTCGACGCCGTCGATTCGACGGTCGCCCCGAGTCTCTGCACGGCCCTCGGGCTGGCGATGGCCGGCCAGTAGCGATACGGTGTCGGCATCGGTAGGCGGAACAGAGGCTCCAATGTAGAAGGGCCTGGGCATTTCGCTCGGAGGGCGAGATGGACGCGGATTCGTGCGTCATCCTGAACGGCGGAGGCGGGGCGTGGGCCTTCGAGGGACTCGCCGAGCAACTCCGACGATCGCTCTGGCTCGATGTCGCCGACGAGCCGGGCGCATTCAGCTACCTGCTGAGCGCGGAGCATCTCACTCTGGACGAATGCGGGGAGCTGTTCATCCCGTTCCGGGGGATGCAGCTCGCGGCGGACAAGCGGCGGCTCGCGCAGGCGTTCGCGGAGAAAGACGTCCCGACGCCCGAGACCTGGCTGGTCGGGTCGCTGGCCGAGGCCGAGCGGATTCTCTCCGACGAACCGGGCCGCGAATGGTGCCTGAAGTTCCCGACCGGTTGCGGAGCGGCCGGGCATCGTCGCCTGGCCGCCGGGATGACACTGCCGGCGAGCTGGCCGCTTCCGCTGGTCGTGCAGGAGTTCATTCGGCTCGACCAGCCCGAGGTCTATCGTACGTATGCCGCGGGCGGCGAGTCGTTCGGGTGGGTGGTCCGCCGATTCCCCGACGGCGTCGAGCCCTCGCCCTGGGTCGCCCATGCGCGCGGAGCCCGGTACGAGGATGCGGGCGAGCCACCGGCCGAGGCCGCTGTCGCGGCGCGGGCGGCCCTTGACGCGGTCGGGCTCCTGAATTCCTTCGGGTGCGTGGATCTACTCCGACGACCGACCGGCGAGTGGCTCGTCCTGGAGGTTGGCACCGACGGTGTGTTCAACCACGTCGACCGGGACCTGGGCCTGCCGGCCGTGGAGCGGGAACTTCATCGACGCGTCGCCGAGGCGTTCTGGTCGCGGCTCGGCCGGTGGCGACCGTGGGGCGCCGGGGAGTGGCGGCCTCGCCCGTCCTGAACGATCGAGCGAGATCGGCCCGCCCTTCCCGATCGTCGGCCTGTGCCCTACATTGTCGCGGTGAGGTCTATTCGCCCTCAATCCGGGAGAAAACCGCCGTGAGCATCACCATCCGCGAGAAAAACTCGGGCGCCACGCTGGCCGAGGCCGAGGTCGGCCCGGGCCTGGCGAAGTACGAGGGGAACTGGTATTTCGACCCGTCCACCGTCCGGGCCGATGTTCTGAAGGTCACATCCCGCACCTACACCTGCCCGATCAAGGGAACCTGCAACTGGGTCGATTACGTCGGGCCGGATGGGACGATCGTCAAGGATGTGGCCTGGGTCTACCCCGAGGTCAAGTCGGGCCACGAGGTCATCCGGGGTCGTTACGGCTTCTACGCGGGCAACCGAGGCGCGACCCGGGAGGAGGGCTGATCGCCGCCCCGAGGGCGCGGGCACTTGAGTCGGCGGCGACATTATCCGACAATGCTGGGAATGTCTCTCCGGCGAAATTCGCCCCGGTGCCTGCCCCGCGGGAGCCGATCCCCATGTATCCGCCCGCCCGACGTCTTGCCGTCTCGACGGCCCTGATCGTTCCCTTCCTGGTTGCCACCGCGATCGAGGCCGATGCTGGGGCGCCCCAGGTTGACTTCAACCGCGATGTCCGGCCGATCCTGGCGAAGAACTGCTTCGCCTGCCACGGCCAGGACGAGGCCAAGCGAGCGAAGGGCCTCCGGCTCGACATCCGCGACGCGGCGATCAAGCCGCTGAAGAACGGCGACGTGGCGATCGTTCCCGACGATCCCGACTCCAGCGAATTGATCGCCCGGCTCGAAACCGAGGACGAAACGCTTCGAATGCCCCCGCGCAAGGGGGGCAAGCGCCTGACATCGTCGGAGGTGGCGACACTTCGGCAATGGGTTGAGCAGGGAGCACCCTATGCCCGCCACTGGTCGCTGATCCCGCCCGAGGCCCGGCCGTTCCCCTCGGTGAAGAACTCGAAGTGGCCGCGGAACGGGATCGACTACTGGATCCTCGACCGGCTCGAACGCGAAGGGTGGACGCCCTCGCCCGAGGCCGATCGCCACACCCTGATCCGCCGCCTGAGTCTCGACCTTCGCGGCCTGCCGCCCTCGCCCGCCGAGGTCGATCGCTTCATCCACGACACGGCTCCGGGAGCCTACGAGCGGGCCGTTGACCGGTTCCTTGACGATTCCGCCTTCGGCGAGCGCTGGGCACGCCTCTGGCTCGACCAGGCCCGGTACGCCGACTCGGCCGGATACGGCTCCGACCCCCTCCGCCCCGACATCTGGCCCTATCGCGACTGGGTCATCAACGCCTTCAACCGAAACCTGCCGTACGACCGCTTCACCCTCCTCCAGCTCGCCGGTGATCTTTTGCCGAACCCAGGCCTCGACGACCGGATCGCCACCGCGTTCCACCGGAACACGATGACCAACACCGAGGGCGGCACCGACGACGAGGAATTCCGGGTCGTCGCGATCAAGGACCGGGTCGACACCACGGTCCAGGTCTGGATGGGCCTGACCATGGGCTGTGCCAAATGCCATAGCCACAAGTTTGATCCCATCACCCAGGAAGAATATTATCGCTTCTACGCGATCTTCAACCAGACGGCCGACTCCGACCGCGGCGACGAGGCTCCAACGGTCTCCTACGCCTCGCCCGAAGACGCCGCGAAGGCGCGCGAGATCGACGGTCAAATCGATAAACGGAAGGCAAAGCTAAAGAAGAAGCCCCCCGCCGACGAGGCGAAGACGATCAAGGACGAGATCGCAAAGCTCCAGAAGTCGCGGCCGAGTGCGCCACAGGTCCCGGTGATGGTCGAGCTGCCGGCCGACAAAAAACGGACGACGCACCTGCTTCGCAAGGGGAACTTCCTCGACCCGGGCCCAGCCGTCACGCCGGGTCTCCCCGCGGCGCTTCATCCGCTCCCGCGCGGCGCCTCGGCCGATCGGATGGGCCTGGCACGCTGGCTGGTCGACCCGAAGAACCCGCTGACGGCCCGCGTCGCCGTGAATCGGTTCTGGGCCCAGATCTTCGGCGTTGGTCTGGTTGACACCGAGGAAGACTTCGGGACGCAGGGCGATCTGCCTAGCCATCCCGAATTGCTCGACTGGCTGGCCGTCCAGTATCGCGATTCCGGCTGGGATACGAAGGCGCTGCTGAAGTGGATGGTCACGTCGTCGACGTATCGGCAGGCGTCACGAGTGCGGCCCGAGATGGTCGAAAAGGACCCGCGCAACCGGCTGCTCGGGCGGATGTCGCGAGTCCGGCTCGAAGCGGAGATGGTTCGCGACCAGGCTCTTGAACTGGCCGGGCTACTGAGCCGAAAGGTGGGCGGGCCGAGCGTCTTCCCGCCGCAGCCGGACGGCCTCTGGCAGGCGGCGTTCAACGGCCAGCGCAACTGGTCGACCAGCCAGGGCGAGGACCGATACCGGCGCGGGCTTTACATCTTCTGGCGGCGGACGGTCCCCTATCCGTCGATGTCGGCGTTCGACGCCCCGAGCCGCGAGATCTGCGCGATCCGGCGTGTCCGAACGAACACGCCGCTGCAATCGTTCGTCACGTTGAATGATCCGGTCTACGTCGAGGCGGCGCAGGGGCTGGCGCGTCGGATCGTCCGCGAGGGCGGGTCGACCGTGGAGAGCCGGATCAAGTACGCGCTGGCGCTCTGCCAGTGCCGGCCAGCGCGTCCCGAGCAGATCGAGCCCCTGGCCTCGCTCCACGCCGCCGAGCTGGCCCGATACCGAAAAGACCCGGCCGCCGCCGCCGCCCTCGCGACCGAGCCGATCGGCCCGCTCCCGGCCGGAATGGACGCGGCCGAGCTGGCCTCGTGGACGGCCGTGGCCAACGTCCTGCTGAACCTCGATAGCGTTCTGAGCAAGGGGTGAGCCCAATGGACTTCCATCCGGATCGCGACCTGCCGCTCTCCTGGCAGCACGCCCGGGCGCTCACGCGCCGGCAGTTTCTCAAGCGGTCGCAAACGGGCCTGGGCGCCCTCGCGCTGGCCTCGATGCTCGGCCGAGATTCCCGGGCCGCGGAGCCCTCCGTCGACAACCCGATGATGCCCCGTCCGCCGCACTTCGCCCCGAAGGCGAAGCGAGTGATCTATCTGCACATGTCGGGCGGGCCGCCGCAGCAGGAGCTGCTGGACGAGAAGCCCGCGCTGGTCAAGCATCACATGCAGCCGTGCCCCGACGTGCTGCTGAAGGGCCAGAAATTCGCCTTCATCAAGGGGCATCCCAAGCTGCTCGGCTCGCCGTACAAGTTCACCCGGCACGGCCAGAGCGGCGCCTCGATCAGCGAGCTGTTGCCGAACCTCGGCACGATCGCCGATGACATCGCGATCGTCCGATCGATGTGGACCGACCAGTTCAACCACGCCCCGGCCGAGTTGTTTCTCTTCACCGGCTCGCAGCGAAACGGCGGGGCGGCGATGGGCTCGTGGATCACCTACGGGCTCGGGACCGAGAACCAGGATCTACCCGGCTTCGTCGTCCTGATCAGCGGCGGGACCGATCCGACGGGCGGCAAGGCTCTCTGGAGCACCGGCTTTCTGCCGAGCGTCTACCAGGGCGTCCAGTGCCGGACGGTCGGCGACCCGGTGCTTTACGTCGGTGATCCGAAGGGGATGGATCGGTCGGACCGTCGTCGGACTCTCGATGCGCTCCGCCGGCTGAACGAGTACGAGCTTTCCGAGTTCGGCGACCCCGAGACGCTCACGCGGATCAGCCAGTACGAGCTGGCGTTCCGGATGCAGATGGCGGTCCCCGACGTGATGGAGATCCGCCAGGAGCCGGCCTCGATCCTCGAAGAATACGGCGCGACGTCGGGGGGCTCGTCGTTCGCGAACAACTGCCTGCTGGCGCGCCGGCTGGTGGAGCGGGGCGTGCGTTACGTGCAGCTCTTCGACTGGGGCTGGGACTGCCACGGGACGGGCGCCGGCGACGACATCGTCAAGCACCTCCCGATCAAGTGCCGTGAGATCGACCGCCCGATCGCGGCGCTGGTGAAGGATTTGAAGCGCCGGGGGATGCTCGACGACACGTTGATCATCTGGGGCGGTGAGTTTGGTCGGACATCGATGAACGAGGCCCGAGGCGGCTCGAAGTTCCTCGGCCGCGATCATCACCCGCACTGCTTCTCGATCTGGATGGCGGGCGGCGGGATCAAGCCGGGGATCACCGTGGGAGCCACCGACGAGCTGGGCTACCAGATCGTCGACAATCCAATCGGCATTCACGATCTCCAGGCGACGATCCTGCACCTGCTGGGCCTCGATCCCTGGAAGCTGACGTATCCCTCGCTGGGCCTCGACCAGAAGCTGATCGGCCCCGAGAACACGGCGAAGATCCGCAAGGAGTTGCTGGCGTAGGCGGGCTTGCCCCGTTCCTGGAAGGGCGTCGGAACCATGAGTCTCGAAGCGAGCCTCGACCGCGCCGCGGCGGCGATTGCCGGGGCCGACGCGATCCTGATCGCCGCTGGCGCCGGGATGGGCGTCGACAGCGGACTCCCCGACTTCCGAGGCCCGCAGGGCTTCTGGCGGGCCTATCCGCCGTATGAGAAGCTCGGCCTTCAATTCGCCGCGATCGCCAACCCGCGATGGTTCGCCCAGGACCCCGAACTCGCCTGGGGCTTCTACGGCCACCGGATGGGCCTCTACCGACAGACCATCCCGCACGAGGGCTTCAACATCCTCCGGCGATGGGCCGACCGAATGCCGCGCGGCGGGTTCGTCTACACATCGAACGTCGATGGCCACTTCCAGCGCGCGGGCTTCGATCCTGATCGAGTGGTCGAGGTCCACGGGACGATCACCGCGATGCAGTGTCTGATACATTGCGGCGTCGGGATCTTTCCGTCCGAACCCTACGAGGTGGAAATCGACGAATCGACCATGCGGGCCGTCCCGCCGCTTCCCGCCTGCCCGAAGTGCGGAGGCGCAACACGCCCCAATATCTTGATGTTTGGCGATGGTGGCTGGGATTCGTCGTACACCGACGCGCAACATCGCCGCCTGACCTCCTGGCTGCGCGCGCTCGACGGCGCCTCGATCGTGATCGTCGAGATGGGCGCCGGCCTGGGCGTGCCGACGATCCGGCTCATGAGCGAGGACTTCGTCGACCAACTCGGCGCCACGCTGATCCGGCTCAACACCCGAGAGCCCGAAGTCCCGGCTGGTCAGATCGGGCTACCAATGGGGGCGCTGGAGGCGCTTCGGGCCATCGACCAGCGCCAGGCGAACCGCGGTCGAGAAAGCACGGCTCGGCGTTGATCGACGGACCGGGTTCCCGTGTAATGGCGAGAACCCAGGAGGACCACGCCGATGTACGGGACTCGCGACCTGATCCATCCGCGCGACGAGATTGTGCGGACCATGCAGCGCATCTATGGCTACCGAATGACCACCACGTCCGGTGGCAACCTCTCGATCCTCGACGACGACGGATCGATCTGGATCACGCCGGCGCGGATCGACAAGGGGAGCCTCCGCCGCGAGGATGTCGTCCGCGTCCGCCCGGACGGGTCGGTCGAGGGGCCGCATCGGCCGTCGTCGGAGTTTCCGTTCCACCGGGCGATCTACGAGGCCCGGCCCGATATCCGGTCGATCGTCCACGCCCATCCGGTCGCCCTCGTGGCATTCAGCATTTGCCGGCGCGTCCCCGATACCCGGTTGCTTCCCCAGTCGCGGCGGGTCTGCGGGCCTGTCGGGTTCGCTCCGTATGCCCTGCCGGGCAGTGAGACGCTTGGCCGGAACATCGCCTCGGCGTTCGCCGAGGGCGCCCACTGCCTGGTCCTGGAAAACCACGGCGTTGTGACCGGGGGCGACACGCTGGCCCGAGCCTTCGAGCGGTTCGAGACGCTGGAGTTCGCCGCCAAGATCCTCATCAAGGCGAGCACCCTCGGGCCCGTCCACTACCTGACCGACGACGAGGCCGACCGACCCCGCCCGCCCGCGGCTGGTCCCGAGGAGCCCCGGACCGGGCCGGTCACTAGCCGCGAGAAGGAACTCCGGGCGCAGCTCTGCGAGTTTGTCCTGAGGAGTTACCGCCAGCGGCTGATGATCAGCACGGTGGGAACCTTCTCCGCCCGACTCGACGCCGATTCGTTCCTCATCACGCCCCACCGGACCGATCGTTGCGACCTCGGGCCGGGCGATATCGTTCTGGTGCGCCGCGGTCGCCCCGAGGAGGGGAAAACGCCGAGCAGTTCCGCCCGGGTCCACCGCGCCATCTATGAGGCTCACCCCGAGGCCCAGGCGATTGTCAACGCTTACCCCGTCAACGCGACCGCGTTCGCCGTTACCGGCAAGCCGATCGAGACGCGGACGATCCCCGAGAGCTACGTCTTCCTCCGCGACGTCCCCCGCATCCCGTACGCCGACCGGTTCGGCGACGGAGCCGCGATCGCTGGTCAGATCTCGATGAAGTTCCCCGTCACGATCCTGGAGAACGACGGCGTGCAGGTCGTCGGGACGAGCATCCTCGATGCCTTCGACCGCCTGGAAGTCCTCGAATCGACGGCCGAGGCGATGATCAACGGCCTCGCCCTGAACGCAGGCGTCATCCACCGAATGCCCGACGATGTCATCGCCGACCTCGAACGAGCGTTTGAGCTTTCATGAGTTTTCAGTTTTCAGTTTTCGGTTTTCAGTTTTCAGTTTTCGACTGCCGCAAGGCGATCGGCAGGAAGAAGCTTACCCGGCGACACCCACAGTTCGCCTGGTCCAGCGTCCTTCTTGGGTAGGGTTGCAGGAACCGGATGCCCAAGGAACGAAGCAACCCACGACATTGCCTTGGATTAGTCACGGTTACCGTCACTGCGGAACACCGAACCCTGAAAACTGAAAACCGAAAACTGAAAACCGAAAACCGAAAACTGAAAACCGAAAACTGAAAACCGAAAACTGACGTTGCCGACAGAAGTGCGGCGAGGCCAACATTCGGCGCAAGCCTTTGAAAAATCACGGCTTGCATCTGTTTTTTTCTTGAATTCCCCTGACGCAGCTTTATACTTAATCATAGACCAGCAGAGGAGTTGCGTCCGC
>DAIDKV010000158.1 GCA_027449865.1 Planctomycetales bacterium
CCTGCAGGTGCGGGCCGCGTCGCTGTGCGACGATGAGCGCCTCATCGAGCACCTGCGGACGCGGCCCGGTTATCCGTTCGTACGTCGACCCAAATCGCCCGAATTCACAGCAGCGAAAAACCGAGGCTGACGTGCACCCCCGGCCGGCCGGGCTCATTCAGAAGCCGTCGCTCGGATCGACCCGCCGGAAGTCGCCTGGCTACTTCCTGGCCGTCGGGCTGCTATCCGACTCGGCTCTGGTGGTGGCCGTGGGCCGAATCCACTGAAGAGTTCGGCCGACTCCGAGCATTCCCGACGGGCAAGCCGCCGGACCCGGTGCCCCTCTGGTCGCTTCTGGTGTCTCGAAGCGGTTGCCGGCCTCGGATAACTGACCAGCCGGTATGCGGTCTGGTATCATAGGATATCCACTTACGGAACATGGACAACTTCCGCACGGATTTCCTCACCACGAGCCAGATTTCGATGAGCGACCCTCCCAGCAACATTCGAGCCCTCCAGGCCGAGCAGATCCTTGAAGTCACCTGGCCCGATGGTCGAGTCCATCGCATGGAGTATCGGACGATCCGAAGCCAGTGCCCGTGCGCCTCGTGCCGAGACGAGTGGACGGGCGAGCGTATTCTCGACCCAGCCTCGATCCGGTCCGACCTGAAGCTCGTCGGGATGGAGAATGTCGGGACCTACGCGGTCCAGTTCGCCTGGAACGACGGCCATTCGTCCGGGATCTTCACCTGGGAGACTCTCGGATCGATCGGCGAACAGGCCCAGGTCTGAGGCCGAGATGCCCCATCTCCCCATTACCGTGGCCATTCCCACGTTCAACGGCGCCGACCACCTGGCCGACGCCCTCCGCGGCATCCTCGACCAGCAAGACGTCGATTTCGAGCTGATCGTCTCCGACGATCGTTCCGACGACGGGACCATCGAACGGGTTCGCGCGCTGGCCGGTGATCGGGCAAGAATCCACCTCAATCCCGAGCGATTGGGTCTCGCCGGCAACTGGAATCATTGCGTCGCGATGGCCGCCGCGCCGATCGTCGCCGTTTTCCACCAGGACGACGTGATGCGGCCCGGCCACCTTGCCGCGCACCTGGCCGCCTTCACCGACGAGCGTGTCGGGCTCGTCGTCAGCGCCTCGGATGTCATCGATGATCGGGGCGAGCCGGTCAGTGGATCGGTTGTCGGCCGGGGCGGGCTCGGGCCGGTCGACCGGGTCTTCCCGCCCGGCACGCTCGCCCCGACGATGCTCGAAGGAAACCCCCTGCGATGCTCGGCCGTCACGATCCGAAGAGCTGCGTTCGACGACGTCGGCGGCTTCGACCCTTCTCTGCGATACGTGCTCGACTGGGACTTCTGGCTCCGCGTCTCCCGGCGATGGTCGGTCGCCTGGCTCGCCCGGCCGACCGTCCAGGTCCGGTGGCACCCGGCAAGCGAGACTCACCGTTTCAAGGCCGGGACCGCCGACCTCGACGAATCCGCCCGGATGATGGACCTCCTGTTCTCCATCGACCTGACCCGGCACCCCGACGCCCGTCGCCTCCGCCGCATGTCCGCCAGGCGCCTCGCTCGCGCTTTCCTCAACCGTGCCCACGACGCCCTTGGGAGCGGTCGCCGAGACCTTGCCCGGCGTGCCCTCTGGCGCGGCCTGGGCCTGGCGCCCTCAATCGCGCTCGACGCCCTCCGAGACCCTCGCCTTGGGCTCCGGATGGCCAGCCTTGCTTTTCCGGGAAGAGGCTCCAGGTAGCACCTCGATCTTGAGGTCCCCGACGGGTACTCCGACGCCGGGATTTACGACGATCTCTGACCGGTCGCAGTCGTGCTCGCGCGTGGCCGCGTACGGCGCGACCTACCGCGACGGCACGGGCATCCACGACATCCACATAAACTCCGGGACCGACCCCAGCGACGACCACGCCCGAGACGACCGCATTCACCAGGACGGCGCCATCGCCTTCCACTTCGACCTCCAGTCGAGCGGCCAGCAGCAAGGCTACGCGACCTGGGTTTTGATTCGGTTCGCCTCGCAGAGCGCCGTCGAAAGGTGACGACCGCGCGTATCCCGATTCCCGGCCGGACGTTACAATAAAGGGCGAGCCTTCTCGATTCTCGTTCGTAGAATGAGGATCGAGAGTCACGCTGTTCCCCGGGAAATTGCCGCCGATGAGTTTGATCCGTCCTGTCCCCACGACTGTTCGGCTCGACATTTGCCATGGACCGCCGAATCGCCTGCTGACCGGGCGCATGGCACTCTCCTGGTCCCTGGTGACGGGATCTCATGATCCGTGCCGTGCTTCTCCTTCGGCGGCCCGGCGACCG
>DAIDKV010000159.1 GCA_027449865.1 Planctomycetales bacterium
CCTCGCTGGCGCGTCGGGTTGGTAGGAGACATCGGCCATCCAACGGTATCGCGCTCTAGTAGGCGTCGGCCGAGATAACCTCGCCTCCCTGTGAGGAACCGAGCATCCGCCAGGTCATCACCGCGACCGAATTCTTGAAAAATTGCACGTGGCCGTCGGCCATCAGCCCGTTGATTCCACCAGGGTGGAAGCTCCTCGCGGCGATGAAAAACGGGGCCTTGACCTGGCAGGGAGGATTGTTCTGGTAAGGATAATTGCAATCGTTGCCAAGGTAGTCAGGGAACGAAGTATTGGGCGGTGTGAACGCCGTGAACATCGCGCACATCCAGTCGTCGTTCCAGACGTCGCCGCAGTGGTCCTGCATTCCGCCGGTGATGTCGGCGCCAATCTTCACCTCGGCCATCAGGAGGGTGTTGCTCGTCCCGTCGGTGATGCTCTGGATCCCATAGGCCGAGTCCATCGTGAACGGCGCCCCCATGAACGGAACCGGTGTGGTCGTCCCAGGCGGATAGATGCCGACCGTCGGATTGTAGGTCGAGACCATGTTCTGCTGCCAGGTCGTGTTCCCCCAGTTCACCATGTAATTGTACTGGTAGCGCGGGGGAGAATTCTCGATCGACCCCACGTTCGGGTCGGAAGGGCACGCCATGGTCTTGAGCTGGGTCAGCTCGGCGGTCGTGTTGAGGTAAGAGTTGAAGATCTGGCTGAAGTTATACGCGTTGGCCACGACCCCCTGTTCGATGTAGGGCAGGAGCATCGGGAGCCAGGTCCGTCGGGCGCTGCCGACGGCCATCCCGTTCGGATACCGTCCTCCCGCTCTCAGGCTCCGAACGCCCATCGCTCCGATCGGGAAGCTGTTGAGCGAGTCGTGGTAGTTGTGCATCGCCAGGCCGAGCTGCTTGAGGTTGTTGACGCATTGCGAGCGGCGGGCGGCCTCACGCGCCGCCTGGACCGCCGGAAGCAGCAGTGCGATCAAAACCGCGATGATCGCGATGACAACGAGCAATTCGATCAGCGTGAAACCCTTTCGGCGCATGGCGAGACCTCCTTCTGGAAGAGCGGCGGACCACCCCCGCACGACTGAGGGACGGACCGGGAACACTTTGGGCCGGGCATGGCCGGCCCATCGGCGAAAGCGGATCGGATCAATGGGGACGCGGGGTCTCCAGGCCGAGGCGATGGTGGGCACGCACCTCCTCGGCTGAGAGCGGGTGATCATAGATGGCCAGCTCATCCAGCCGGCCCACGAACGAGCGGCTATCCTTGGGGTTGCCCGACTCCGGCGTCCTCCGCCCCACGACCAGGTGGCAGCGCAGGGTCGGGTGGTCAGTCTCCAGCAGGCTCGACCGGTCGAGTTGACCGTCGAAGTACAGCTCCAACCGGCCGTCGTTCTTCTGGGCGACCACGTGGTGCCAGCGGCACGGGAGGTAGAAGCCCTCGGAAAACAGGCTGTCGTTGACCTTGATGTCGAGCGGCCAGCGGTGCAGGAACCGGACCGACGCCGGCTTCTGGAGCGACTGCCGCTGGTGCGCCGTCGCCTCGACGAAGAAGGTGTGCACGAAGCGGTCGGCCATGTCAGGGGGATTCTGACTCTGAGGAGGGTAGAACCCCACAAGCGACGTGTACGCAATCTCCTCCGCGAGGAACCAGAACTCGACCGCGTGCCCTGGCTCGGCGGGGAGGTCCCAGAGCCCCTCGGTGTCGAGGTACTGCCGGGGGTCGCCCGTAGGGAACGCACAGTACCCGTTCTCTCCGGGCCCTCTCCCGACGCCGACGGAGCCGTGGGCGCGGAGCACCGGGCCGCCCACGACTTCATCCGGGAAGGCGCCGTCGATGAGCGACTCGAACCGCCAGTAGCCGCGCGGCCGCGACCGCAGGACCTCCCGGGCATAGGAGGGCGACAGGTTGAGTTCGCGATAGGGAAGCGCGGGCGCCGGGGCGAAGGTGTCGGGCCGAGCGACCTCCTCGTGAATCCGACCGGCGCCGGCATCGAGGAAGAACGCCCGGTCACGCTCGATGAGCTGCGAGTGCCTCGGCGCCCCGGTGTCGCTCAGCACGGCGGCTTCGGCGAGCCCCTCAAACACCATCACGCGAGTCAGGCCGTCGCCGCCGACGTTCAGCGCGAACTCCGTGCCCAGATCGACCACGGCCGACGATGGCGACTCGACCACGAAGCCCTCGGCCCCCTTCGGCACCCGGGCCCGGAGCTTGCCCCGACGGCAGAAGACCCGATCCACCGAGACAAGATCGACGTCCGCGGGGCCCTCGAGGGTGAGCGTGACACCATTGACGAACCCCAGCGTCGCCAGTCCCGAGCGAAGCCGCAACCGGCAGGCCGGTACGGGCCGCCCTTCCGCGAAGGCGGGGTCCTCGGAAGGCTCCCAGCGGGCGTCGACCAGGCGGACCACCATGGCCACCGCCTCGCGATCGTGGACGAGGATCCGCCCGCCTCTGATCGCGGTTGGAACCTTCGCCACCGCCGGCTCAACCTGGGTCTCGCGCAGTTTCCCGGCCTCAAGACCCGGCCGGAGCAGCAGTCCTGAAATGGCTGCCGCGAGCAGTCCGGCCCCGGCGGTGAGGCCCCAGGGCACCCACGACCACGACCGCCGACGCCCGTCCGGCTTCACGAGCGGGGGCATGCCGGGCCTCGCCTCTCCGCCCCGACGGGCCGCCGTCGGGGTGTGCCCGCCGATCTCGCGCACCAGGTCGGCCTGCATCGTCAAATAGGTGATGTAAAGGGCCTCGGCCCTGGGGTCGGCCAGCACCAGTTCTTCCAGCCGAGCGGCCTCTTCGGGGGAAATCCGTTCCTCGCAGACGGCCTCCAGCAGCCGACGAAGCTCGTCGGGGCGTTCGGGCTCGGGGGTCATGCGTGGCCTCCCGCGGAAATCGTCCGCTCGACGCACTCGTGAAGGACCCGACGAACCCGCGCCAGAGCCTTGTAAACCGCGTCCGCAGACCGCCCCAGCCGATCGGCAACGGACCGGACACTCGCTCCTTCCTTGAACCGTTCCTCCAGGAGTTCCCGATCGCGCCGGGTGAGCTTGCCGAGGCAGCAGGCCAGCGCGTCGTGACGGTCGTCGAGCCGGAGCGCGCCGGCGTGTTCCGAGACGGTCTCGGCGACGCGTTCCAGCATGGCGTCGCTGAAGATCACGCGTTCGCGCCGCTGGCTCCGACGATGTTCCATCACCCGGTAAAAGGCGATCCGGCAGCCCCAGGCGACGAAGTCTCCCGGCGGATCGGTCTCGTCGAACTTCTCCCACATCAGTTTGCTGACATCCTGAAGCACGTCCTCAGCATCGGCGCGGTTGGGGAGGAGCGTGAAGATATAGGCGAAGATTCGTCGTTCGGCCTTGAGAAAAAGTCCGAGGAACGCCTTCCCCTTGAGATCCCCACCGAGTTCCCTGGCAGGCGGGGCGTCGATGCCGCCGCTCTGTGCGGACTGGTGCAGATTGAGCATGACGCACGACCCTTGACGGCACCCCGAGCAAGACCGGGGCATCCGCCGTGGCGTCCGGCTGGAACCCGGCCCACAGCAGTCCGTTGACAAGGCAAACACACGACCCAGGCGTCCGGCGACGACTGCGAAAGATTAATGGCAAGATGGGTTCTGTGGACACAAGTCTCGGAGGGCAAGGCTCCCGCCGACCCTGTTTGCGCGACCCGATCGAACCATCACCCCACACGAAACCGGTCAGCAACGAGCGGACGCTTCTAACAGAGTAGTGGCCGACCACCCCGTGCTTTGGAAGAGAAAAAACCGGGAAAGAGCGAGATCGACCGGTGGTCCGGCCCAAGTCCTTCCGCCACCGGAAATTGCGAAAACCGCCGCTCGCCGATTTTTCTCGGATTCCTCGCGCCGACCACACATCGAGCGGCCCACGATCCGGCACGTGGGAACGACTCCGTTCGCGAGGGCCCGTGTGCCTTAACAATCCCCAACAAAACGGGGAAAGACCCCGAGCCGATCAGGAACCCCGTCTCCGCGATAATCGACAGACTCTCGCCCGGTGCCGGTGTCTGCCCAGCTTTCCCCGACCGTCCCGGGCCTGGTTGCCGGATGAAAACCGTCCGCCGAAGAAGATCCGCCCGAAATCGACCTCGGCGGCGGAGACGATCCGGAGGGCGGCGAAGGCCTCCCGCTCGATGACCGTCCGGGAGCGGCTCCAGCTCATGTTGAAGACGGGCCTGGTGACCCGGGAGCAGTCTCAAAAGGCAACCCCTGTCTTGATATCACCGAGAGGCCCGTGTCGCCGCCTGACGCGCCGGATCGCCGCAGACAGCATCCGGCCGCCGGCCGCCCACCGCTCGTCCCGGCCTCGACCGGGGACAAAGCCGTCCAGCCGGCCGGCACCGAGCGCCTGTCTGAACTCCTTACCCGCCCTGCATACGTCCTTGATTCGAGGCGAAAGACTGCCATCCGGAAGGTTCCAGGGGGTGGTAGGGGGCCCTCCGAAGCCCTCGCGCTATTACCGGTTCGAACTCCTGGCGGGCGGTCAGGCCCTCGGCAAAGTCGACTCTTATGAGTTCCTTGCTGGACGACGGGCTCCGCGACGGCTTCTTCGAGCAGCACTTCAAGCTCTTCCACCAGCGACCCATCGTCTGCCATATCTGGGACGGTCGCAAGGACGGCTTCTCCTGCCTGGTCAATTACCACAAGCTGACTCACAAGGCGCTGGAGAGCCTGACCTACTCCTACCTGCAAGACTGGATCAAGGCCCAGGACGACGCCGCGAAGGATGGCAAGCCCGGCGCCGACCTGCGGCTCCAGGCCGCCCAGGAGTTGCAGGAGAAGCTCAAGCTCATCCTGGCCGGGGAGCGTCCATACGACATCTTCGTCCGCTGGAAGCCCCTCCACGAGCAGGCCATCGGCTGGAACCCGGACCTGAACGACGGCGTCCGGATGAATATTCGCCCGTTCATGAAGGCAGGCGTCCTTCGCAAGAACCCCAACATCAAGTGGACCAAGGACCAGGGAGCCGAACCGGCCCGAGACACAGACGATTACCCGTGGTACTGTGAGGGCGATCGCGTCAATGACAAGCATCTGACCGATGCGGAAAAACGCGAGGCGCGGCAGAGACCTCGGGCGAAGTGACCCCGGGGCACATTGATGCACAGGCCGTATAATGGGTCGAGCGAGTGAAATGGTCGGATGGGACGCGGGGCCATCATGGCCCAGGGGAACGGAAGATGCATCGCCTTGTGGTTCAATCACGTGTGGGCTCTGACGGTATCTTGGATATCCACATACCATTGGGCAAGGAAGTCGCGGATCGAGAGGTGCAAGTCACGATCGATCCGGATCGACGCGAGTCTTCCTCGATGACCCAGGAGGAGTGGCGACAATTCGTCATGGAGACCGCGGGTAGCATTACCGACCCGACCTTCGTTCGCCATGAGCAGGGCACTTTCAAGCAACGAGACGCTTCCTCGGAATGAACCCTGGGTGAGGAGACCAGCCATGAAATGGCAAGATCGGATCAGCATCAGAGCAAACGTGTGCCACGGGAAAGCCTGTATCAAGGGTCGGCGGGTCATGGTCAGCGTGATCCTTGCCAGCCTTGCCGAGGGTGATACCCCGGAAACGATCATGGCGGATTTCCATCTGGAGCCGGACGACATCCGGGCGGCGATCTTGTTCGCGGCGGACATGGCGGAAGACCGTTTCTTGCCCCTGGAGCAAGAGGTGGCCTGATGCAGTTCAAACTCGACGAGAACCTGGCGCCCTCCGCGGCGGAACTGCTCCGCGGTCTCGGACACGATGTGATGACGGTCCACGACCAGGGGCTTCAGAGTTGTACCGATCCCGAGGTGCTGGCGGCGTGCCAGGGCGAGGGCCGGATCCTCCTTTCGCTCGACCTGGACTTCTCGAACATCCTGGTGTTTCCCCCCGAACGGTACGCCGGGCTCATCGTGCTTCGCCTGCATCAGCCAGGGCCAAGAGCCGTCTTGAGCCTCTTGCGGCCAGTCCTGCCCCACCTGGAATCGGTCCCGGTCGCGGGGAGGCTCTGGATCGCGGATGAGCATCGCATCCGCGTTCGATTGGTCGGCGAAATTGATCTCGGGCCGGAAGTCGGCGAGGTCCCGTTCCCATGAGCACCCTGTTCGAGTCTCTCCTGGGTGCACTCCAAGGATTGGCGGATTACAACCGCGTCGACACGATGCCGCCATTTAGCAAGAGGTCTCCTGATGCCGTTCAAGCTCGACGAGACGAGGTGCATTCGCAATAGAATCCGTATTATGGTCTGCACAGGACTCGTTGAAATCAGCAACGATGATTCGATATGGGGACTTGCTTTGTACTCGACCACGGCGAAGCATGTTACCTCTCACGAAACGAACGAAAGGACAATCCTGCATGCCTGCGACGATCACGGTCGATGAAGCCCAGGCCCATCTCAAGGAATTGATTGGCAGCCTTGCACCCGGTGAAGAGCTGGTCATCACGCAAGACCAACGGCCGGTGGCCAAAATCGTCGGACAGGCGGTCCCGATTCGCAACCCGCGCCGCCCCGGCAGCGCGAAGGGAAAACTCATCATCTTGAAAGAGGATGATGAGCACCTGAAGGACTTCGAGGAGTACATGGGGTGAGGCTACTCCTTGACACCCATGCGTTCCTGTGGTTCCTGCTGGACGACCCACAGTTGAGCGCCACGGCCCAAACAGTGATCCAGGACCCTCTCAACATCGTTGAAGTCAGCCCGGCGAGTTACTGGGAAATCGCCATCAAGATCCGGCTGGGAAAATATGCCTTGCCCGAGCCGTATCAGGCGTTCATGGAACGCGAGATCGTGGAAAATGACTTCCGCATCCTGACGATCGAGCCGAAGCACACCGCGCTCTTGACGACGATGCCTCTCCATCACAGGGACCCATTCGACAGATTGCTCGTAGCGCAGGCGAGTGCCGAGGGCATTTCCATGGTCAGCTCCGACGCACAGCTTGATGTCTATGGGGTCAAGCGTATCTGGTAGAAGAACCTCTTTTTTGCGATTCGTGTACAGCATCGCGGGTTATCTTCCATGTCGACTTTCCTGGATGTTTTGCTGGGTTCGATCCGTAAAGCCGCGGATTACAACCGCGACGACACGGTGCCGCCCGCCGCCGTCCTCTGGCCCGACGAGAAGCGGGAGTGGGAGAAGCTGGCTCACCGCCTCCGGGGCGCCCTGCCGAACTTCCTGACCCTCGGTCCCTACGAGGCCACCCTGCGATCCGGTCCTGCGATCTGATTGCGATGCGTACAGGCCGGGAAGATCGCCGTGGTTTCCATGCCGGTCGGTGCCGTGCCGATCGTCCACCTGCCCGGGATCAGCCGGGCGACCCTCCGGGACACCGAGGACTGCCCGCCGGAGTTGATGCCGATAGCCGGGCCCGATCCGATCAGCCCGGCGCCGGTTCGACGTAGCATCGGAGCGGGCCCTTCGACTCCTGCATCCTCGGGTCCGGGCCGTAGGCGATCACCTGGTCACGCTTCAGCTCGGCCAGCTCCTTGTGCGTCGTGTAGACGATCGCTCGACCCGTCTTGTGGATCCGGAGCGTCAGCTCTTCCGCCTTCGGCTTCGCGTGGCGGAAGATCTTGATCAGCAGCTCGATCACGTACTCAAACGTGTGGACCTCGTCGTTGAGGATCACCACGTTGTACGGAGGGAGGCGCCGCGTTTGCTGCTCGCTCGTCACTTCCGGCTCGACGACGGCACTGGCGGCTTGCGATTCTCCGGGCATGATCCGGACTCCCGCGGGGTCGAGGTACCAGTCTGGACGCTCCTCAGTCTATACTTTATCTCGCAAATTGACAAACCATCCCCGACGGCCGCAGCGAGGAGACGATGAAGGAGATGAGCCCCGGGACCGCTCTGCGTCAGGTTCAGCAGGCGCAGGCCGGTCTGAAGAAAGCACGGCAGCTTCTGGCACAGGCCAGGGGAGGCGGAGTCGATCAATCGGCCGTCCTGAAGGTCGGCTGGAACGCGCTCTGCCAGGCCAACCGGCTACTTGCCGAGATTCCACTTTCCGCCGCCGACGAGGCCGTGATGACCCGTCAGCTCGCCGCCCAGCGGTACGCGACGGCCCTCCTCGTCCGGCTCCGCCGGCTCCTTCGCAACGAGGGACCCGTCGCCGATGACCTCGACGACGACGGGTTCGAGGACTGATCGGAATGCAGAAACGAAGCCCCATCGCCGCGCCGGCCGTCCTACCCGACCGCAGTCTCGACCTCGAAGGCACCCTGCCGACGATGGCGATCCGCGCCCCGGGCGGTCACGCCTTCATCTACCGGAAGATGGTCGACGGTCCCGTCGGCGCCGCCGCACCCAATCATGGCGACCTCGTCCGCGTGGTGGATCGAGAGGGCCAGCACCTCGGCTATGCTCTCTATAACGGTCGGTCGCAGATCGCTCTCCGGTTCCTCTCGCGAGAGGCCGACCCGCCGGGTCTCGCGTTCTGGTCGCGCAGGATCGAACAGGCGGCCTCGCTCCGGAAGTCGCTCCTCAACCTCGATCGCGAGACCGACGCCTATCGACTCCTCCACGCCGAGGGCGACGGCCTCACCGGCCTGATCGTCGATCGCTTCGCCGATGTCCTCTCGGTCGAGGTCTTTAGCCTCGGCATCTACCAGCGCCTCGGGCCGATTTTGAGCCTGCTCGGCGAGAACATGGGGACCGCCCATTACCGGGTGAACGTCGACGAGCGCGTCGCCCGCCAGGAGGACTTCTCCGGTCGTCCGATCGATAGCCCGCAGCTCCCGCCCCGCGTCACGATTGAGGAGCATGGCATCCGCTATCGCATCCACTTCGGCGACGCCCACAAGACCGGATTCTTCTGCGACCAGCGAGACAACCGCCGCGACCTCGCCCGGTTCTGCGAGGGCCGCTCGGTCCTCGACCTCTGCTGCTATACCGGCGGCTTCGGGCTCAACGCCCTGATCCGCGGCAAGGCCCGCGAGGTCACCTGCGTCGATCTCGACGAGAAGGCCGTCGCCCTCGCGAAGGAAAACGGCAACGCCAACCGCGTCCGCCTCGACACCGTCCACGCCGACGCCTTCGGCTACCTGCGTCAAATGGGCCTCAACAATCGAAATTACGGCGTGATCGTCCTCGACCCGCCCAAGCTCATCCCCGACCGCGACGAGATCGCACCAGGAAAACGCAAATATTTTGATATGAACGTTTTAGCAATGAATCGGGTGGAGCCGGGGGGATTGCTGGTCTCCTGTTCCTGCAGTGGGCTGCTGCCGAGCGCCGATTTCCTGGGAATCCTTCGGGCAGCGGCGCGGATGGCGGGGCGACCGGCGCAGTTGCTGGCGATGACCGGGGCGTCGGCCGACCACCCGGTCGCGCTCGACGTTCCCGAGGGGTCCTACTTGAAGGTGGCCTGGCTCCGGATCGGCGAATAGTCGGCGCCTGGGGGGTCTCGTTCGAGGAAAGCCTTCCCTTCCGCGACGGGCCCGTCTTGCGTACGATGAGGGGCCCGGAACGGCCCTCGGGATTGGGGCCCATCGGCCGCGGGGTCGGAGGTTTCCCGACGTGGCGAGTCTGACGGTCGAGAACTACGTCAAGGCGATCGCGCTGATCGCGGGGCAAAGCGAATCCGGCCGCGCGGTCAGTACCGGCGAGCTCGCACAGGCGCTCTCCGTCTCGCCGGGCACGGTGACCGGGATGCTCAAGACGCTCTCCGAGGCCAGCCTGGCGACCTACACGCCCTACGAGGGAGCCCGACTCACCGAGGCCGGACACCGACTCGCCCTGAAGGTGATCCGCCGGCATCGACTGCTGGAGCTTTTTCTCGCCCGGACCCTCCAAATGACCTGGGACGAGGTCCACGAGGAAGCCGAGCACATGGAGCACGCGGCCTCCGAGCGGCTGGTCGACCGGATCGAGGCATACCTGGGATACCCGGCCGTCGACCCGCACGGCGACCCGATCCCCCGCGCCGACGGCTCGCTGACCGAGACCGAGGGCACGCCGATGGCCCGGCTCGAGCCTGGCGATCGGTTCCGTGTTGTCCGGGTGATGGACCAGGATCCGGCATTCCTCCGATACCTCAGCGAGTGCGGCCTTGACCTCCACGCGACCGGCGAGGTCCGCGAAAACCGTCCCGAATCCGGGGCCCTGGTCTGCCGGCTCGGCGACCGAAGCGTCGCCCTCGGCCTGGCTGCGGCGGCGAAGGTCCTGGTCGCGCCGGGCGAGGAGCCCGACCGAATCCCTTCCACCCTCGAATCGAGATGAAGCGAGGTCTCCCCATGGCGACCGCCTCCGCAGGCCCCAGGCGACGCACCACGCCCGCCGCCGCCGGCATCGTCTTCCACGACGCCACGTGGGACGACTACGAGTCGATGCTGAAGCTCGTCGGCGACCGCCCGATCCGCGTCCTCTACGATCGGGGCGAGATGGAGGTCTACATGCCGTCGTACGGCCACAATCATGATGCCTTCCTCCGTGGTCGGATGGTGGACGTCCTCGCCGAGGAGCTGCGAGTTTCCTACCGAGGCGGCGATACGACCACGCACAAGCGAGCCGACCTCGATAAGGGCGCCGAGCCCGACAAGTGCTACTGGTTCGGCGAGAAGGCCCGACAGATGAGCGGCAAGGTCAGGCTCGACCTGCCCCGCGATCCCCCGCCAGACCTCGTCGTCGAGGTCGACGTGACCCGGACCTCGCTCGCTCGGCTCCCGATCTTCGCCGCGATGGAGGTGCCGGAGGTCTGGCGATCCACCGGCCGATCCCTCCAGTTCCTCCACCTACAGGAGGACGGGACCTACCAGGCCCGGCCGTTCAGCCGGAACTTCCCGGCCCTCCCGGTCGCCAGGGTCGCCCAGTTCCTCAAGGAGGGGCGAACCGCCGATTCGACCGACTGGATCCCCGCCTTCCGCGCCTTCGTCCGCGAGAAGGTCGTCCCCGGCCGTCGGAACGGTCGCTGATCGGCCCTCGGCCTCACGATCGGAAGGCGTCGGCGGCGTCGGAGCCAGGCGTCCGATCGGGGCGGAACGGCGAGAGGTCGACTCTCGGGGCGCGACCCATCACCAGATCTCCAACCAGTTCGGCGGTCGCCGGGGCGAGCTGCAACCCAGCGCGTCGGTGGCCGGTCGCGAGGATGAGGTTCTCCATCCCGGTAACCCGGCCGAGATACGGGCGGCTGTCGAAGCTGCCGGGCCGGAGCCCGGCCCAGGTCGTCTCGATCTCTGCCTCCCCCAGCGCAGGGCAAAGCGCGATCGCCTCGTCAAGCAGCCCTCGGGCGCCCATCGCGGTCGGGCGGGTGTCGAAGCCGACGTCCTCCTCGGTCGCCCCGATCAGGATCCGGCCGTCGTCGCGAGGAACAAGGTAGTTCCTCCCGTGCTCGACGATCCGGCGGAGGATCGGACGCTCCGCCTTCAAGAGAACGATTTGTCCCTTGATCGGAGGAGTCGGCGTGCGGATCCCGGTCGGTTCGACCAGCCCGCCCGACCAGGCGCCGGCCGCGACGATCACCGTCCCGCAGGGGATCTCACCATCGGCCGATCGCACGGCCACGACCTTGCCACCCTCCACCACGAACCCCTGCGCGCCCCGGTGCGGCTTGATTTGAGTCCCTCGCCGCTCGACGGCCGCGATCAGCGACTGGAGCAGGCGAGGGTTCCGGACCTGGGCACGATCGGGAAGAAAGTAGACCGATCGCAGGTCGGGAGCCAGCGCCGGCTCGACCCTCGCGTAATCGCCGGGGGCCATGCGCTCGAAGGCGATCCCCTCGGCCCGCCACTGACCGGCCGAAGCGCGCAGAGCCTCGTCCTCTCGATCGGTCCGGGCGACGTCCACGCCCCCGGAGCGCCGGAATTCCGGGTCGATCCCGGTCTCGTCGAGCAGGGCAGCGGCCCATTCGGGATAGAGCCGTGCACTCCACGCCCGAATCTCGGCGAGAGGATGCGCCCGAACATCCGGCCTCGCCTCGCCAATCGGCGGAATCAGTCCCGCGCCGGCCCACGAGGCCTCTCGTCCCGGCTCGCGACGGTCGAGCAAAACGGCGGAGATTCCCTCGCGTGCCAGAACATAGGCGATCGAGAGCCCGATCACCCCACCCCCCACGATCACGACATCCGCGGCCTTCATTTTTCTAATTGCTAATTGGTTCTTGGTAACGGGTTGTTGGTAATGGGTTCTGGGCGGTGGGGACGATCAGCGGGCGGAGGGAGGACGTCGGGCCGGAAGGCGCAGGCGATACAGATTCGAGCCCTCCGCCGCCAGGATCAGGTCGGGGCCGTCCCAGGCGACGCCCTCGATCGCCGATTGCGGATATCGAACCTCGGCTGCCATCTCCCACCGACCGGCTCCCGTTACGGCCCGTCGATAGACTCTCGTCACGGCATAGGAGCAGACAGCGAGCATCGAGCCGTCCTGGGTCAGGTCGGCGCCGGTGGCCGGCTCGACGAACCCGGGGAGCTTGCCGATCGGCCGGGGTGGATTGACGGACTTCGCGGAGAAATCCAGCGGGAGAGCGAAGAGCGCGGCCTCGCGACCGTCGAGATACTTCGCCACGACAACCGCCTGAGCCCCGTCCAGGAACAATCCCTCGGCGTCGAATCGGTCGCTGGCCGGCAGTCGATACGAGACGGCGGATGCGGCGAGGGGACGTCCGTCGTCGGGCTTCGAGGGGTCGGGCTCATCGACCCGGTAAAGGGTCCGGACCTGGAGCCAACCGCCGTTGTTGCCGATCTCTCCGACGTAGAGCCGGCCCTGGTCGTCGATCGCGATATCTTCCCAGTCCAGGTTGGGTACGGCCAGACGATACCGGGAGACAAGCCGTCCATCCGCACGAACGGCGAAGAGCAGGGGAGGGTTTCCGGAGTCGTTATGGACCCAGAAAATCCCGGGATGGCGACGGCTCCGAACGATCCCCGACGCCTCCGGAATCGCGGCATCGAGCCGGCCGATCGACTCCAGCGACGAAGGAGGCTGCCCCTCCGCCGCGTCGAGGAACGCGTCGGCACCGCCAAGGAGCAAGATGGCGACGAGGATACACATCAAACCGCGGGCCTCTCGGATATCGGCCGCGAGGGAACGACTCTTCTCTTCCGCCAAGATCGTACCAGAACCCCTCGCCCTGGGGCCACCATCACCATCAAGCTCGCGGATCGCCCCATAACCCAGGCCCCGCTTCGGCAAACACGAAAAAGGCCGACTCCCTGGTGACCTGGGCTCGGCCGACTTTGGCCTACCAGTGCATCACGAATCCCCCGTCGACGTTGATCGTTTGCCCCGTAACATGCTCGGCGCGGGGGGACGAGAGGAAGACGATCATATCCGCGATCGCCTCCGGGGTCTGCCACCGGCCAAGCGGGACCACGGCCCGGATCTTCCGCTCCGTCCATTCCTCGTACGAGAGCCGATCGGAGGGGGACGTCTGATCGTGCCAGGCCTGCCAGACCGCACGGTTCAGGGGTGTCTGCACCATCCCCGGACAGACCGTGTTCACCCGGATTCCCGAAGGCGCCAGGTCCTTCGCCAGGCATTGCGCGAAATTGATATTGGCTGCCTTCGAGGCGCTATAGGGCGGATCGGTCTGCGACCCGATCTGCCCGGCGACCGAGGCGACGAAGACCATCGTTCCCGTCGATCGCTCGATCAGATGCGGCCCGACGACATGCGCCACATTCGCCATCCCGATCACATTCACGCGCAGGACCCGGGTCCAGTCCGTCGGCTTCAAATTGGTGAACGGGAAGCCGAACCGACCCGACCCGATCGCCGCGGCATGGACCAGGTGGTCGATCGGCCCAGGTCCGGAAACCGTTCGTTCCAGCGCCCGGGCCACACTCGCCTCGTCGCCGACATCGACCGAAACGCCGAGAGCCTGGACCGAAAAGGTCTCAGCGATTTCTCGGGCTGCCGTGGCCGCGGCGTCCTCGGCGAGGTCCCAGAGCGCGACGTGCGCCCCCTCGGCCGCGAACGCCCGAGCCGCGGCCCTGCCGATCCCACTCGCACCGCCGGTGATCACCGCGACGTGCCCGCTCAGGTGCAAATCCATCGAGCTAACTCCGAAAAGATCCCGAATCCACCGCAACGCGAGACGCGAGGGTCGATCATCGGGCGGTGTATCCGCCGTCCAGCATGAGCGTGGCGCCGGTGAAGAATCCGCCGTGGTCGCTCGCCAGGTAGGCGTAAAAATCGGCGACTTCCTCGGGTGAGGCGATCCGACCGATCGGGTGGCCGTCGCGGAGCATCGCCCAGAACGCGGCGGGGTCGCCCGAGGCCTCGGCCGAGTGACGGACCAGCGGCGTATCGACCGTCCCACAGCAAACAGCGTTGACCCGAATCCCGTACCGGGCGTACTCGACGGCCATCTGCCGGGTCATCTGGTGGACCGCACCCTTGGAGGCGGCATACGCGCCCTGGAGCGGAATGCCCGCCTCACCCGAGATCGAGCCGGCGTTGAGGATCACGCCGCCTCCCCGCTCGATCATCACCGGGATCACGTGCCGGGCCGCCCAGTAGATCGCCTTCACGTTGACGTTCATCACGAAGTCCCACTCCTCGGGCGTGTGCTCGTGAAGCGGCTTGACCACGCTGACTCCCGCGTTGTTGACCAGCACATCGAGACCACCAAAACGGTCGATCGCGGCCCGAGTGAAGGCCCGCGCCGTTTCCTCCATCGCCACATCGCCGCGAACGATCTCCAGCCTCGACCGACTCTCGACCGAGCCAACCTCGGCCAGCGAGGCCGCGAGGTCTTCCGATCGATCCACGGCGACGACACCCGAGGCGCCCGCCTCAAGGAACCTCAGGACAGTGGCCCGTCCGATCCCCGAGCCCGCGCCCGTGATCACAGCCACCTTCCCGGTGAGGGTAACGTCCAAGAGATCGCCCCCGGATCCTGCGGAAAGCCGCGGCGATCCGGGAGACAGACGTCCCGGCGCACTGGTTCGCCGCGGCGGGATGGCTTCCAGGATACGATGGCCGGTCGCCGATCACCATGCCCGACCATCTCACCCAGGCCAGGACCCGCCGGTCGCACCCATTCGAAACCGGGCAGGGCAGGGGGGATTGACAACGATCCCGCCGCGCCCGGAAATTACAGGAGATCGAGCGCCGAGGAAGACCGCACCGCCCAGAGAGTCGCCGTGCTTTCCGGTCCGACGGAGGACACCATGGACCGCCGCGCGATCGCGATCTCGGGAATCGTCCAGGGGGTTGGCTTCCGCCCGTTTGTCCACGGGCTCGCGAGCCGGTTGCAACTCGGCGGCTTCATCCGCAACGTCGACGGCGGCATTCGGATCGAGGTCGAGGGCGACTCCCAGACACTCGACCGCTTTGTCTCCGCATTGACCGAATCCGCGCCCCCACTCGCACGGATCGAGGCGATGCACTGGTCGCCGCGGCCGGTCGCTGGCGATCGATCGTTCCGGATCGAGACCAGTGCGACCGACCTCGACGCCCCCATTTTCATCCCACCCGACGTCGCCACCTGCGACGATTGCCTCGCCGAGCTATTGCACCCCGGCGACCGCCGATATCGCTACCCTTTCCTCAATTGCTCTCATTGCGGCCCCCGGCTGACGATCATCGTCGGCTCCCCGTACGACCGCGAGAAGACCAGCATGGCCTCGTTCGCGATCTGCGAGACCTGCCGCGCTGAGTATGAGAATCCCCTCGATCGCCGGTTCCATGCCCAGCCGATCGCCTGCCCGAAATGCGGCCCGCAAGCCCAATGGCTCGACGCATCGGGTCATCCCGCGCCGGCGATGGTCGATCCGATCCGTGCGGCCGTCTCCGCGCTGAACGACGGCCGGATCGTCGCGATCAAGGGACTCGGCGGCTATCATCTCGCGGGCCTCGCCCGCCTCCCGGAGACGGTCGCCGAACTCCGACGCCGAAAGCACCGCGACGAGAAGCCGTTCGCCGTGATGGTCCGCGACCTCAACGCCGGACGCTGGCTCTGTGAAATCTCCGCCGACGAGGAAGCCCTTCTCCAGACGCCTCGACGCCCCATCGTCTTGCTCCGCCGACGGCCGACGAGGGCAATCGCCGAGGCCGTCGCACCCGGCTCCCCCTGGCTTGGTCTGATGCTGCCCTACACGCCCTTGCATCATTTACTGATGCAGGACCTGGGAGGCCAGACGCTGGTGATGACCAGCGGGAATCGATCCGACGAGCCGATCGCGCACGACGACCGAGAGGCCGTCGAGCGCCTCTCGGGGATCGCCGATGCCTTCCTCGTCCACGATCGGCCCATCCACCTGCGCTGCGACGATTCGGTGACGAGGATCGTCGCCGGCGTGGAACTGCCGATCCGACGAGCCCGAGGCGAGGCCCCGCGTCCGATCCGCCTGCCGATCGCCTGCGACCGGCCGATGCTGGCCCTCGGCGGCCAGTTCAAGGCGACGTTCGCCCTCGGTCGCGGTCCTCATGCGTTCCTCAGTCACCACATCGGCGATCTCGACCAGTGCTCGGCGCTTCGATCTTACGAAGAATCGATTGTGCATTACCAACGTTTGTTCGGAGTTCACCCCGAAGTGCTGGTCCACGACCTGCATCCTGATTACTCCTCGACTGGATACGCCGAGCGAATCGCGGGCGACCGCCCGAGGATCGTTGTCCAGCATCATCATGCTCATATCGCCGCATGCCTGGCCGAAAACGGAGTCCGCGGCCCTGTGATTGGCCTGGCGTTCGACGGAACCGGATACGGGTCCGACGGGACCATCTGGGGCGGCGAGTTCCTCGTGGCCGATCTGATGGAATTCCGACGAGCCGCCCATTTTCGGCCGGTCGCCCTGCCGGGCGGTGATCGGGCGATCTACGAACCCTGGCGTGTCGCGGCCTCGTACCTGATCGATGCCGGCAAGGACCCGTCGATCCTCGGCGATGATCTGGCCCCGGCCGCGATCAAGGCCGTCGCGCGGATGGTCGAGCGACGGTGGAACACTCCGATGACATCGAGCGCCGGCCGGCTCTTCGACGCCGTCTCGGCGATCGCGGGGGTCCGTCGACGGGTGAGCCATGAGGGCCAGGCCGCCGTCGAGCTGGAATGGCGGGCGGCCGAGAGCGACGAGTCCGAATCCTATCCGTTCGGCGTGGGGCCGGGCGAAGCGCCGGAAACCTCGTGGATTCTCGATTTTCGGCCGACCATCCACGCGATCGTCGAGGATGTTCGCCTCGGCATCAAGGTCGGACGGATCGCCAGGCGCTTTCATTGCATGCTGATCGATGCGATTCTGGAAATCTGCGTACGATTGCGCGAGGAAACAGGAATCGGCTCGGTCGCGATCAGTGGCGGAGTCTTCCTGAATGCCATCCTGTCCGCCGGCGCGATCGCCCGGCTGGAAAGCGCGGGGTTCCGGGTCTACCGGCATCGGCTGGTCCCGCCGAACGACGGCGGACTCGCCCTCGGCCAGCTTGCCATCGCGGCGGCTCGGCTACGAAACGAAGGAGGTTAAAGGATGTGCCTGGCGGTCCCTGGCAGAGTGGTCGAGCTCTATCGCGAACACGACGTGCGGATGGGCAAGGTCGATTTCGGTGGGATCTCCCGCCCCGTCTGCCTGGAGCATGTGCCCGAGGTCCGGGCCGATGAATACGTGCTGGTCCACGCCGGATTCGCACTTGTTCGGATCGATGAGGAGGAAGCTCGTCGCGTCTTCGAGTTGATGGAGCAACTGGACTCGCTCGAAGAACTGCGGGAGGGCTCGCCATGAAGCACCTCGACGAGTATCGCGACGGTCCCTCAGCGCGGAGGGTGGCGGCGGCGATCGCGCGGACGATCGCGCGTCCGTGGACGATCATGGAGGTTTGCGGCGGCCAGACGCACAGCATCGTCCGTTACGGTCTCGACCAGATTTTGCCGACGAGCCTGGAGCTGGTTCACGGACCCGGCTGCCCGGTCTGCGTCACGCCGATGGAGACCATCGACCGAGCCCACGCGATCGCCTCGCGGCCTGGGGTGATTTTCTGTTCGTTCGGCGACATGCTCCGGGTCCCTGGCTCGCGCGGCGACCTGCTGGAATGCCGGTCGAAAGGGGCCGACGTCCGGATCGTTTACTCGCCGCTTGACGCCGTGAACATCGCCGCGGCCAACCCCGAGCGGCCGGTCGTTTTCTTCGCGATCGGCTTCGAGACGACCGCGCCGGCCAACGCAATGGCAGCCTGGATGGCGAAAAAGCGCGGGCTAGGGAACTTCAGCCTGCTGGTCTCGCACGTCCTTGTCCCGCCGGCGATCTCGGCGATTCTCGACGCACCCGACAACCGCGTTCAGGGCTTCCTCGGGCCGGGGCATGTCTGTTCGGTGGTCGGCTGTGCCGGGTACGACCGGCTTGTCGATCGCTACCGCGTACCGATCGTGGTCACCGGCTTCGAGCCCGTCGACCTGCTCCGAGGGATCCTGATGCTCGTCCGGCAGCTTGAAGAGGGACGGGCCGAGGTCGAAAACGCCTACGGACGTGCCGTGCGCCCCGAGGGGAACGCGCATTCGCTCCGGCTGATCGACGAGGTCTTCGAGGTCTGCGATCGGAAGTGGCGAGGCGTCGGCACGATCGCCGCGAGCGGATACCGGCTTCGCGAGGCTTACCGCGACCACGACGCCGAGCGACTCTTCGAGGTGGGTACGATCGAGACGCGCGAGTCCCCGAGCTGCATCAGCGGAGAGATCCTCCGCGGCCTGAAAAAGCCGCATGACTGCCCCGCCTTCGGACGCGAATGCACGCCGCAGACCCCCCTCGGCGCCACGATGGTCTCGTCGGAAGGCGCCTGTGCCGCCTACTACAGTCACGGCCGGCACCTGGAATCGAAAAACGGGGATTCTTCACCACAGAGGACACAGAGAGCACAGAGGTAATACCGAGTTTTCGACACATTTTCGATCCAATCCCCCGAATCCTCCAGCATTTTCTCTGTGCTCTCTGTACGACTAACTTTTAACTTTGAGAATCTTGTACGCCTCGCACAATCTCATCACTACAAATCACCCAACCATTTCTCACACAATGTAATAGAATTCTACTCTTCTCTGTGCCATCTGTGCCATCTGTGCCATCTGTGCCCTCTGTGCCCTCTGTGCCCTCTGTGGCCGTAATGAGATTTGGGTTATATCTTGCCGAACATTGTCGAAAATTCCCTTGCCGCCGCCTCAATGTCCGGCGCATTCCACAACGCCGAGATCACCGCCAGCGCGTCTGCACCCGCCTCGACCAATGCCGCGCCGTTTTGCTGAGTGATGCCGCCGATGGCGACGATGGGTACATTCAATTCGCGCCGTGCTGCCCGCAGCAAAACTGCATCCGCCCTCACCGCTCCGGGTTTGACCCCTGAGGGAAAGAACGCACCGAATGCCACGTAATCCGCGCCCTGCCGCACCGCCTCATGCGCCAGATCGAGGCGATTATAGCAAGACACCCCGATGAGGCTTTCGCTGCCGAGCAATGCGCGTGCGTCCGCCAAGCTGCCGTCTGCGCCGCCCAAGTGGACTCCGTCAGCTTCCGCTTGCAGCGCCAGTCCGGCATCGTCATTCACGATGTATGTCGCATCGAACTCCCGCGTCAGTTGGCGCAATGCTTGCGCTTGCTGCAGCTTCAGCGCGGCATCGGCAATCTTGTTGCGGTAC
>DAIDKV010000160.1 GCA_027449865.1 Planctomycetales bacterium
CGGGGGTTAGGGGGTGGTTCGCGCTCGGACCAGAGGAGCGATGGCACCCGACGACTCACTTATGAAGATCCCCCGATCTTGGACGCAGGGACTGCCCTAAAGTCCAATTGCTTGCGTGGGTGCGAATAATCCGGGCTAGAGTGAACTTACATGAGACCCAGTAGCCACCCATACATAGCGGTCGAATTCGGGGCCGTGCTCTGCATGCTACTCGCTGGCTGCCAATTCCGTTCACTGGAGGCAGACGAAGCCGATGCTTCGATACACCCAGTAAATGACTCGCATGACCTCTCGACGGGATTGATCATCGAACCTAAGGTCATAAGGTTCGGGACGGACGAGGAGGGCCGAAGAGTCGTGTCTGAGCTGAGGTTGAGTAACAAATCGGAATTTTCATTCAATATTTCAAAGATTGAAACAAGTTGTCCATGCCTCACGGTGGAGCCATTGTCGGTTGACATTGCTCCCCATCGTGCGGCCCGGCTCCTCGTCATATTCGATTCCAGTTCCGAACCTGGCTTTCGTGGAAACCTCTCGATTGACATCGTGGGCAAGAGTATTGAAGGCGAATCCGTTTTCTCCGCCAAGGCCGAGATCACTGTGACAGAGCCAGTACGAGCCGGCACCGGATCGATTGATCGGATGGGAGGTTGATAGTCTTCCCCCGTGGTTCAGATGGTGGATGGAGCATGACGTGAAACCAAGCCCAGATGTCGCCACAGTGCATAATCACGCGACGGCTTCCGGCAAGATTTGGCTGGCGAATATGGCCGCGTCCCTTGTCGTAGTCATCGCGATAGCAATGGGATACTGCTATTGGCGATTCAAAAATATCGAGAACATCACCTCATACATTCAGGGCAAATCGCTCGCTGTGGCGAGGCCACAGGCCTCATTCGGCACGGCAAACAAGGAGACAAATCCCTGTGTCGAGGTTCCGATCGCAAACCTGACACTTGCACCCTTGGAGGTCGTCGGGGCCCGAGTGTCATGTACGTGCTTGGAGGTCCAGAACGTACCATTCGGGCTGCCCCCGGGGGAGACTCGTTCTCTAAAGATCAAGGTTCTTACCGGCCGCAAGATTGGCAAGGTCGAAGAAAAAGTCGCCATTTATACCAACTCGCCTTCACAGCCCCAATTGTTCATTAAAGTGATTGGCTTCGTTCGGACGCCTAATTTCAGCAATTGATTTGCTCAGACGGGCGTTTTTTGAGTTCGCATCTGTTTGTAGCGGTCATAAACATATGCTGACACATTTGCAGAGGAGTACACGAAATGCGTTCGCTCCACCGGCTGGCGTCCTCCTTTTTCGCTTCCGTCGCCGTCCTTAGCGCCGTGCTCTCCATCGTGGGCGCCAAGGCGTCGTTCGCGAATGAGCCTTTGGCTACAGAAACGTTGTGTCCCTCGTCCTGTTACTGCAGCGGACTCGTTTTCGATCCATGCGACGCAGACGACCCACAGATCCTCTGCTTTTGTAACTGCGACTTTGATTTTGGTTGCAGTTGAGCCGAGGCACCGACGATGACCGGAGAACATCATTCGAGTGACTGGGTATTCTGATCACCTCAGAGGGACTTGGCCATGACGTATCGAGCGATCCTGGTAGTCGCCGCATGCTTGCAATCGGTCGGCGGCATGGCTAGGTCCGAGCAGACTTACACGAAGCAGGAGTTTCTGCGGGAGTACGGCCGCGCCTACGAGAGGTTGTCTTCCTATGCCCGGGAGATTAGGGGCACTGCGGAGATCATCCGGAATTCAACGGGTCGACACGGACCTGTCGGGGAGTCACTAATCGTCAAGTTCTGGGTCAATGGTGAAAAACGGCGCATCGATTTCGATTCAGACAATCCTCCGCCGGGAGGCGTCCATCGGCGAAGGAAGCACACGACGATGACAACTGGGCAGAACTTTTTCATTGTGGAACAACCTGAGCCTGAGTCGCGCTATCGTCTCTCGCGAGTAGGCGGCGAGGGCGGGAACAAATTAGGGGAGATTCAGGTCTGCGAAACGATCACTGATATGCTCTTTCTCGTGTATTCGAGGACTGTGATAGCTTTGATGAATGACCCGAAGACGAGGATCGACTATATCCGCGACATCCCTGATCCGGTTACTAAGCGAGTCAGGGTGCGTTTCCAGCGAGTTAACCTCACCGGTCCCCCTCGCGAGATCTCGAGCGGGACGTTCGATGTGCTCCCCGATGCAGGTTGGGTTCTTTCGGGCTACCAGGTCAAGCTGAAGGACGGCAATGAGGCAGGCGGTACGATCTCTCATCGGAAGGACGAGCAGGGGAACTACCGCCCATTACGTTATGAGAGGGAAGGCGCTTTCAAGGGCGGCCATTCCAGCTTGGTCATCGACGTCCAGGAGTACGAACCGCATCCACTATCTGCAGGCGATTACTCTCTCGCCCAGTTCGGCCTCGAATACCTGCAACGTCCTGCCGGAGACTCTTCGGGTATTTGGACGGGGCCCGCGACAGTGTCCCTCATTGCAGCCGCCGTTTCGTTCTTCTTCTGGAAGATGGCGAACCGAAAGCCGAAACTGGCCTCTGGGTGAATTGGAGGCGATGTTCACGACCCTTCCGTTCGTCAGGCGATTGATGCGTAGCCACGCTGTAAGCTGACTGGTAGTCTTTTCCACCCAGTCGAACATAGGGGCGGGAAATGTGCCACAGTCGCCATACGGGTTCCCGGCATGGATTCACGTTGATCGAGTTATTGGTCGTAATCGCCATCATTTCGATCCTTATGGCATTGTTACTCCCGGCTGTCCAATCAGCCCGCGAGGCAGCCCGACGGGTTCTCTGTGCGAATAATCTCCGCCAGATCGGCATCGCCCTCCAGTCGTATCACGATTCCCTCAATTCATTGCCTCCCGGAAGAATCCGGGATTACGACAAGCGGTTTGCCGGCCATAATCCTCCCTGCACATCGAGCACAGTGGACAAGAGTATTCTTGTTTTCATGCTGCCATTCATGGAACAAAGTGCGCTTTACAATTCTGTAAATCACAGCACATCAATATTCTGCCCTGATAACACGACGATACACAGTTGTTCCATAGCTACATACGCATGTCCGTCAGATCCATCGTCCGGTGTTCCGCGCCTGCTCGCCCCGGGGGCTCTGTCGGAATTCGGGGATTCTGCCGCGGTAAGTCGCAATATGGTCTTCACCAGCTATGCCGGATCAGTCGGAGAGTTCGAGGTAACGGCGTTCCCGCTGCCTACAACGGCTTGCCGCGTCGATTCTCAGTGCCTTCGGCAAAACGATGGCGTCTTTAATGACGTCTCGCCGATCACTCTCACTTCCGTGAGAGACGGCTTGAGCAACACGATCTCGGTGGCCGAGAAGGCTACCACAATCCTCCAGTGGTTGAGCACATTATATGAATCAATATATAATTCGCATTGATGGTTTATTTCGGGCAACTGGGGTGATACCCTGGTCACGTCTTTCTATCCCGTCAATGCCTATCGGTCGGTCGCTGCGGCGTCGCCCATAGCGACGATAAACTCCGCCTCAAGTCTCCATCCGGGTGGGATCAATGTCCTGCTGTGCGATGGCTCGACTCGATTTGTTAAACAGTCGATACAAACCTGGAATTTTGACCCGATGACAGGTAATCCAGTGGGAGCGCTGAGGAATCCCAATGGTTGGTGGGAGAACGTCCCTCAGTCGGGCCTTTGGCAAGCGTTGACCACTCGAAGCGGCGGCGAGGCCCTGGATGGTGGAGCTTTTTGACAATTAGCGTCTTGGCGCACCATGCGGCGATCCAATGGTTGTGGTGGTAACAGGTTTTTTCATTTGGAGGGCAAGACCATGAACTTCACGACGATTCGCATCCTGCTGGCAGGCGCCATCTGCTTGTCATGCCAGCGATCACATGCTTCGGACAAGAACGCCGCTGAGATTCTCGCCGAGATTGACTCAATTAGAAAAAGCGCGATGACGGCCAGGAATGATCCCGAGATGCTAGATAAACTCCGGAAGGACGCAGCCGCTAGGAAAGAACGCGAATCTCGCCAGTTCGAAGCGAGACGCCGCATCGACGATCTTACCTGGATTTTCTACGAGAAGTACCCCGACCATGAGCGCGTTCCCAGCCTCCTAAGATCCAGGTGGATGTATCGCATGAGGAGCGCCGTGACGGCAGACGAGACCCTTGCTGAGATCGATCGCGTCCTGGCCGAGGCCAAGAATCCACGCCTCGTTGTCGATATCGCTTTCTTACGCGCCGAGGCCATTTTGCGCAAGTATCGTGGATGCCCTGCGATGGAGCTCATGAACCACTCGATGCCGGCACTTGAAGCGGCGATCGCGCGCGCGCCTCGGGATAACCGTGGCGCATCGCTTCTCTATGCAATCATGATGGAAGCCAGAGGTGTTCCCGAGCGCAAGTCGATCGAGATTGGGGATCGCATTTTGCGCGACTACCCAACTTCAACAATAGCGGGTCGCCTGCGGAAATCCCGAGTTTCGAATACCGCTTTGGGGAGCCCGCTGACGCTGGACTTCAAGGATGCGATCAGCGGGTCGGATGTCTCGCTCGCGTCGATGCGTGGCAAAGTCGTGGTCGTCGATTTCTGGGCAACCTGGTGCGGCCCTTGTGTGGCGGACATGCAAAGGATGAAGGAGTTGTATGCGAAGTACCGGGGTCGGGGTGTCGAGTTCGTGGGCGTCAGCCTTGATCGATCCCCGGAAGATGGGGGCCTTAATCGGCTCCGTGAGTTTGTCGCCAGCAATGGGATACAATGGCCGCAATACTACGAAGGGGCGCCCGGGACCATGAAGTTCTCGGAGCGTTGCGGCGTCCAGACCATCCCCGTCACATTCATCTTAGACAAGGCCGGCAATCTGGCCTCTACGGACGCACATGGCAAGATCGACCAAATCCTCCAAGAATTGCTGAAGCCTTGAACCAGAGTCTGCCATTGCACCGTTACCTTCTCCGTTCCGACGACGCACTGGGGATCTCCGCCGTCGCCGGGGACGCTGAGTCTGCGATTGCTCCGTTACCTTCTCCGCTCCGACGCGACGGCCTCCGGATGGGATGAGCCACGTAGCCGTTCGGAGTTCGAAATAGTGTGATCCTGGCGGAGTGACGCACAGCAGACAAGATTCGGTTGACCACTATCACAGCAAAAGGTCAACGTCTTCCGAGGGACACCATGAGGCCGCCTCCCCGCCAGATCTTCCAAGTCCTCCGGCGCCTCGGCTCCGCCATCATGGCTCGGGCCCCACGATCAGGTCGCCCCCTAGCGGTCAGCCTCACAATGATCGTCAGGGACGAAGAGAAGAGTCTGCCGCGCTGCCTAGCGTCTGTGCGCGGGCTCTTCGATGAGATTATCATCGTGGACACGGGCTCGACCGACCGCACGAAGGACATCGCGAGGTGGTTCGGCGCGAAGGTCTTCGACTTCGAGTGGATCGACGACTTCGCTGCTGCCCGCAACGCTGCGCTGGACCACGCGACGGGCGACTATGCCTTTTGGCTCGATGCAGACGACGTGATCTCGCACGCCGATCGGAAGAAACTCGAGGATCTCCTGCATAACCCACCCCATCCCGGGGCAGCTTATGTCTTCTCTCTGGTGCTCGACCACCCTAACGGATTGACCAAACCGCCGGGGGGGCAGATCCGGCTATTCCCTCGAATCCCTGAGGTCCGCTGAGAGTTTCGCGTGCATGAGATAATCTCACGCTCGGTCATCCGCGCGGGGATTCCTATCCGCAGCACCGGGATCAAGATCCGGCATAAAGGCTATGCCGATGCTGTACATGTCGCGGCGGCGCAAGCCCGGGACGAGCGGATCATACCTCTGATGGTGGCCGATCACCCAAACGACCCCTACGTCCTGTTCCGGGACGGCAACATGAGGAAGGACCCTGATAGCATTCTGGAGGCGATCCATCGATGGACGCCCGAGATGGGAGTGTCGCTGTCGCACATGGAGTCCACATACATGCAGGCCCGCCAGCATCGTTTGCGGTCGGACACTAACTCGGTCTAGCAACGACGGCCGAGAGAGCCAGTAAGAAGGCACTTCTCATGTGCGTCCCGCTCTTGAATGATGACAACCTCATTACTATGTTCCATGGATCTTTTAATATCTCGCCTGTCCTGGCGCCGGAAATCCTTTCGCCTCGTCGTCGAGGACCAGAACCCAGTCGTGGCCCTTGCCCTGCGAGGGAGGCCGGAATTCCCTTCGTCCCGATCGGGGGAAGGTGCCGATGTTTTTTGACGAGCCGTCGCGAGGATCGTACCAGGAGGCCCGCACCCGATGGCCGGAAAGCTTCTCCAGATCGACCGTGAAGGGGCGCCCCGAGGCGGAGTAGACGAAGGCATAGCTTCCGTCGTCGGCCCGGGTCGCCTGAATGTGGTCGGTGCCCCGGCCGGGGTCGGAGGCCAGCAACGCCGGGTCGGGGATTCGGGCCAGGACCGGGCGGGATTCGATGAGTGCCCGGGCATGCTGCATCTGCGAGGCGCCGGGGAGATCCTTGGCCTGTTTCCAGGGCGTCCGAGCGGCCGTGATCGGCGATCGGCCAGGGGCGAGAAACTGCCAGATGTCGTGACAGCCGTAGGTGTGTCCGCAGGCCCCGGCAAAGAGCGACCAGTAAGCAAATTTGCGGACCTCGTACGCGTCGAGATAGCCGTTTTTCGCGTGGAACTCGGCGGGATGGTCCTCGTAGCCTGGCTCGCCGTCGATGCAGGGCTTGGTCGGCTTGCGGGCGTGGTCGGCGGCGATCTTCTCGTAGTTAGCGTGGTTGTAGCCGTGGCCCGACTGGATCATGTTGAAGGCCAGCCAGTCCTCGCCCTGGAACCACTGCGACGACCCTCGACCGCCCGGAGGGTGGAAGGTCATCAGGTGCCGGCCGCCGTCTCCCTTGCGAAGTCCGCGGGCCATCGCCCGGATGATCGACCGCTGCCGATCGTTCTCGATCGGCCGGTCGCCGCCGAGAATCCAGACGATCGGTTTGTCCCGATAGCGCCGGCCGACGTACTCGCCGAACGATTCGGCGGTCTCGGGCGTGAAGATCCCCGGTCCATCGTGCCACCAGCTTCCCCACGTCGGTAGCATCCCGACGACCAATCCCAGCGCCTCGGCCCGATTGACCACGAAATCGACGTGCTGAAAATAAGCCTCGACGGGCCGGGTCGGATCTCGGGACTCGATCGGCAGGTGGCCGTAGGCGTTCGGCACATTCAGCCCGCCGTGTTCGGCCAGGACGACCGCCTGAATCACGGTGAACCGCTTCGAGGCGCGGTCCTTCAGGTACGCCTCCGCGTCCTCTCGGTTGAGCCGGTGGAAGAGTTCCCAGGCGGTGTCGCCGAGATAGAAGAACGGCTTTCCGTGCTGGTCGATCAGGAAGTGGTGATTCTCGCTGACCTTCACGGGATAGGGCGTTTCCCGCGCGGGTCGATCCGCAGCCGTGGCGGCGCCCGGGGGCATCGAGGACAGGGCGATCAGGATCAGAGCGATTTTCGATGGACTCATCACGACCCTCACGTCGGCACGGGACGTCGGCGACCAATTACGGCCCGGGGCGGGCCCCTTGGCCCTCTCGGGTTGACCTATTTTGATCCCGTCTCGCCGGGGTCGCGATCCCCGATTGCGGAATTCTGTTCCGATTTTGCGTCAGGCTCTCTCCTGGAAGCATGACGAACTCTCCGGTCCGTGTCGGCCTCGTCCTCGGCTACGACGCCCTCCCCGACCTGATGTCCGCGACCGCCCCGTTCTCGTCGAGGTGGGTCCGCCGCTTCATCCCGGGGATCGGGATGACGTTCTCGCCCCGGGACAGGACCCAGTCCAGGGCGGGCTGGGTGGGCTTCGCCCGGTGGGCCTGGGTGATTTCCGCCAGGGCCGTCAGCGGGCGAGGTTGGATCGGTCGCTCCCCGTTGTCGCCGAATCTGGGCTCATCCGCTCGCCGGTCGGGAGCCATCGGCCGCTACTTGAGATACGGGGCACGGCTCCCGTCGATGGTCGTCTGGTAGTGCAGCGGCTCGACGACGTGGGGATCGGAACCGTCGGCCTTCATGATCCAGACGGGACGCTTGTCGGCCCGGCGCTCCTTGTACGCGCGCCGGCTCGACTCGCCGCTGCGCCAGTACACCTCGTCGCAGAGTCGGAAGGTGATCCACTTGCCGTCCGGGGAGACCGACGGCGAGGTCGCCGCACCGCCGAGGCGGGTCAGTTGCGTGATCGCCCCCGTGTCCGGCTCGCAGGCGAACAACTCGATGGCTTCGCCCACCTTATCCCCGTAGATGATCCGCTTGCCGTCGGGGGTCCAGGTCGCATGCACGCCGGCCCAACCGTTGCCCCGCTTCGTCAACGGGCGGGCGTGCGAGCCGTCCGACTTCATCACGAAGAGATGATGACCATCGTCGAGCGATCGGGCGAAGGCGATCCGTTCGCCATCGGGCGAGATGGCCGGATCGATCCCCTCGCCGACGACCTCGAACCCGGAACCCTCGGGCCGGATGCGGCACATCCGGGGCGGCCCGCCGCCGTACAGCCCGAAGTAGAGCCAGCGGCCGTCGGCCGTCCAACTGGCCATACCGGCGTCGATGCCGGGCTTCTCGTGCGTCCGTTGCCGGACCCCCGACCCGTCGGCGTTCATCACATAGAGATTGTCCGTGCCGTCCCGGTTGGAGATGAAGGCCACCCGGTCACCGGCGTAGGAGCAGGCCGGGTACTTCTCGACCGACCTGGGGCTGCGGGTCAGGTTGCGGGCGTCCCCGGTGGCCGGGTCCACGGCGAACAGTTCGAGTTCCCCGGTGCGGAACGAGCAGACGACCAGTTCGTGGCCGGGAAGGTCGGCCCAGCCGAGGACGGCCAGGGAGAACAGTGCGGTCGATGCGAGCAGCATGATGAAGAAGGCTCCAAGGACCTCAAGCCGATTGCCTGGAGGGCGGCGGGTGTTGATGAAACTCGATGTTGACGACGACTACCCTATCATCGGAATCGCCAGACGCCCCAGTTCGTGGGGCGGAGGCGGGCCTCGCTCGGCAGGTCGCTGACCAGGCTCGTGTCGAGGTTGTTCCAGTAGATCCGACGGGTCGTCTGTACCCCGTCACCCCGCAAGATTCCCAGGTCGCCCAGGATCTCGATCCCCTTTTCGGGGCGGAGGCCCAGCACCTTCAGCGGGACGGAGAATTCGAAGTCGCCGTCGTGACCCGCCAGCACCACCGATCCGCTGATGTCGGCCACCTCGTCGAAGTGGACCCGGCCGATCGGGGATTGGTAGAGCACCTCCCGGCCCTTCGGGCCGTCCGGAACCACCGCCCGGAAGAGGACGGCCCGAGTGCGACCACCGACCTGCGCCACCAGCAGCCGGAGATCACCCTGGACCGGCTCCCTCCGCTTGCGATCGGCCCCGGGGTCGGTACCGAGCATCAGGTCGAGCGCCCCGCCGGTCTTGAAGTTGTAGCGGTCATCCTTCCCACCGTTGGTCAGGGCCTCCGGATCTCCGGTGCGGAAGGCCGCGTAGAGCCGATCCCCGGCCACGGTGATGGCGGCCTTCGCCTGACCGGAGATGTCGGCCCAGGCCGTCTCGGCGGGCCAGTCGTGGAGGCGGCCATCGACCTCGGGTGACCGATCCCGGATGATCACGGCGAGCGTGTCCCGCCCCTGCTGCCGAGCCCGTTCGATGAGCGTCTCGGGGAGGCCCCGCAGCGCGCCCTCATCGACGGCGAGATCCCCGAGGTCGAGCCGCCGGACGGTCTCGAAGCCCTCCAGCCGGACGATGCTCGAATGCTCGTGGCCGACGACCATGTAGACCTCGCCGCCGTCGACCTGCGTGACGGTCGGGTGGAAGTGCTCGCCGCTGAAGGTGACGCCCTCGATGATCATCCCCCGGCGCCTCTCGGGCATCCTCCAGTTGGGCAGGGTCCGTTCGTCGCCTCCGAGGGTCTGCACGAAGAGGCCGTCGAGGGTCAGGAGGAAGATCGCCCCCTTCTCGCCGCTGTAGGCCACGAGGTCGCCGGCCTCGCCGACGACGGGGCGGACCGGAGGACCGTTGGGGCGGGTCGCCTGGACGAGATGGTCGGACGACGGCGGGTCGCCCTCCACCCAGTTCATCCGCCACCGACGCCGACCACTCAGGTCGGCCCCGAACAGGGCGTCGGTCCCGTCCCGGTAGGTCAGGGCATGATCCCGACCCACCAGCGGAGATCGCTGCATGTCGGCCAGGCCGACAACCGTCGTCTTCGAGAGGTCGTAGATCGGGATACCCCGGGAGCTGATCGTGGGCGGAGCGAGCCTCGTGCCGTGGGAGGTCGTCACCGAGAGGTCGGGGTCGATCAGCGGCATCAGGCCGATCTCCCGAAAGGGCTCTCCCCGGTCGTCCTTGCGGGTTGTCTCGGTCCACCGGACCTCCTCGGGCTGGGCGACGTGATCGTCGTCGTCGTCGCACCAGGCGAAGAAGATCCGGGCCGGGTCCGTCCCCTTCCAGAGGGCGTTGATGGCGTCCCGGTGCTTCATCGCCCAGCCCCACTGGCCGTGGTTCAGATCCTCGGCGTTGCCCAGGACGGCCACGGGCCGGGCGATCTCGTCGGGGTCGAGTCGCCAGATCGCCGCCCCCCGGTCCTGGTTGTAGCGAAGCTGGCCGTTGAAGCAGTTCGTCAGGAAGGTGTATCCCGCCACCGTACAGGCCCGTTCGGGGGCCGGGCCGGGAACGGTCTCCTCGAACCGCTCCGGCCGCCAGAAGATGCTGCGGACCTTTGACTCGCCCTTCTCCCAGTCGAGGTCGAACGCGATGCCGCCGCCCCGCTCGTACTCGGCGTAGAAGAACCGCCGCCGGTCGTGGGGATCGATCGCCCCGCCGCCGCCATACTTGGGCGGGCCGTACCAGGCCCGGACGAAGGAGCCGTCGTCGACCCGCCACTGGCTGAGCCGCTTGGGGTAGGTCTCCGCCTCGGCCACCCAGAGCCGGCCTCGCCGGTCGATCGCCATGCCGCAGGGGTAGCTCATCCGTCGCTCATCGTACCGGCCCAGTTGTGGGCCGCCCGGCTGCCCGATCTTCCGCAGAAGCTTGCCATCCGGCGAAAATACCTTGATCTGGTGGCTCGTCCCCCAGTCGGTGACGTACAGTGTCCCTTCATCCGCAACGAACGTCCTGCGTGGTTCGGAAAGGCCATCGACGATGATGGCCTCATCCGCCAGCCACGGCTTGCCCGGTCTTACGGAGAACCGCTTGACCACCGCCCCGGAGATCACGTAGAGGCGCCCCCGGCGGTCGAACGAGAGGCCCCGAGGTGACGGGATCGCCACCTCGCCGACGACCGATCGGCGGCGGGCGTCGGCGAAGATCAACTTGTTCTGGTGCGTGAAGGCGATCACGACCAGGCCGTCGTGGACCGCGAGGCCGTTAGCCCCGTATGCATCGGGGTTCGTTCTTAGCCGACGCACCGAATCGTGTGGGAAGGTGATCTTCACGACCGACTCGATCGTCCCGTCACGCCGGAATGCACGGACCTCCATCGTGTCGTTGTCGAGGTCTCGCTCGCCCGAGATGAAGACGTAGGCGTCGTTTCCCTCGACGGACTTCGACCCCGAGTCGCGAGACAGGTGCGTGCCGCCCCAGAACCCGTCATTCGTGCCGTACAGGCGGCGGCCGTCCTCGTTCAGCCAGACGAACTCCTCGCCCGTCTCGCCGGAGGTGGAGCAGACGAGTAAGTGTGACCCGCCCCGGACGTGCGGCGGGCCGCCCTCGGGCAGAAAGAGGACATCGGCCGGCGGCGAGTGATCGGCGAGCCAGCCGCCCGAGCCGTCCCTGGTCTTCCAGGGAGGCGTGCCGGGGCTGTTCACCGAGAACTCGTACCGCATGCGGATGCCGTTATGAGCGAGGCCCCGGAGACGGTAGGTTCCAGAAGAAACACGGCGACGGACAAGGTTGTGGCGTGAATCCCACTCTCCTTCGTCATAGCCGTCCCACCAGACGGTGTTCTCGCTGCTGGGCAATCGAGCCTCGGAGATCAGGTTCCGCACCCGATTGCCCTCGTCATCCTCAACAACCAGGGTCACGAGGCTTTCCCGGTCCAGTCGGAATCGGATCGGGATACCGGCTCGACCCACCGATGCCGTGGCCGGACCAAGCGTCACCTTCTCCGTTCGAGCGGCGGGGCCACCCAGGGCCTTCTCCAGCGTGCTGAAGAATTCCTCGGTCATCACCCGGGGATCGATCTCGGTGGCGTCGAGGTAGTGATACTCTCCGTCGCGGGCGTCCTCGTGCGACCAGGCGCCGGTCACCCTCACCTTCCTGACGCTCTTCCACGACTCGGGCCGGTAGAGGAGGAACGTCCCTGCGCCGTCGGCGAAGCCGTCGTCTCGATCGGGCCGCTGCTTGCGGGTGCTTCGTTCCCAGAACCGCCGGGCGACCTCCTTCATGGAGCCGGTGATCTCGGAATCGGGCAGGCTGTCGAAGCGGTCCGGGGGCATGATCGGAGCCTCGGGGCGCTGCGGCCACCAGAGCGGGTGCGCCCCGAAGTTGACCAGCTTGCACCGGGTGGAAACGATGTAATTCGCCCACGGGTCCGTCCCGTTGTAGCCGTCGATGTCGGTCATCATCACGACCATTCGGTCGGCGATCGTTGGGTCGCTCAGGTAGGCGCTGGCGACCGTGACGAGCGGGCCGCCGACGATCACCACCAGCGGCTTTCCGGGCGTGGCGGCCCTCGCCTCGCGGACGATCAAATCGGTCCCCGCCGATCGGATGGGCTTCGTCTCCTCGATCTTCCCGCTGGCCGGCTTCTCCAGGAGTCGATCGGCGCCGATGGTCAGCGTGGGGACGTTGCGGAACCCGGCCCGACGCGCGATCGCAAGGTCGTGCTCGAAGTCCTTCCGGCCGTCCTCCACCCGGTACTGTCGGCCGTGGTTCCACTCGTCCTTCGAGAGGATGAAGCCCTTCAGGTTGGCCCGACCGAGGTGGGCGCGGGCCAGCAGGTATTCGTCGTCGTTGGTGTCCTGGAGCCAGTCGTTGTCGTAGACGACGGGGCAATCGCCGGGCAGATGCCGTAACTCCTCCCACCTCACCGGCGGCGCCGCGAGGGCGGCGCCGAGGGGCAAGCAGGACAGGACGATCAGCAGCCGGACCATTCTCGATGGACTCATCTCGACCCTCACGTCGACAACGGGATCTCGGTGACCGATACCGGCCCGAAGGCAGGCCATTTGGCCCTCTCGGTTTGACCTATTTTGATCCCGTCCCCCCGGGGTCGCGATCCCCGATTGCGGAATTCTGTTCCGATTTTGCGTCACGGCGTTATGCTGGTGGGATGAACGGCGCCCCCATCCGTGTCGGTCTCGTCTTCGGCTACAGCCTGTCGTATTACCGCGAGATCGTGCGCGGCGTTCGCGCGTTCGCCGAGTCGAGGCCCCGGTGGGCCTTCACGCCGATCGCGCCCGATCCCAATGCCGTCGAGTCGATCCGCCCCCTGGACCTCGACGGCCTGATCGCCCACATCTTCACCCGGGAACTGGCCGAGGCGATCCTCCGACTCAGGAAACCGACGGTGAACGTCTCGGGGGTTCTTCCCGAACTGAAGATTCCTCGGGTGGTGGCCGATCACGAACAGGCGGGCCGCCTCGCCGCGGAACACTTCCTCGACCGCGGGCTCCGCTCTTTTGGATTCTTCGGTTACACCGATCATGCCTTCTCGAAGGGACGGGAGGTCGGCTTCCGCCGGGAGATCGAGCGGGCCGGATTTGCTCTGAGCCGCTATCTGTCAGAAGATCCACTGCATCCGGAGCCGTCGGGCCTCTGGCGATGGGACGACGACCTCCAGCGCTGGCTGGTCGGGCTGCCCCGACCGGTGGGGGTACTGAGCAGCCACGACATTCAGGGCGTCCTGCTTGCGGAGGTCTGCCACCGCGCGGGCCTTCGCGTGCCGGATGACGTGGCTCTGCTGGGCGTGGACGACGACGACCTGCTCTGCCCACTAGCGCGCCCGCCCCTCTCCAGCGTGGCACTGCCGGGCGCGCGGATCGGCTTCGAGGCCGCCCGGATGCTGGAGGAGTGGCTCGCGCGCGGTGGGAAAAACCCGCGCCCTCGATCCCTCCTGCTGCCCTCGCCGGGCGTGCGGACGAGGCCATCGTCGGATGTCCTGGCGATCGACGACCCAGACGTCGCCGCCGCGGTCCGATTTATTCGGGCGCACGCGCTCGGTCCGATCGGCGTCCCCGACGTGATCGAGGCGGTCGCCGGCTCGCGGAGGTCGCTGGAGCGGCGCTTCCGATCGGCGCTCGGCCGCGGGCTGGGCGAGGAGATCCGCCGGGTCCGCATGGAGAAGGCCCGGGCGCTGCTCTCCGGGACCGAGATGCCGATCGCCCAGGTCGCGACCAGCTCGGGATTCTCGGAAGCGAAGCACCTCTCCACCGCTTTTCGACGGGAATCGGGCCTGACGCCAACCGAGTACCGCCAGGCATCTCGCGTCCGTTGACCGTATGAATGATTCCGAACGCCTTTTCCGTTGACGTCGCGGCGAAGTTCCCCGAAAATCAGTCATCCGAGGGATTCCGGGCCTTCCCAATCCTCCATCCAACACGGGCCCGGCCGTCGAGGTCTCTCCCATGATCCAGACCGGCTGGCGGTTTGTTGCCGTTCTTCTGATCGTCTTCGCGCGACCCGTGGGGTCGAGCGCGGCCGACGACCCCAACGGAATCGCCCTGTTCGAGGCCAAAATCCGGCCCGTTCTGGTTCGGGAATGTTATTCCTGCCACTCTGCCCAGGCAAAATCCGTCAAGGGGGGCCTTCGGCTCGACTCGCGTGCCGCGGTCCTCGCCGGCGGAGAATCCGGACCCATCCTCGTCCCCGGCAAACCCGAGGAAAGCCCCCTTCTGGAAGCACTCCGCCACGAGGGGCCCGAGATGCCGCCAAGAGGCAAGCTGCCAGATCCCGTGATCGCCGACTTCACTCAATGGATCAAACAGGGCGCGCCCGACCCTCGCGAAGGCCCCGCAACCATCGCGGCCCGGCCGACCATCGACATCCAGGCCGGTCGGCAATTCTGGGCCTATCAGCCCCCGCATACCCACCAACCGCCGACCGTGCGCGACACCTCCTGGCCCGCCACCGAGATCGACCGCTTCGTCCTGGCCCGGCTCGAGGCGAAGGGCCTCCACCCAGCGCCCGAGGCCGACCGAGCCACCCTCGCCCGTCGGCTCTCGTACGACCTGACCGGCTTGCCGCTCCCGCCCGACGAGGTCGACGCCTTCGTCGCGGACCCCTCGCCCGACGCCTATGAGCGGCTCGTCGACCGCCTCCTCGATTCGCCCGCCTTCGGCGAACGCTGGGGACGGCACTGGCTCGACGTCGCTCGATTCGCCGAGTCGCTCACGCTCCGCGGCCTCATCTTCCCCGACGCCTGGCGCTATCGCGATTACGTCGTCGACGCCTTCAATTCCGAGACACGGTTCGACCGATTCCTTCAGGAGCAAATCGCCGGCGACCTCCTTCCCGCCAACTCACCACGCGACCACGCCCGACAGATCGTCGCGACCACGTTCCTCATGCTCGGAAACACCAACCTCGAAGAACAGGACAAGCGACAGCTCGACATGGACCTCGTCGACGAACAGCTCGACACGATCGGCAAGGCCATCCTCGGTCAGACCATCGGCTGCGCCCGATGCCACGACCACAAGTTCGACCCGATCCCCACCCGGGATTACTACGCGATGGCCGGCATCCTCGCGAGTACCCAGGCACTTGAACATGCCAACGTATCGAAATGGCTGGATATTCCGCTCCCCGTCACGGCCGCCGAGGAGGCCGCGATCCGTCGCCAGGAAGCCGCCGTCGCGGCCGTCGCGGCTCGGCTGAAGGCCGAGAAGTCGCGGCTGGCCCGCCTCGGCCAGGCAACCCTCGGACCGCTCGCGATCACCAGGGCCCCGGGGATCGTGGTCGACGACGCCAGGGCCCGAAGAATCGGTCAGTGGACCGCCTCCACCTTCAACAAGACCTACATCGGCGACTGCTACCTGCACGATGGCAACACCGAGAAGGGAGTCAAGGCCCTCACTTTCCAGCCCAAGCTCTCAGCGCCCGGCGAGTACGACGTCTGGCTGGCGTACTCGCCCGGAACCAATCGATCGACATCAGTGCCCGTGACGATCTCAGCCGCCGACGGGGAGACAACCGTTCGTGTCGATATGAAACGCTCTCCGACGATCGAGGGCCGGTACATCTCGCTCGGCCGGTTCCGGTTCGACGACGACGGCCAGGCGTTCGTTCGAGTCGCGAACCAGGGGACGACCGGTTACGTCGTCGCCGACGCCGTGTGCTTCATCCCGGCCGGAGCCACCCGCCCGACTCGCCCCGCGCCCGTCGTCGCCTCGGCTTCCCTCCGCTCGCTGGAAAACGAGCTGAAGCACGTGAAGGCGGCCGGCCCGAAGCGTCCGAAGGCGATGACCGTGCGTGAAGGCTCGAAGCACGGCGACATCCAGGTGCATATCCGTGGGAGTGCTCATACGCTGGGCGATCGTGTTCCGCGCGGGTTCCTTCAGGTGGCCACGCTCGGCGCCGCGCCGGCGATTCCGGCCGACCGGAGCGGGCGTCTGGAGCTGGCCCAGTGGCTTGGGAGCACCCGCAACCCGCTGACCGCTCGCGTCTTCGTCAACCGAGCCTGGCACTGGCTCTTCGGGGCGGGCCTGGCACGCACGCCCGACAATCTCGGCACGACCGGCGAGCCTCCCAGCCATCCCGAGCTGCTCGACGACCTCGCCTCGCGCTTTGCCGGCGAGGACGAGTGGTCGGTGAAGCGCCTCGTGCGTCGGATCGTCGTGTCGAGAACCTATCGCCTGGCCAGCACCGCCGGTCTCGATCCGAGGGCCGAGAACCTCGACCCGGAGAACCGCCTGCTCGGAAGGCAGAACCGACGGCGGCTCGACGCGGAATCCCTCCGCGAGACCATCCTCTCGGCCGCCGGAACGCTCCGCCGCGATCGGGGCGGACCCGGTTTCCCCCCGGATCTGGCCTCCGACTTCGATTACAGGGACGAGCGGACCTGCCGGAGCGTTTACCTCACCGTCTTCCGCAACGCCCTGCCCGATCTCTTCGAGGTCTTCGACTTCGCCGATCCGAGCCTGGTCGTCGGTCGTCGCGACGTCAGCACGGTGGCGCCCCAGGCGCTCTTTCTGATGAACCACCCGTTCGTGCTCGACCAGGCGCGCCGGGCCTCGCGCCGGCTGCTCTCCGGACCCGATCGAGACAACCCCTCGCGTGCGGCGCGGGCCTATCGGTGGACGCTCGGGCGCGGGCCCTCGCCGGTCGAGAGCGAACTGGTCGTTCAATTTGTCGAGGGCGCGGCCCAGACGCGCCCGGAAGAGGCGTGGGCCCAGGTCTTCCAGGCCCTCTTCTCGTCGGTCGACTTCCGCTACCTGAACTAACGGACGGACCGGGTCTGGATAGACCGGGCTCGATCCGATTTGATGGACTTTCAACCAAAACCGAGGAGCTGCCGTCATGCCCCGACCGATCACGCGTCGCGAGATCCTCCAGAGCGCGGGGTGCGGCTTTGGTTATCTCGCTCTCGCCGGTCTGACGGCCGGAGCCGCTGGGGCGTCGCCCTCGAATCCGCTGGCGCCACGGCCGCCGGTTTTGCCGGCCCGGGCGAAGCGTGTGATCTTCCTGTTCATGCAGGGAGGGGTCAGCCAGGTCGACTCGTTCGACTACAAACCACTGCTGGCGCGACATGGCGGCCAGATGATGCCCTTCGTCGACGCGAGGCGAGCGGCGAACACCGGGATGGGCGGCTCGGAGCAGCGGGTGATGCCGTCCCCCTGGCGGTTCGAGCAGCACGGAGAATGCGGACGGTGGGCCAGCCGGCTCTTCCCCGAGATCAGCCGACACGTCGACGATCTGTGCTTCCTCCATGGCGTTCACACCGAGGGGGTCGCGCATGGGCCCGCGACGCTCTTTTTACACTGCGGAGCCTCGAACCAGGTCCGGCCGTCGATGGGGTCGTGGGTTCTTTACGGACTCGGTTCGGAAAACGCGAACTTGCCCGGATTCGTGACGATCGGGCCATCGCCCGGCAACGGCGGCGCCCGAAACTACGGCAGCGCGTTTTTGCCGGCGATCTACCAGGGAACAGCGCTGGGGAGCGCGACCAGACCCGCCTCGCGCGCGACGATTCGGAATCTGTCCAACCCGGTTTTCTCGCGTGAGGAGCAGGCGCGTGGGCTCGACCTGCTCCGCGGACTGAACGCCGAGCAGGCCCGGACGCGGCCGGGGGACCGGGAGCTGGAGGCCGTCGTGGCTTCTCACGAACTGGCCTGGCGGATGCAGAGCCAGGCTCCGGGCGTCCTCGACCTGGGCCGCGAGTCGAGAGAGACACTGGCCCTGTACGGGATGGACGACCCGCTCACGGAGAACTTCGGCCGCCAGTGTCTGCTCGCCCGCCGATTCTGCGAGGAGGGGGTTCGGTTCATCCAGGTCACGTATGGCGACGGCACGGCGAACCCGGCCTGGGACCAGCATTCGAACCTCCCGAAGCACGGCGAACACGCCCGCGCGGTGGATCGTCCCATCGCCGGACTACTCGTCGATTTGAAGCGCAGGGGGCTCCTGGAAGACACCTTGATCTGGTGGGGGACCGAGTTCGGCCGCACTCCGTACGCCGAGAAGAACGGGACCGGCCGCGACCACAACCCCGGCGGCTTCACGGTCTGGCTCGCGGGGGCCGGCGTGAAGCCGGGCTTCGCGCTCGGCCAGACAGACGAGTTCGGCCACCTCGCCGTGCAGGACAAGGTCCACATGCACGACCTGCACGCGACGATCCTGCATCTTCTGGGACTCGACCACGAACGCCTCACGTTCCGCTACAGCGGACGCGACTTCCGCCTGACCGACGTCAGCGGCCAGGTCGTTCGTGAGATCCTCGCCTGATTCACGAGCCCGATGACTCTGTCCGGTTTGTGATGGCTGGGGTCGCCGATTTTTTGTCGGAGGGAGCACCACCGGCTCCTGACCTGGTCACCGGCCGGAGCCAGCTCGAACGATCGACCGATCACAAAAAACCGGGCCAATCGCCCATGTAGTTGGCTATAGAAGAAGTGGTGGGGATGCCTCGACAGGCGGTACAAGCGAAAGTGTGGAACCTTCGCAGCCGCTCGTTTTTGGAGGTCATCCCCATGGTCAGCAGAGCATACCGGGCGACGCGCGTCAACG
>DAIDKV010000161.1 GCA_027449865.1 Planctomycetales bacterium
CCGCCCATATGTCCGCCCATCGGCATCCCACCACCATAGCCGCCCATATGTCCGCCCATCGGCATCCCACCGCCATAGCCAGGATGACCACCCATCATCCCGTTCATCATCCCCGGATGGCTTCCCATGGGCATCCCGCCAGAGATTCCCGGATGTCCACCGCCCATCCCCCCCATCATCCCAGGATGCGCCGCTGGGCCGACCCCCGGATGTCCACCGCCCATCCCCCCCATCATCCCAGGATGCGCCGCGCCGCCGGGATGCATCGCTGGGCCGCCCATGGTGCCGGGATGTCCGGCGAGACCTGCTCCCGACGGTCCCATTCCACCCCGGTAAACCGAGGCCGCCGAACCGGCGTGCATCATCGAGCCCGCCCCCCCCGCGCCATGCTGGACCGCCATGTGCGTGGCCGTTCCTGGATGATGGGCCGTCACGCCGTTGAAGGACGTTCGACCAACTCGCGAGCCCGACGCCACCGCCGAAGCCTGCCGAAGCGATCCGCCCGCCGTGTGAGCGGCCCCACCCCCAGCATGGTGGCCGAACGGATTGGCATAGGCGTGTGAAGCCGGAGGAGACGCCAGTCCGTGTCCCAATGCACCTGAGTGTGCCAGGCTGGCCCTGTGCGCAGCCGTCCCGATAGTCCGATGGATGTTGGCGTTACGATTGATGTTGATATTGCGGTTGATATTGACGTTACGATTGATGTTGATATTGCGGTTGATGTTGACGTTTCGGTGGACGTAGCGATTGCCGAAGGGGTAATAGCCGCCTCCGAGAATGCCGGCTCCCAGGAAGGGATAATAAAATCCTCCATAGAATGGGAAGCCGAGTCCGAAAAATGGAGAGCCGAAACCTCCGAAACCAAATCCGTAGTAGGGGAGTCCGAAGCCGAGCCCGAGACCGAACCCGCCGAAGCCGTAACCCCCAAATCCTAGCCCGCCGAAGCCACCGTAGAACGGCAGACCACCGTAGGCGAGTCCGCCGTAGAACGGGAATCCACCGAATCCAAAGCCGCCGTAGTAGGGATAGCCGAAACCGAAGCCCCCGTAGTAAGGGTAGCCCAGGCCAAGCCCAAATCCGCCACCGAGCAGGCCACAGCCGCCGTAGCCACCATAGCCGCCACCGTAGCCGCCATAACCACCGTAGCCGCCATAACCACCGCCGTAGCCCAGCCCATACTGGACTGGCGTTGCGTAGTACGGATAGCCAGAGCCGCCGGACATGGGGTAATCGAGGTAGCCGTAATAGGGGCTCAGGCTGCCGTAATTGGCGTAACCATAGAAACGGCCATTTTCGTCGTAGAAGACGCCTGGATAGCCGTCGTACAGACTGTTCGGACGTCCGAACGCGCCGTTGAGCTGGCCGTAGAGCTCGGGCGAGATGGTTGAGTAGGGTTGATACGTGAGTTCATCGGACGCCTTCGCCGTCTTCGCGATCTCAGCCGGGGCGAAGAGAGTGCCACGGTCCTCCAGGGTCCGATCCCAGTAACCATCCTGGAAGACCCATCCCTCCGGCTGCTTGACCCACTGCGCCGGCACCCAGGACCATCCGGGCTGGGCCTTCGCCCAGAAGCCCTTCTTCCAGACGACGCCATCGCCATCGGGGTAATACTGACCTGGGATGTAGAAGGTGTTGTCGGCTGGCGGCTGGCCTGGTTCGTCGTCGGGGCGGACCTGAGGCGGGCCGTCCTTCCGGTAGTCGAGACGGTCGGTCTTTCGCTCGCTCCAGAAGCCGGGTACGCGATACCATCCCCTGTCGTCGCGTTTCCAGTATCCGTTCACCCAAAAACGCCCGGGAGGCGGGACACGCCATGTGCCCGTCACCCAGAGGTAGGTGTCGCGTGAGGCGTCCCATTGCCAGTAGCCCTCGATCCACTCGGCCTGGAGGCTTGGCGGGTCGACGGCTGGGCGCTCCGTGATTGGGGCCGGAGGTGTCTTGGCGACGTGGTCGGGCTCGAGATCTTTCCTCGGCGAGAGAAACGCCTCGTGCAATGGGCCGGAGGTCAAAGCCCGGACTGAAGGCGGCGGCAGGGGCGCGGGCGCGAGTGCCGGATCAGGCTCAGGCCCCGCCAGGACCCGTCCGGGCGCGATCCCAACCCCGAGGAAACCGAAAACCACCACGACACCGAGTCCGCGTGAGGAGAAGCGGTTCATCGCGACGACTCCGCCTGTCAGGCCCGAGCAACGGCCAACGGTCGACACACCCTTCGATTAAGAGTACGCTTACCGCTCGCCGAAAGCACGAACCCTTTCGTCGTGATGTCCTCCTTTTTGTCGACACAATCGATCGATGATTCGGTCCGTCATGCTCGATGGTGGAGTCGACCGCCGACGACAAATATTGAGGAACCCGTGAAGCCCTCGGCCGAAGCAACGATCGTGTAGGTTCCAGGTCGAACGGGGAGACCTTTCGGATGCACCCGCCCGTTCCAGGTCGCCGTGTACGCGATTGTCTGGCCGGGCTGGATCGTGACGGAACCCACGCCCGAAACAACGCGGTTGTCCTGCCAGATCGTCCGCGATCCAACCTTGACGGCGAAGTCCTCCACCGAGTTGATCGGTAGTGTGACCGCCGAGGTTCCCTGGTTTTTGAGGCTCGCCGTGAAATGGACGCGATGGCCTTTTGGATAGCGAAGGCGGTCGGAGGTAACCCTCAAAACAATGGAGGAGAGATCACCGGTCTGGGTCGTGGTTGCGAATCCGGGCGGGACAGGGTTCGATGTCGGTGGTTGAGTTGGGGCCGGAGACGCAATGGGATTGATGGGCTCTGTGATCGGGCCGGCCGAGGATGAAGGAGTGGAGGCCGTCTCGCCTGCTCCGACCTTCACCGTGGTGGTTGCCTGCGGAGCCATCTGGTTGACGACCGTATATGTCCCGGCGGGAGGGGCCGAACCATCCTGAGCCTTGCCGTTCCAGGTGGCGGAAAGGGTGAGCGACTGGCCAGGCTGGAGTGTCTGAGCCGTGACGAACATCGGCTGAATTCCCGCGTTCGATTGCCAGATCGTCCGACCGGCCTGCTGGACCTCGAATCCGTCGAGACTTGGCCCCTGGTCCACCGTTATCGGCTGCGAGGAATGATTGGTTTCCTGGAGAGTGAAAGTGACCGGCTGCCCCGGCGCGGCGACTGGGGCACTTGACGTAAGGGTGGTTGATAGGCCCGAGAGCAGGCTCCGGCCTTCAAGTCCCTCGATCTGCGGTCGTCGTCGGCTTTTCATCGGATCGCTTTTCCTCACCGGACAGGCCGGTGCCGGGTCTTTAGGTCGCTCACTTCGACGAGGAAACGCCCGTTCGGCCGGCATTCATAATCGCAATTCCCTTGCCAGACAATCCGAACCGCCTCGATCATGACCTTCCCCGGGTCACGAAGGCGTGCATCCAGGCGCCCGGTCTGCTTGCCGGAGGGCCGAGGATGGATTAAGATTCAGGAGGGAAACGGCGAGAATAGGCGTGGACCCGGCTGTTCGCCTGACGTGGCTTTGGGGGGCGGAGATGAAAGCGGAACTCGTTCCGGAGAATGGTGATCCGCCGATTCCGGTCGTCCGGGATGTGACGGTGGTCGGGCGACGCGAATACTGCGACGTGGTGATCCCGAATCGAAGTCTTTCGAAGCGGCACTGCGTTCTGGTGAAAACGGACGGATTGCTGGTGATCCGCGACCTGGCGACGACGAACGGGACGAAGGTGAAGGGTCAAAAGATTCGATGGGCCGCCTTGCTGCCGGACGATCGTATCAGTCTGGGGGCGTACAAGCTCCGTATCTACCTTGGGCCTGACGACATGCCGTCTCCGTCCGAGCAATACCAGGCAAAAGCTCGGAACGGTGGTCGGAATGGATCGCGGCCAGAGACCGAGGGCGCAGGGGGCGGAACCTCGACGGGTCCGTGGCCGGCGGCGAAGGTAGAGGTGCCGGTCGGCTTCCCTGAGCCGTCGCGCAGTCTGGTTGCCTCACCTCCTGTCATCGACGATTTTCAGTTCGAAATCCTCGACGACGAGGAAGACGAGATCATCGAGCTACCCTGAACGCCTGAACGGGATCGCTCTTTGAAGGGTTCCTTGGGCCAGGGGAGAGGAAAAGAGAGCGAGGCGACGCCGACGGCGGGATAACCCGTCCGGCGCCGCCTCGTCGGGAGCAGATTCGTCGGCCGGCCCAGTCGGTCGGTCGGCCCCGAGGTGCGGTGGGGCCGGTACGGACGGGGCCGAGGGTCGGTTCAGTTCGGCTCGGGGCGAGACCGGCGCACCTCGCGGCGTAGCGGCTGATTCAGTCGCTCGATTTGCCGAGCGTCCTGAGGTTCCAGCCGACTCGCCTGGCGATTCTCGCGCTGGATGGCCTCATACACCTCTTGTCGGTGCACGGAGATCTCGATCGGGGCCGCGATCCCCAGTCGAACCTTATCTCCCCGAATGTCCACCACGGTGATGACGATATCATCGCCAATGATGATACTTTCGTCGCGGTGTCGGGACAGGACCAGCATCGTTTACGGCTCCTTCCTCCTGCCAGCGCGGCCCGCGACCATCCCTGATCACGCTGCCCACGCCCTCGGTGACCACGACGGAGCTGGGGGTGTCACGTCGTCATGGATACTACGAAGAGAGGCGGCCCGGATCAGGCGGTCGCGCGGAGCGCGGCGGGCCCGGGCAGCAGGTTGGGGGCGGCGTGGGCCGCTTCGAGGGGGAAACGGACCGGATATCGGCTGCTGGTGAGGACGAGTTGCCGTCCCAGGCGCCGGACCGGGTTGAAGACCAGAGGCCCTTGCAAATTGACAGTCAGTCCACCGCCGTCAGCCCGGTTGAGGATGACGTAGATCAGGGCCGATCGTTCGTCGTCCAGTTCGAGAGCGGAGCGGTCTCCCTGTCGGATCTCGACGCGGTAATCGCCCACGGCCATCGGCGGAGCGATCAGCGCGAAGGCGAGTTCGGGCGCGGTGAGGCTCTGCAACCAGGAGAGGCCCATCACGACCGGATCGGGCAGAAGGACATAGTGAATGAACGAGTGGAAGCCCAGCAGTCCTTCCGGTATCGTGATGACGTCCGTCTCGCAGGCCTGGATCAGCCCGAAGCGGGTCGTAAGGATGTTCACTTCCTGGTTACCTCCTTGATGGTCGGTCGGCCCGCGCCCCAACGGGCGGCACCCGGCCGAGTCGGCATCGGCCGTCCTTGTCGAATCTGGCTCCTTCCGGGACCGTGGCAAGCTGTCCCGTGTCGGCGACGGTCCCAAAGGACCGCCCGGCGGCCGGCTCCCACTTCTTCCCAGGCCCTTATCATTCGGCTTTCCCATCGGGGGAGCCGCCGTGACGCCCTTTATATCGGATCCGGTCACCGCGGTGGCCCAGCCCCCAGGCCGCGGAAATCCCAGCGCCGGACGCCTCGCGATGGCTGCGCCGGTCGCTCCGTTGGTAGCGGAGGCAACAAGCTGGCTCCCCGCCGTCGATCCGGGCTCGACACCGACTTACGGAATGCCGCCCGAGATGGTAGAACCGTAGAATGCGATCCGGGGCCGACGCCCTTCCACGCGTGCGGAGGCCGACGGCCCAAGCGGATCCGTCCCCAAGGGTGAACTGGCATCATGACGCAGATCGAAATGGCCCGTGAGGGGATCGTCTCCGACGAGATGGCGTTCGTCGCCCGGCGCGAGCAGCTCGAACCCGAGTTGGTCCGAGCCGAGATCGCGCGCGGTCGGATGATCATCCCGGCCAATACCGTCCACCTCGGGCTGGGCCTCCAGCCGATGGCCATCGGCATCAAGGCGAAGTGCAAGATCAACGCGAACATCGGCAATTCGGCGGTGACCTCGAACATCGATAACGAGCTCGCCAAGCTGAAGATGGCCGTCGATCTCGGCGCCGACACGGTGATGGACCTCTCCACCGGCGGCAACATCGACGCCATTCGTCGCCAGATCCTCGCCGCGAGCCCAGTTCCCGTCGGCACCGTCCCGATCTATCAGGCGATCCAGGGCGTCAAACGGGTCGAGGACCTCACCCCCCGCAACATGCTCGACATGATCGAGCACCAGGCCCGCCAGGGGGTCGACTACATGACGATCCACGCCGGGATTCTCCGCGATTACATCCCGCTGACGGCCCACCGCCTCACCGGGATTGTCTCGCGTGGTGGCTCGCTGATGGCGCAGTGGATGATCGCGCATAATCAGGAGAACCCGTTCTACACGCACTTTGATGAGCTCTGCGAGATCATGCGGCAGTACGACGTCTCGTTCAGCCTGGGCGACAGCCTCCGCCCCGGCAGCATCGCGGACGCCTCCGACGCCGCCCAGTTCGCCGAGCTGCGCACCCTGGGCGAGTTGACCCGGCGTGCCCAGGAACTCGGCTGTCAGGTGATGGTCGAGGGTCCAGGGCACGTCCCGATGGACCAGATCGCCATGAACATGGAGAAGCAGGCGATCGAATGCAACGAGGCTCCGTTCTACGTCCTCGGCCCGCTGGTGACCGACGTGGCCCCCGGCTACGACCACATCACCTCGGCGATCGGCGCCGCCCTGGCCGGCTGGCACGGCGCCAGCATGCTCTGCTACGTGACGCCCAAGGAGCATCTGGGGCTTCCCGAGGTTGAAGACGTCCGCCAGGGTGTGATCGCCTACAAGATCGCGGCGCACGCCGCGGACCTGGCTCGGCATCGCCCGGGCGCCCGCGACCGCGACGACGCCCTCAGCCGGGCCCGCTACTCGTTCAACTGGGAGGAACAGTTCCGGCTCTCGCTTGACCCGGAGACCGCACGCCGAATGCACGACGAAACCTTGCCGCAGGATGCCTTCAAGACGGCCGCCTTCTGCAGCATGTGCGGACCGAAGTTCTGCTCGATGCGCATCACCGAGGACATCCGCAAGCATGCCGCCGCGACCGCGGCGCTCGTCCAGCTCGAGGCCACCGCCTAAAACGCGTGAACCTGCCTCTCCGGGACTTCACTGGGCCGGGTTCATCGCCATCAGGAGCGAGCGAACCCGGCTCTCGAAGCTCTTATCAGCCTCCAGGACACGACGAAAATCCGGCTCGCTCAGGACGTAAAGCTCCATCTCCGTCTTGGCAGAAACCGTTTGCTCGACGAGACGGCCGAAGAACGACGTGATCCGCCCGAAGCCCTCGCCGTAATAGAGCTCGTCCTGATAGTGACCTTCCCTGCTCGCGACAGCGACGCCGGACCCGATCAGGTAGTATCGATCACCGGGCTCGCCCTCGCGCACAATCGTCTGGCCCGCTTCCCGGGTCTCGACGGTCATGACATTGGCGATTCGGGTGAGCGTCGCCTCGCTCAGACCCTTCAAGATCTCCGACTGTGCCAGCGCGCGGGCAATCCGAACGGCCGTCCGCGTCATCGTGTTGGCGACGATCCGCCCGCCAATCATGTTGACGACCCGGTCGGCGTGGTCGATCACGCGCTGATCGTGTGTGACGATGAGAACCGTCGTACGGGCAGGACCGTCGGCAAGCTGGCGGAGAAGTTCCAGAACAACCCTTCCCGATTCGGCGTCGAGCGCCGCGGTCGGTTCGTCGGCCAGCACCAGCCCCGGGGAATTGACGAGAGCCCGAGCAATCGCGACGCGTTGACGCTGCCCTCCCGAAAGCTGCGCGGGAAGGTGGTCGAGCCGTTCACTCAGGCCGAGCCTTCCGAGGAGCCCAGCGCAGCGGTCGTTCATCTCGCGGATCGACCCACGCTTCAAGGCGGTCGCCATCCGGACGTTCTCCATCGCGGTTAGCGACGTGAACAGGTTGTGGCTTTGAAAGATGAACCCGATGTTCGTCCGGAGCGCCACGGCATCGGCCTCTCCAAGAGCACCGACGTCGCGTCCCATCACCGAGATCCGTCCGTGCTGGATTCTCCTCAGGGCCCCGATCAGAGTCAAAAGCGTGGTTTTTCCAGACCCTGACGGACCGGTCATGATGACGACTTCACCTCGGCCGATCTGGAGCGAATTGTCGAAGAGAACCTGTGTGCGTGCGTCTCCCTCACCAAACCAGTAGCTAACCTCCTCGGCCGCGATCGCCAGGTCCTTGACGATAGGCCGGGCGACGGCCAGGTTGGTCTGTGTGGGCTCGGGGCCCTGGTCATGCGATTCGGCCGCGTCGCTCATGGATCGCCTTCCAGACACGGGAAATTCGGTGGGCCTTGCTCATTGAAAAAGCTGGGCTGGGTCGGCGGAGGCAAGACGGCGAGCGGCGAAGGTACCCGAGACGACGCACATCAGGACCGTTAACCCGAGAATCCCGAGGGCCTCGGCGGGACTCAGATCCATGGGTAATCCGGTCGAATTGTGCACGAGCCGGAAGAGTCCAAGGCTCACGATCAGGCCGCAGGCATACCCGAGCATCGCCAGGTAAACCGACTGCGCCACCACGATTCGGAAGAGCCGGAGATCCGAATATCCCATCGCCTTGAGAGTGGCAAACTCGGCGAGTCGCTCGCTGATGTCCGAAAAGAGTACCTGATAACAGATCGCAAGCCCAACGATAAAACCCATCACCACGCCAATCGTGAAAACCGTTCCGATCGGCGCGACGTGATCCCAGAAGCCCTGCTCGCGGTCGATGAGACCGCGTTTCGTCAGAACGCGCACGTCGGGAGGGAGGCCCGCGCGCATCTTGTCACGAACGCGGTCAGCGTCGACTCCCGGCCGGAGCCGAATCAGCCCGACCGTGACGCGGTCGTCCCCCGCAGTCAGGCCTCGACGGTCGGGAAGGATTCGAGCGAGGCCCGCCTCACTCATCACCAGCGTTCCATCGCTCTGATAGTCGGCCCCCAGATCGAAGTTCGAGGAGATCCGAACCGTCTTTCCCGAGAGCTCCGAGGTCGTGCCTGGTCCCAGAGGCCCGAGTCGATCCGAACGCGAGCGGCGGTCGGCCATCGCGACCCCTGGTCGGGCCCATTGCCGACGCTCGCTCACGATCGCAGGCAGGTTGATGGCGTCGGAGTCTGGCGGATACGCGACCACGCGGATCGGCCGCGGGAGCCCATCCTTGATGTTCCGCCAGAACGTTCGCCGGGTCTCGATAGAAACAGGCACGGCACTCTCGACCCCTTGATAGGACCGTGCCTGCTCCAGCCTGCGCCTGGGAAAGTCGTAGGGGACGGAGAGTGTGTAGAGCGTCCGGCTGACGATCATCAGATCGCCGTCAAGGTGGCGGATCAGTCCAACCATGCTCTCCAGAAGCGACCGCTGGAACCCGCGCTCCATGAACATCAGAGTCACCGCGAACGCGGTTCCTGCCACCGACGCCAGGAGTCGCAGGCGATTCTCAGTGAGGTTGCGCCAGGCGAGCGGGACGCGGTGTGGCGGGTCGGCAGTTGGGGGAACCGCTCTCATGGAATCGGTCCTTCAACGGAGACGGATGGCCGGGTCATCGTGCCGAGCGGAAGCCGGACGACGAACTCCGAGCCGCGTCCTGGCCCGTCGCTTCGCGCCTCGACACTACCTCCATGAAGCTCGACCAGATTCTTGACCAGGGTGAGGCCGATACCGAGCCCGCCCTGGGAACGGGTGAGGGCGTGATCGGCCTGGACGAAGAGTCGGAAAACCTGACGGAGCATGTCGGGCTGGATTCCGATTCCGTTGTCCCGAATGCGGAGTACGACCTGGTTGACCTCTCGCGAAGCGGACAGTTCAATCCGACCGCCGGGCTCGGTGTACTTGGCGGCGTTGGTGAGGAGATTGCCGACCACCTGCGCCAGCCGAACCGGGTCGACATCGAAAACGATCGGCACATCGGGAAGAAGGATCGAGAGCTGCTGGCTCTTCGAGGCAATGAGCGGCTGCGCCGTCTCGACCCCATGGGCCACCACCCGTGCGAGGTCGATACGTTCGACATGGAGATTGATCTTGCCCCGCATCACCCGGGAGACGTCGAGCAGGTCATCAACCAGGCGAACGAGGTGGTGCAACTGGCGTTCCATCATCCCGAGCGACTGATCGGTCATTGATTGGTCGACGCCAGGCATGCGCAGGATTTGAAGGGAGTTGCGAATGGGGGCCAGCGGATTACGCAGTTCGTGGGCGAGGGTGGCGAGAAATTCGTCCTTTCGGCGATCCGCTTCCTGGAGTGCGGCCTCAGCCCGCTTCTGGTCTTCGATATCGGTGCAGGTTCCAAACCAGTAGACGATCTTGCCGCGATCGTCCCGGATCGGGACGCCTCGGGTTTTGAACCATCGATATTCGCCGTCGTGGCGACGGATGCGATACTCCAGATCATAATCATCCTGGTCGTCGCAGGCGGCCCGCCAGCAGGCGGCCACATGGTCGCGGTCGTCGGGGTGGATCACTTCTTCCAGCCAGCGCAGACCCAGCAACTTCTGCTCAGGAATGCCGGTATATTTCCCCAACTGACTGCTCAGCCAGTCGCACTGACCATCGGGAAGGTCGGTCCAGAGCAGGTTGGGCAGGGCTTCGGCCATTGTCCGCCATCGCTCCTCGCTGGCGAGAAGCGCGGCCTCGACCGAGAGCCGGTCGGTATCATCGCGGCCCTCCACAACCAGCGAGGTCACCTGTCCGGTGTCGTCGCGAAGACCGGTCACAACGATGGACCCGTGCCGGATCGTCCCGTCGGCCACCCGATACACGATCTCGCCCGTCACAGGACCCTCCGAGGCGAGGGCCCGGGCGATGAAGTCGCGCCATCGTTCCTGCATGTCGGAGAGTCGGGTCCACCAGGGTCCGTCCCAGAGTTTCCGGCCGATGGCGTCCTCGCGACGGTGACCGGTGGCGCGAAAACAGTTCTCGTTGGCGTCGAGCATCGTTCCATCGGGCGAGAGGATCGCCATATACTGAAACTGCTGATTGAAGACGGCTCGCAGCCGAAGATTCGCCTCGCGGAGTGCCTGCTCGATCCTCTCCGGTTCGGTAATGTCGACACCCGCGTAGAGCCCGCCTCGAATCCGCCCTGATTCATCGAAGAGCGGAACGGCGTGTCCGAGCATCGCGATCGATGACCCATCCGTCAGCCGGAGTTCCTGCTTGACCGAGCGGACCTCCCGACCGGTCGCGATGGCTCTCTGGAGCGGAAGCTCGCCGGGCTGTGCTTCGCGTCCTTCCAGAAAGACCCGGTAACCCGGGTTCTCCTCAATCGGGGCGCTGAGCGAGATGTTGGCTTCTGGAGGGAGACCCAGAAGCCGTGTCAGGGCCGAATTACTCCAGACACGCCGACAATCGGGCGACTCGGCCACCGCAATTCCCATGGGAATCACGTCGAGCAGTGCCCGGAACTCAGCAACGCGACGCTGAAGGTCGCGGTTCAGTTCGGCGATTTCCTGCGCGGCCTGCTTGCGATCGGTCACGTCGCGGCAGACACCGACCATCCGTACGGCCTCGCCGTTCGCTCCGAAGTAATACCGGCCGAACGTTTCAATCCAGCGAATGCTCCCATCAGACCGAACGATCCGGTGCTCCAGCCGATAATCGCGGCGCTCTCGCAGACTGCCTAGCAGTGCCGATTCAACGATCTCGAGCTCGTCGGGGTGGACCCGATCCGCGAAGTCCCGGTAATGCCGGTTTGGATTCCCGGGCTCATAGCCGAAGATTCGCTCGTGATGCTCGTTCCAGTGAACCGATCCGGCCCGAATGTCCCAGTCCCATAGCCCCAGTTCGGCAGCATCGACAGCGAGACCGAGCCGCTCCTCCTCGACCTGATGAGGATCCCAGGCCGACGCCCCCTCGGGTGCGCCCTCACCGGCGTGTCGACCATCCGCCCGCCGATCGACCTCACCCATGTTGATCACCTGACTCACCCATATGTACCAGCGCCGCTCTACTCACCAGGATAACGGCTGCAACTCCACGGCGAAACCTTCAAAAGAGGTTGGCCGGATCGGCACGCCAGACTTTCTCCACGGTGAAGATCGCCGAAACCAGTCCGATGACCGAGGCGATCAGGAGCGACAGGCCAAGGATGCCGGGCGTCAGTCGCATTGGGATACCGGCCAGGGCTTCCGTTGCCCGGTAGAGGACGAATCCGAGAACCACCGCGACCAGGTAGGCCACACCCGCATAAATCATCGCCTGCTCGATCACCACCCGCGACAGGTAAGCATTGGAATGGCCCATTGCCTTGAGTGTCGCGTATTCGGCCAGATGATCGCGGACATCGTTCGAGAGGACCTGATAGATCACCACCGAGGCCACAATCGTCGCGATCAAAACCCCGAAAGCGAAGAGCTTACCGGTGGCCGTCTGACCCACCCAGTGCTCCGACTCTCGCCGGAGGATCTCATCGCGACTCCTTGGCACGACGTCGGGAGGGAGAGTGGCTCGCAACTCACGACAGGCGGCCTCAACCACCGCTGTCTCGCTGTTCCGGAGTTTGAGGAATCCGAATTGGACTACCTCGGTCGATGGTCGCTCGCAAAGCCTGGCGAAGTTGGCATCATCGCAGATCGCGATTCCGTCGGCCGCAAAGCCACGGAGCATCGGGAAGCCACCGACCACTCGGACGGACGTCCGGCCCATCTCCCAGCCATCGAATCGCCCGACCATCGGCCATCCGAAATCCAGGTTGGAGAGCTCGTCGAGAAGGACATTTCGCGGGATCTGGAGCCTCGGCCTCGCCTCTTCAATCGCTCGCCGAACCGGACCCGTGAACGGGTTGGAGTCGAGCGCGATGCCGAGCACGAGCAATTCTCGACGCTTGAGCGGACGAGGCAGGCGATCGCCGAGGAGCCATCGGCGGAGCGGGCCCGGCTCAGGTGGATCGTCGTCGGACATCGCTTCCGACTCGTCGAGCGGATAAGGCGGGCATCGCCAGAGGTTAAAAGTGGCGTACAGGGGAGAAGCCGAGGCCACTCTCTCCAGCGACCTCGCCTGCCGGAGCCGCTCTTTCGGGAATTCTCCGGGCGCGAAAAACTGGTCGTAGGTCGCGGCGAGAAGCACAACATCGAAATCGATCTGCTCGTAGATATGCGTTGCGGTGATCTCAACGGCGTGGTAGAAGCCTAGCTGCAGCAAGACCATCGTAATGGCGAAGGCGACACCCCCAATGGCGGCGAAGGTTTTCGAGCCGCCGTGTCGGACGTTTCGAAGGGCCAGTGGAGGCGTCGGAAGACCGGCACTCATCGTGACGATCCGCTGGTGTTCGATGGACGAATCTCGGAGTCCACTTCCATCTCGACAAACTGGCTCGCCGGTCCTGACCGCTCCAGCAGGATCGTTACCTCGACGATTCGAAGGTCGCGAGGCGCCCTCGGGTCAAGGCTTATGAGTTGATTCTTGCCGACGATCGCTCCTACCCGTGTCACACTTCCCGCAACCCTGGTGCCGAGAATGTCGACCTCTGCCGGATCACCAGGCTGAATTCGGGGTATATCGGCCTGATAGACTTCCGCCTTCGCGACCATCGATGAGAGATCGCCCATCACGAGCAACGCCCCGCTGCTGATCTCGCCGGGCGCGGCGAGGGTCCGGAGAATCCGCCCCGCCGACGGGGCATGAATCTCGGTTGCTCGCAGAGCGGAGGCCGCCAAATCGACCTCAGCCTGACCAATTGTGCCGTCAAGATCCTTCGATTTGGGGCCCTGAGCCAGTTCGAGGTCGAGCTGGGAGCGGATGGCCTGCATCTCGACCTGATAAAGAGCAAGTTCCGCGTCGTACCGATCCTTCCCCTTGAGGGTGGCACCAAACTGGTCGTACAGCTTCTTCGCCTCGTCGTACCGGCGTCGGCTCGATTCGGCGGCCTTGCGCGCGGCGGCGAGGCGGGCGGCCCGATCGTGATCGGCCCGTTCCTTCTTCGAAAGGACGAGGTCGAGCTGAATTCGGGCAGCATCGTGCCCTTCAAGGATCGCAAGGAGGTCACCGGCTGAGACGTCGTCACCTTCCTTGACCTTCAGCTCAACGACCCGTATTCCCGGCCGGATACCGACCTCGATCAATCCGGTAGCCGGTAGGAGCCTCGCCAGCGCCACGATCGATGACCGATGCCCTGAGGTAATCGATCGCTCCTGTCCCATGGCATCGAGCAACGGACCGGTGACTCCCCACGCGATCAGGGCCGTCGTGACGATGGCCACAACTGCGGCCGAGGAGCGAATCGATCCCATCGCCATGCCTCTTCCTCGGTCTCGGGACGCTTCGAGAATCGCACGAATGCGTCCACAAGCATACACGTCAACCGATCCGTTGCCAAGTGGTCGGACGTCCTCATCCGCGGGATGCACCCGGCTTTCGGAAGATCCGGGCGAGTGTGTCCTCGAGCGCCTGGCCCCGGAGATCGATTCGGAGAATGGTTCCTTGTGGATCGATCAGGTACGTCGCTGGGATTGCGGAAACGCCGAACGCCTGCACGAGGTCGCTCGATGCGCCGGCGTTGTGGACCTGCGGCCAGGTAACCTTCCGCGCCCGTGCGAATTCGAGGACCGCATCCTTCGACTCGTCGAGGCTCACGCCGACGATTTCGAGACCATCTGCGTGATAAGATTGATAGGCTGCTTGAAGCCTTGGCAATTCCGCGACACATGGCCCGCACCAGGTCGCCCAGAAATCGATCAGAACATACTTACCCCGAAAATCGCTACTACGAACAGGTTTACCCTGAACGTCCTCCGCCGAGAAGCTCGGCACTGTCTTACCGACAAGATCCAGCCGTTTCAGATCCTGCTGGATCTTCTGTCGGACGGCCTCGATCTCGCCGAACCGGTCGAGCACGGCGGCCATGGCCTGGCGAGCGACGTCGTACTCGCCAGCCGCGAGGGAACGGGCAGTGAACTCGTCGGAGAAGGTTCGGATGAACTCTTCCTGGGCCTCGGTGGCATCGAGTCCCTTGACCAGATCGCGGAATCGGACGAGGGCCTCGTCGTACCGGCCGGCCTCAGCCCTGGCCATCGTCACAACGATCTGCGCCAGCGCCTTGACTGGCCCGTTGGGATCCGTCTGAACGTACTTTCGCCCCAGATCTTCGACCTCGGCGAACCAGTCGTGCTCGATGGCCTTGTTGAAGAGGGCCGCATAGGCCTGGTCGCGATCGGCGGCCTTCGGGTGGGCGATCACATATTCGGAAAGCTCGCGGACGAGAGCCCGGTCGTGCCGAGCCTGGATCTCGGCGACGCCCGCTGCAGGCGGCTCCGCGGCGAACGAGGCTGGCGACCCGAGGAATACGACCGCGGCAACAGTGCAGGGGAGGGATGCTCTCATGGATTCGCTCCTCTTGGTGATTCGCAAGCCTGGATCAGCGGAGACTCGACGCGATGGGACGTCCGTGGGTCATGCGACCCGCGGGGAGAGCGACGGTCGGGGCGCCGACAACTTCCTCAATCAGCTTGCACCACTGCTCGCAGCAGAACTCCCGCTCGAATCCAGCCAAAAAGGCGGAGCGACCACGATCGCCCATCTTGCGGACCAGGGAGGCGTCGTCAGCCAGATTGGTGAGAGCTTTGACAAGCCCCTCCACATCGCCTCGGTCAAGCGTGACCCCGCAACCAGCGTCTCGAATTGCATCGGCCGACTCACAATGGGCAGGACCAACAAAGACCGCCGGTCGCCCCGCGGCCATGATTCCGTAAAGCTTCCCTGGTACGACGATCCCAGTCATCTCGGGACGCATGGAGATCAGGTGGACGTCGGCCACGGAGAGCGACATATGAAGCTCTTCACGCGGCACATATCCCAGGAAGCGAATATTTTCGAGCTGCTCTCGATTCTGTGCCTCACGGACCTCGGCGAGCCTTGGACCGGCGCCGGCGAAGAGGAAGACGATGTCGGAGCGACTTCGAAGTCGCCGTGCTGCTTCGAGGAACTCATCGAAGGTGTGGGCGAGTCCGAGATTACCCGAATACATGGCGACGAAGGCGTTTTCCAGCCCGAGGGATCGGCGCATCTCATTGGAATCGTGGGGGATCGGATAGATCTCCTCGCGGCGGCTCCAGACGGGGATGGTCCGAATTCGATTGTCGGCGACGCCCTTTTGCATCACCCGATCGGCCATGTAGGGCCCCAGGACGACCACGCGATCGGCCCGCCGGTAGACGACGGACGCAAGCCAGTCGAGCACGCGGACGACCCGGCTTTTGGGCGACATCCGACCGAGCGCGAGGCTGGCGTCGGGGTGAAGATCCATGCTCCAGTAGACGTGCCGAGAGCCCTTCAGCGTCTGAAGGATCGTTCCGACCAGGCCAATGATCGGTGGAGTGGTCAACGTGACGACTGCGTCGAACTTCGGCATGGCGATCGCCTTGACGAACGCGCCGGCGTAGAAACTGAGGTAGTCCGTCATCCGGGCGAGTGTCCCGCGTCGGCCGAGCGAGGTGGCGCGAACCCGGTGAATCGTGACGCCCTCGTGGACTTCATGTGCTGGCGGAATCGGCTCGCCAGGCTGGTAACGTCCCCGTGCGCAGAGAACGTGGCACTCGTGGCCGTGAGCAGCCATTGTCGCGGCGAGGTCGTTGAGATGCTGCGCGGTCGAGGCGTGATCGGGCCAGTAATACTGATTGATAAACAGGATTTTCTTACCGCGTCCGCTGGTCGCGAGCATCGGGGCGACATGTGGAGCGGGCGGCACCTGCGCTTCAGGTGGTTCGACAGCCCGTCGCGGGGCCGATTTCGAGGTGCGAGTGATCGATTGCCATCCGTGGGTCAGCCATCGGCGCGGGCTCACTATAACGCTCCGGCATACCAGGTCGAAGGGGTCGTCCATGACGTGTGCTGCGCGGACGCGCGGTGGATTCTCGATGAGGACCAGCGGGGCGTCACCTGGTCAGGCGACGCCCCGCCGTCATGGTGGGTCAGACGTTGGCGAACGGATTCTGGAACTCGATCAGCTTGGCAGCACGAACGAGTTCGGAGATCCCGCGGTCGAGGTCGACGGTCGTCTCGAAGCCCTTCTTGCGGATCTTCTCGTAGGAGACCTCGTAGTTGCGCTGGTCGGCGTCGCTGCCGACCTCCGCAAAGTGAAGGTAGTAGTCGACGTGCTCAAGGATCTTGCGAGCCACGTCTTCCTTGGTGAAGTTCATCGTCTCGTGGCCGACGTTGTAGACGTCGTCCTTAACTTCGTCCCACCGCTCGAGGGCAAAGATGAACGAGCGGGCCATGTCGCGAACATGGACGAAGGTCCGCTTGAAGCCACCCTCGTAAACGATCAGGTTTCGGTTCTTGACGGCCTGGTAGGTGAAGTCGTTCGGCATCAGGTCAAGACGCATCCGGTTGCTGACGCCGAAGGCCGTCGCGAACCGGTAGGCGATGCCGTTTCCGGCATCGAGAACCATCTGTTCGGCCGTCGCCTTGGTCTCGCCATAAAGCGTGATCGGGGAGCGTGGAGTGTCTTCATTGCAAACGTAATCAGGAATCGATCCGTAGATGCTTCCTGTGGAGGCGAAGACAAAACGCTGATCGGGCTTACGGAGACGAAGGAGGTTGGCGGTGCCGTCGACGTTGACGGCCTGGGCGAGCTGCGGCTCTTTCTTGCAGGCCGGATAGCCGACGATGGCGGCGAGGTGAATGATGGCCTCGACACCGTCGAGGGCCGACTTCACGGCAGCGGCATCGGTAACGTCGCCACGGACCAACTCGAAGAAGCGGTTCGAGCAGCAGGGCAAGAGGCCATGGCCGCCGAACTTCAGGTTGTCGAGGACGCGGACCCGATGTCCCTGCTCGAGCAGCATGGGGACGAGGGTGGACCCGACGTAACCGGCCCCGCCGGTGACGAGAATTCGCATCGCAAGCTCCATCCTTGGTGGCTCGAGTCGCGCCTGGAACGTCGAGTTGGTGCGGGCGTGAATCCGGCCGGAAGGCGAGACGGGCTGATGGAAACTCGCCAGGCCCTCGTCCTTGCGGCCTCTCCGTTGCATCGCTTCGTTGTGGAGGCAGGCGGTCGAGGTCTCCACCCCGCCGTTCTGTCCGGGCGACACTATCGCCGAGTCTCGGAGGCGTGTCAACGTCACTTTGCCGATCGGCGCGGAGCGGTGGCCTCGCCTATAATCGGAGCATGAGTCGTGCGAACGATGTGCCAGAAGAAAAAAGCTGCCTGAGGTTCAGGAGCGGCTCATGTGCGGAATTGTCGGATACACAGGGCCTCAGCGAGCGGCGCCGATCCTGGTGGGCGGGCTGCGCAGGCTCGAATACCGGGGCTACGATAGCGCCGGGCTGGCCACCGTGGAAGAGGATCGGCTCATTCTCCGGAAGCGGGCCGGAAGAGTTCGAGCGCTCGAGGAACTGGTTGAGGAGCAACCGGCACCAGGCGGGGCCGGGATTAGCCATACCCGTTGGGCGACCCACGGGCCAGCCAGTGACCGCAATGCGCATCCGCACCTGGGTGGTCGCGGAGGCGAGTGGCGTGTTGCCGTAGTCCACAACGGCGTAATCGAAAATCATTCCGCGTTGCGGCGTGAGCTGGAATCGCAAGGATTTGCGTTCGCGAGTCAGACCGACACCGAGGTCATCGCGCATCTGATCGCACGTGAACTGGAGTCAACGACAGACCTTTTCGAGGCTGTCCGACGCATCCTGCAGCGACTGGAGGGAACTTACGGGCTCGGAGTCGTGGCGCCGGAACATCCCGGGGAAATTATTGGAGCGCGGTTTGGGAGTCCGCTGGTGGTTGGGCTTGGCGAGGGAGAGCATTTCCTCGCCAGTGACCCGGTGGCCATAGCCCCGCACACCGCCCGGGTCGCGTACCTTCAGGACGGTGAGGTCGTCCGGTTAACACCCGACCATTTTGAGATGCGGCACCTCGAGCATGGTCCGATCACGCCGAGGATCGACCGCCTGGACTGGAAACCTGACGCGGTCGAACTGGGTGGCCACGCGCACTACATGATCAAGGAGATCTTCGAGCAGCCGGAGACCGTGGTTGATGCCTGCCGTGGCCGACTCCGTCGCGGAGAGGCCACCGCGGTTTTTGGCGGACTGAACCTTACGGACCGCCAACTCCGCCGCATTCGGCGGATTGTCTTTGCCGCCTGCGGGACGAGTTGGCACGCCGCACTGGTCGGTGAATACCTGATCGAGCGCCTCGCCCATTTGCCGGTGGAGGTTGAGTACGCCAGCGAGTTCCGCTATCGGAATGCACCGATGGACGACCGGACGCTTGTTTTCGTTCTCAGCCAATCGGGCGAGACGGCCGATACGCTGGGCGCGCTCCGAGAAGCCCGGCGACGTGGTCATCTCACACTCGCGATCGTCAACACGGTCGGTAGCTCGATTGCCCGCGAGTCGGAGGGGGGGATTTACCTTCACGCTGGGCCCGAGGTCGGGGTCGCGAGTACCAAGGCATTCTCTGCACAGGTCGCGGTGCTGGCCATGCTGGCCCTCTACCTTGGGCGACTCCGGCACCTCTCGTTCCCTGACGGTCTGGCGGTGGTCGAAGCGATCGATTCCGCACCCGCTCTGATCGGCGAGGCGCTCCAGTCGGAGCCGGAGGTCGAACGTGCCGCCGACCGGATTGCCGGCGTCCGGAATGCCCTCTACCTCGGCCGCGACATCCACTTCCCAGTAGCGCTTGAAGGAGCTCTCAAGCTGAAGGAGATCAGCTATATCCACGCCGAGGGGTATCCGACCGCCGAGATGAAGCACGGGCCGATTGCCCTGGTCGATCGCGAGACGCCCTGCATCTTCGTCGCGCCCCGTGGCTCGCTGCACGCCAAGACACTCAGCAACGTCGAGGAAGTCCGGGCGCGGCATGGAATGGTACTGGCCGTCGGCACACGCGGGGACTCGACCCTCGCGGAACGGGCCGACATTTTTCTGCCAATCCCCGAGGCACCCGAAGTCATCCAGCCGTTGCTGGCGGTTGTTCCCTTGCAACTCCTGGCTTACCACGTGGCGTTGCGGCGAGGCTGCGACATCGACAAGCCGCGCAACCTCGCCAAAAGCGTGACGGTCGAGTAGATACCGCTCGCGTGGCGGTGGTCGGCTCGGCGCAAAAAAGCCCCCGGCCCAGATGGGTCGGGGGCCCGCATGAGGGGGAGTTCCGTCTCGCCACGAATCAATTCTCTTCCCACTTCACCTCGAAGGGAGCGCCGAGCATCTCCTTCCATGCCTTGCGCTGCTCGTCGTTGAGCTTGCCCTCGACCTTGGAGAGGGTCTGCTGCCGAAGCTCGCCCATTTTTTTCATGGCTGCCTCTCGGTCGCCCTGGCTGTCCTGGAAGATGGTGCGCATCTCTTGCATCATCTCCTGCTGGATGGTCTGAATGTCTTCCTTCTGGGAGTCGGTCAGGTTGAGCTTCTTGGCGACGCCTGGATCGTTCGCCAGGGCCATGGCGCCTTGCTGCTGAAGGGCGATCTGGTGGAGGCGATGGGCCTGATCCGTTTTGAGGAACTCCGCGATCGCCTTGTGTGTGGCGGCGCCGAGTTCTCGGTTGAGCTCCATCATCTTGTTCCGGCGTTCCTCGCCTTCGAGACCCTGGGTTGCCTCGCGATTCTCCTGCATTTTCTCGCGGGTCTTCTCGGCAAGTTCCTCGGCCTTCTTCTTTTGATCGTCGTCGAGCTTGAGTTCCTTCTGAACGCTGGCATTGCTCAGAAGGATCGCAGCATTGCCGCGACCGAACATCCCACCCCCTCGGCCCTGAGCGGCGGCAGGGCCAGCGATCAGGGCGACGAGCCCCAGTCCGAGCACGGTCCGGATCGTTGCGTTCATGGCGTCAGACTCCTGGGAAGTTGCAAGAGCGGAAGCGGCAGGACCGAGCGGACTGCGCACGATGGACGCGACCGCGTCCCAGGACGCACGAGTCCGACCTCAATCGATCCCTGAAGGGAGAGAGCGACAAATCGCTGGGATCGGTCCGGGCCTGGACCCCGGATTCCTGCGTTACTTGACGTCTTCCTCGATGAGTTTGAAGAAGTCGTCGTCGCTGGGCGGCTTGGCCACTGGTTTTTTCGGAGCCGCGAAGTGCTCAGGGACGGCGTCATCAAACTCAGCCTCGTCGGCCGAGAGCCGTTCAATGACAGTCGGCGCCTTTTTTGGGCGTTTGGGCTTGATCCGAGCGTCGTCGGTATCAAGGCCGGCAAGGTCAATCAGAGAGTGCTTCGCCCGCTCCTGCACAACCTCCTCATCGAGTTCCTTGTGAGCATGGAGGAACGCCTCGGGGCCTGCCGGATCGTACTCGATGGTAAACATGTGACCGGCAATACCAAATTGCTCGTCGGGCATCACGCTCTGTTCGGTGGTCAGACGGGCGCCATTGACAGTAGTTCCGTTGGTGCTGCCAAGATCCTTGATGTTCCAGACACCGTTGAGGAGGCGCAGCATGCAGTGCTTGCCCGAGACATTCTCAAAATCCAGCCGGATATCACAGGAGGGCCTGCGTCCGACGATGATCTCGTTTTTGTAGAGCGGGACCGGGTCGCCGCCGCCGACAGGTTGCAAGATACCCAGGACCTCGGATCGGGGTCGCATGGCTCGTCCCTCGTGTCCGGATGACCGATCGTGTGAGATAGGGATCGGATGACGTTGAGATATCGGGATGGAGTGGATCTTACCAGAGCCGCTTTCGCCATCTCAAGGGCCCACCGCCGTACGGTTCTCGTTTATCCGTGTCCCGGCAGGGGCTGGAATCGCATCCGCGGTTGGGATAGCCTCGCAGACTGGGGAATGTCCCGGCGCAGTCCTCTTCGGAGCAGATCGGCGCGACAACCTGGGAGACGACCGAAATGAGCATGGGTGCAAACGATCAGGAATGGACCAGGCGCCGCCTGCTGGCGGCCGGGGGCGCGGCGGTTGGGGCCCTGGCGATGGGTGGCAAAGCTCATGCTTTCTCCATCAAGGAGGATCTCTACGCCCCATTCAAGATGGGGCTCCAGAGCTATTCCCTCCGCGGATACAGCAGGGGAGGACACCCCGATGTCGAGAAGGCTCTCGCCGTCACGAAGGATCTGGGTGTCCGATTCTGGGAGGCCTATCCCGCCCACATTCCGACCACCACCGACCCAGCCCAGATCGCCGCGATGAAGCATCAACTCGATTCAGCCGGAGTCACTCTGATCGGTTACGGCGTGGTCGGACTGGGCAAGAACGAGAAAGCGAACCGTAAGTATTTCGATTTTGCCCACGCGATGGGTCTCAAGTACCTCTCAGCCAGTCCCGAGCCGGGCAGCTTCGACGTGCTGGATAAGCTCGTCGAGGAATACGGAATTGCGGTCGGCATCCATAACCATGGTCCCGAGGACCGACACTACTCGAAGATCGCGGCCATCGAGAAGGCGATCAAGGACCATCACCCGAAAATCGGATGCTGCGTGGACACCGGCCATTTCCTTCGATCGCACGAAGACCCAGTCCACGCGGTCGAGGTGTTCGGCAATCGAGTCTTTGGCGTCCACCTCAAGGATGTCAAGGACGCGAAGGAGTTCACCGTCCTCGGCCGTGGCGACCTTCGAACGGTCGATTTGCTCCGGCTTCTGGCCCAAAATCACTACGATTATTGCCTGGCGATCGAGTACGAGGAGAACCCATCGAATCCTGCCGAAGACATCCGGGCCTGCCTGGCGGATTCCCGTCGCGCGATTGCTGAGGCGAGGAAGTCCTGAACGATCCCAATGCGATCGCCCCGCGGATTGCCCTCGGCGCGTTCGCGGGGAACGTTACACTGGATCCTGGTCCGGGTGCTTTTCCACGGCCGGGGAGTGGTTCGGGATGATGACCGATCATCGGAGAGCGTCTGCTTCGGCGTCCCACCGCGACGTTTCGCTGACCACGTCCGACGGTCGGACCCTGAGGGGCCGCTGGTGGCGCCGACCGACAACCCGAGGGGTCATTGTCATCGCTCATGGCTTTGGCGAGCACGGCGGAACCTACGCGGCGACCGCTGAGGCCATCGGCCAGGCGCTTGACGTCGAGGTCGTTGCCTTTGACTTGCGTGGCCACGGCCGGAGTTCCGGCCGCCGTGGGATCGTTCGTCGTTACGAGGATCTGGTCTCGGATTTTACCCACGCCATCGAGTGGACGGCCCGGGCTCGGCCTGACGTCCCTCGATTCGCGCTGGGACATTCCAACGGTGGCCAGGTGGTTCTGAGAGTAGCGCTCGATCCCCCGTTGCCGATCGATGGCTTCATTGTCTCGAACCCCGCGCTCCGGATCCTCATGCCGATCCCTCCACGGGTTCTACGGATCGGAATGTTCCTTAACCAATATGCTCCCTGGATCACCCTCCGGGCTGCGACAAGGGTCGAAAGGCTGACAAGGGATGTCGAGATTCAGCGAGAGTTCCTCGCCGATCGCCTTCGACACAACCGAATGAGCGCCCCTCTTTTCTTCGGGATGGTGAAGGGAGGGACGATGCTGATTGACCGGGCCCCGGAGATCCGATCGCCGATCGCGATGGTGATCGGAGGGCATGATCCCATTGTCGATCCGGCCGCCGCGCGCGAACTCTACGACCGGCTTGGCAGCGACGACAAGACACTACTCCTCTACCCCAAGATGCTTCACGAACCGCTCAACGAAATCGGCCGGGACCAGGTTCTCGACGACCTGATTCGGTGGCTTGAGCCTCGCTTGCAATGATGAAAGGAAAGGGCGTCTCAGGCCCGAACAAAACGATGTCCGGGCATCCGTCGGACCATCCGTTTTAATTCGAGGACGCTTAGCGTCGCCATGACCTGGGCCGCCGTCATTTTGGTTTGCGCGATGAGTTCATCGACTCCGGTCGGCGTATCATCGAGCCGGCCGAGAAGCGATCGCTCGGGATCAGTGAGGGTTAGCTCGGCAGGGTGACGGACAGGCGGCTCATCCGGCGCTGTTCGTACTTCCTTCACCAGCGGACCAAGCTCTTCCAGGATGTCGTCAACCGTTTCGACAAGCCGGGCTCCATCGCGGATCAGCCGGTGACAACCGCGACTGCTGAGGCTATCGACCGGCCCTGGCACGGCGAAGACCTCGCGGTTCTGCTCCATCGCGTGATTTGCAGTGGATAAGGAACCGCTCCTCGGCGTCGCCTCAACAACCACCACGCCCAGGCTCAGCCCTGAGATCACCCGGTTACGCTGGGTGAAGAGACCGGCGAGCGGCATTTGCTGCATCGGCATTTCGCTAATCAGGGCTCCCGCTTCCACAACGCCCCTCGCCAGATCTTCGTGCTCCGGGGGGTAGACGGAGGCCAGTCCGTTGGCCAGAACGGCGATCGTCCGCCCGCCAGCTCGGAGGGCACCCCGGTGCGCCGCGGCGTCGATCCCGCGAGCCAGACCTGAGATGACCGTGACCCCTACCCGCGCCAGGCCGGATGCCAGCCGCTCGGCGACACGCATCCCGTAAGGGCTCCCGTGCCTGGAGCCGACGATCGCGATAGCGATCTGGTCGCGTGGTTCGAGTATTCCCTTGCAATAGAGCAGCGCCGGAGGGTCGGGGATGTTCTCCAGCGGAGGCGGATACTCGGGATGCTTGCGGGCCAGGATGCGGACGTTCGACCGTTGGCAGAGGGCCAGTTCCGCCTCGGCATCGTGATCCTGCCGGGCCCGGGCGATTTTCTCGGCCAGTTTCGGGCCGACGTTTGGTACCCCCTTTAGCTCGGCGATGGTCGCCGAAAGGACCCGTGCAGGCGAGCCGAACCGTGCCAGAAGCGCTCGCGAGGTCTGCGGCCCGACTCCAGGGACCATCGAGAGACGGAGCAAGTCGAGCAAGTTGAGATCGGAGGGCGGGGATTCCGGGGACGGGTCCGCTTCCACCATCGGAGTCGATCCTTCTCAGGGCCGGCCTAGTACAGTCAGGATGTCCTCGCCGCCCGCGGCGTCGGTCATTTCAACCCGCCCAATTGACCGGGGCAGGATAAACCGAATCCGGCCGCCCTGATTCTTCTTGTCGCGTCCCATCGCCTCGAGTAGCCGGTCGGGGTCGAGCCCCTCGGCGGACGTTGGCAGGCCGAGGCGGTCGAGCAGCCCGACGATCCGGTCGACAACATCGGGCCCGATCCATCCAAGCCGGGCCGCCAGGCGAGCCTCGGCGACCATTCCAACTGCGACCGCCTCGCCGTGACGAAACGGACCGTCGTAGCCGGCGACCGACTCGATCGCGTGGCCGATGGTATGCCCGAAATTGAGGACGGCGCGAAGGCCGGTCTCTTCACGCTCGTCCTTCGAGACGACCTCCGCCTTCAGCTCGCAACTCCTAGCCACAATCCGGCGGAGCACCCGGGGATCGCCATTGAGGATCGGTCCGACCGTGCCTTCGAGCTCCTCGAAGAAGGCACTATCGAGGATCACACCGTACTTCACAACCTCGGCCAACCCGCACCGCAGTTCCCGATCCGGGAGCGTTCGCAGAGCGTCGGTCTCAATCCACACACAGGCCGGCTGGTGGAACGCTCCGATGATGTTCTTGGCGCCGGGATGATTAACGCCGACCTTCCCGCCGACCGAACTGTCCACCTGGGCCAGGAGCGTCGTCGGGACCATCACCAGCGGAACGCCTCGGGCGTAGGTTGCGGCCACGAAGCCGGCGAGGTCGCCGATCACGCCGCCACCGATCGCGACAATCGCCGTGTGGCGGTCGGACTTCCGCTCGATGAGTCGATCGTAGAGCTTCGAGACCGACGCCATCGACTTGCTCGACTCACCCGGTGGGACAACCGCCACGGCCGGCTCGATCCCGACACCCGCCAGTCCGTCGCGATAGGTTTCGACGACTCCGAGGGCGTCAAGATTCTCATCGGTGACGATCAACGCCGATCGGCACGAGCGCCCTGCCCACGAGGCTCCGAGCGCCTCGCGGACGAATGGGCCGAATTCCCCCGATCGGCCCGAGACCACCCGGATCTCGTACGACCGAGAGCCGAGATCCACGGCCACGCGGAGATTGGACGGGTCGATCAATCCTGCCATCACCATCGACGAGTTTCCGGAAGTCCATCGAGCCTCAAGGCCACACCCATTCGGCTCCTAGTCTATCACGGAAACCACCGTCGCGGGCAGGTGAGGCGCTTCAACGCTCGCGACCTGATACCAAACGAAATCGAGGGACGCCAGTGATCACCCTGGCGTCCCTCGGTCGACCGGAACGGTGTTTAGGCCAACGCTAGCGATTTCAGGACGCCTTGCGGCGACGATACCAGCCCAGGCCGGTGACCGAGGCCAGACCCGTCAACAGCATGGTAATCGTTCCCGGCTCAGGGACACTCGCGATATTGATCGACTCGATCACGACGTTGTGACTGGTCGCCGTCACATAGAGAACGTCATTAGCAGTAGCCATCTCGTTCGCCGTTACGGTGAAGGTGTAGACGGTATTGTTAGAACCGTTATTGGTAACCTGACCGAGGTAATCGGTCAGTTTGTAGGGTGCCCCAAGGGTCGGGGTGGTGACGGGCAGCGAGCCGCCGAAAACCGCGAAGCCTTCCGTGTTTTGAACGCTGCCGATGGTGATCGTTACGTTGCCATCACCCGGCTTATACGACTTGCTCAGATCGAGCGCGACCGCACTTGTCGTATTGACTTCGTGCTGTGTGTCGGACGCGATCCCGACACCCGTTTCACCGGAGCCCCCGTTCTTGCCGTAAAGATCCGTCGGGCCGGTGAGCGTCAGAGACTGAGGCGGGGTCGAAGTCTGCTCCGTCGAGGTGTATCCATAGGCCGTCAGGTCATAGCCCCCGCTCACGGAAGTGAACGACTGCGAGGTCCCGAGAGTTCCAGTATGGGCCCCAGGCAAATTCCAGAGGATATCCGCACGGACCGGTTCGACCATCAGCAACACAGCGGCAGCGGCGATGTACAGGACGCGATTCACCATTAGCCTCTCTTTCCAGGTACTGTTTTCGTTCTGAGTTATTCCAGGAGACGGCAGCCATGAAAAGTCGTTTCGTTTGCCGATTTTTGCTCAAACACCACAGCGAAGAGGAGACGACCCGTTGATTTCAGATCGCCTGGGCATCTAGCGGACCAATCTGTGTGCTTCTCATGCCGCCAGACCAATAGTAGCTATCACGTACCCAAGAGTTAATTGCTGTATACAATTTTCGTCGTGCGGTGGGATTGGTGACGTTCTATTTCGCCACGTCGGGGGCTTTGGTGAACACCATCCCCGTGCCGATGTCGCCCTACAACTTGATTTGACAATCCCTGTTTCGTGAGAATCGGTCGATCGGGCGTGAACGCATTCCGATCATGAAAATTTCGGGATGATTCCGAGTATCAAGCGAGAGGATTCCGAAAGGTCTCCACGGCAACGTGGACCGCAACCCGAAAAGTGGAGACGTTCGAAAGGAAAAACCGCCTCATGGCCCGCTCGTCCTGGTAAAGGATGGGCGTGCCATGGGGCGGCGAAGGAATGGGTCGATGCTGAAGGCGGGCTCAGGATTGCGGGTTAGCCTCTCCTCCGGCGGGTGCGGCGCCCGCATCCGCGCCCGGTTCGGCAGGGTTCTCAGCCGGAGTTTCGGGTGGCGGCGGCGGGTTGAGCTCGATGCCCTCGGACGGGATGAAGCCAAACGGAGGCTGCTTCGGGTCACGGAGCAGTTGCGGGCGGACCTGACCGACTTCTCGAAGGCCCAGAACCAGGCCCGATTGCGTGCCGAAGTAGATTCGGTCGTTGAATCGGTTCACGAGGTAAAGAGGGTATTCCCGAAGGTTGAGCCCAGCCCGGAGGTGAGACGCCGCCGGATCGATGACGATTCGACCGGTCGTACGATCCACGACGAAGAGATCGCGGTTATACGAGCGGAGATAGACCTTCGTCGGCGAGATCGAAACAAGCTGGCCACCCTGGGTCGGAATCGTCCATCGAGGCTCGCCGGTCTTGGGGTCGAGGCTGGAAAGGCTCCCCTCAATGTTGATCACGTAGATGTCTTCGCCGGCGACCAGCGGGGCCTGCTCAATCGGCGCTCCGCTCGGGAAATTCCAGAGCGGCTTGGCGGTCACGAGGTCCGTCGCGTAGAGGAGTTTGTCAGCGGAAGGAATCAGCAGGGTCCGAGAACCATAAGCGCCCAGTCCCTCGCCAATCGCGCCGCCGGTTGTGAAGCGATACATCACAGTCGGATCATCGGCCAGGACTACCCACGCCTTATGGTCACCCCCGCCGAAAGCGATCAGTTTCTCGGCTGGGAGCGGCCGAGTCTTGATCGCCTTGCCGGCATGGTACGACCACAACGGGAGCGGCTTATCGTAGATGTGCTCGATCCCCTTGTTGTCCAGGTACTTCAGCCGGAAGGCCTTGATCATCCCGTCGCTCATTCCGAGCAGGACGCGAGAGTCGTCGCAGGCAGGTGTGCTTGAAGGAAGCGTACCCAGGTCGACCTTCCAGAGCATTCGGCCAGTCCCACGATCAAGGCCGTAGAGTGTGTTCGCGCTGGTGGCAAAAACGGCCCACGTGTTGGCGGCCGTACCGGCGGCGAAACCCGAGCGTCCCCCCAGTTCGGCGGACCAGAGGATACGTCCGGTCTCCGGGTCAATTGTGTGCAACCGGGCGTGGGATGTCTGTGCGAAGAGAAGGTCGGATGTCCGACTGATCTGAACCAGCCGTTCGGAACCGATCAGCGGAATCACGGAGAACCAGTTTCGCTCAAGCCCAGTCCGCTCGAGGGGCGTCCGGCCCGGGATCAGATCCCTCGCAAATGGCAACTGGGCCCGCGCCGGAGGGCCGGCGACGCACACGAGAACCAGCCAAACCAGGAGGGATCGGCGGAGCATGGAGCGGTCCTTTCCAGGATCCGAAGGAGATGTCCGGGTCGAGGCCCGGCCTCAACGGTGATCAATCATCCCTAGCCGACGCCCTGGGTCGCGTCAAGCAAACCGGGGCGGTCCATCCCTGTCATCGTCGTCATAGAACACCCAATCGGCATCCGGCCCACCTTCCTCGGCCGCCGACTCCTTGATGTCATCCTCCTCGGGGTCGATTTTGACGCCACCAGGCTCGGGGCTCGTAACGGTTGCCGCGAGACATTTCGGGCAGGCGGATGCCGTTCCGGTGTAGGGCGAGGCACACCGTGGACAGAGGCCGACGCTCCGCCGGAGAGTCGGCAGAGAGGCGTGGAGGCTCGCCCCCTCCACAGTCCGGGCGAAGGTCTCCGCGACCATGGTTGCCAGTTCGACGACATCCGCCTGAATCCGACCGCCACGAAGCCGTCGATGGATGACCTCAAGGAACCATCGCGAGAGTTCGCGCTCCAGGTCGTCGCGACGTTCGTTGTCGAGTTTGGGATCGAGACCTCGAAAGAGTTCCAGGACCCGAGCGGGATCATTCACACGTCGGGCCGCCTGGATCTCGGCGAGATGACATTCGAGGGCCTCGCGACGGGCAACAGCCAGCCCTTCCGCCCGCCCAGCGAGTGCAGGGTCGTTGGGATAACGCTCGGCGAACTGGCTGAGGAGGTTCCCGGCATCACGAAACTGGGTTGCCTGGAGCGCCTGGTCAATCTCGGCGAGGAGACGGGCCCGATCGTCGACGGCAAGCGAGTGAGATGTGGAGGTCAGGCGCCGGATCAATTCTTCCGAGATCCTCTCCAGGGCTACCACAGCGCGTCCGGCGAGTTCAGATCGGGTCTGTTCAACACGATCTTGTTGATCCAGACGAGTCGAGGCGATCACGGTCGCCTGCTCGATCGCGATCCCGAGAAGACCAGAGAAGAGCGTGATGGCACCAGCTTCGAGGACGGCCGCTGCTAGAGTGGCGGGATTCCAAGGGTTCTCGGCGATTCGCTCGATCGTCCGAGAAGCGCCCCAGGCCAGTCCGACCGCCAGCAACGCCAGCCCCATTGGGCGGCCGGAAATGAGAAAAGGTCGGCGATTCGCGAAGTTGGTCGGTCGCATGATGAAAGATACGGACTCCGGAAGCGGACCCAGGGTCAGGCCTCCAGGAATTATTCAATGGTTGGGGCTTCAGGGCCAGCGGTGGCCTTCAGGAATCCGCGAAGGCAAGAGGACCTCGCCGACAGGCCAATGGCCAACCCGCAAGGTCCTCCCTGGATCGATCCAATCCTGAGCCCAGGCGATTTGCTATCCGCTGGCTCGACTTGATGCAACGGGCGTTGCCAGTTCGTTACGCTCCGAATTGGCGGGCGATTCGGTTTGTTGCCACCCGCTCTTCCTCGAGGATCGACTCATCGAGGTGGTAGAACATCAAGTAGGCATCCTCGCCGGTGTCCAGGTAATGCTCACGGACGACCTCGGAGGCCCGGAAGCCGTTAATCCGGAAAAATAACTGGGCGGCAAGGTTCGTTTCGCGGACGTAGAGAGCGATCCGGTTCCGCCGCTGGGCCGAGAGCTTCCCGACCAGTTTGAGAAGCATCTGCCGTCCGACTCCCTTTCTCCGGAATTCGGGGTGGGCGGCAAAGTCGAGCACATGAATCTTGTTGCGGTGCAGCTCGTAGATCATGAAGCCGACGATCCGCTCGCCGTGTTCGGCGACCATCCCGATGCAGTTCCGCTGCCGCAGGACGCGAAGGAACTCCTCCTCGCACCACGGGTACTCAAAGCTCGCGTGCTCGATGGCGAGGACCTCGGGCATGTCGCGCCGAATCATCCACCGAATGTGCACGCGGGTTTGCGCGGGGGAGGTGGGGAACGTGTTCATCGCGCCTCCTTCCATGGGGCCGAACGGACGAGCTCCGACCGTTGAGCCGCCCTGGGACATCCTGTCAGAGCGATATTAAACCTGCGACCCCGGCGGCAGCGATTGGTCGGAGGTGATCCGGACAGGGCAAGCGAGAGGAAGCGAAGATGCAGCCCCGATCCGGTTCCGTCGAGGCGGGGCGGATTCTATCGAAGAGACGTCTCCCTGCCAAGGGACCTTCCGCCTCGTCCTCGAGCCCCGCCGACCCCCAATTTCCGCCGGGAAAAACCGGAAGGAATCCATGCCTCCCGGTCCCCTCCTCGAGCCTAGGCCGCCCGAGCTAGTTTTAATATCGGACAGCAGCCGCTCCGATCGTGAGGAATGCGCGAGTCAACCTGATCGGAAAGAACCGCCACGAGAAACAGGCCAGCCCCCCCAGCCCCTTGCCGAGTTTGCGGCCTGTTCCAAGTTTATCTAGGCACAAAGTCCGCCACCCCATCAGTATCATCGACGACCCTGGTCGGAATGCGGGAAGTCGCCGGCTCAGAATCGACCAAAGGCATAGGCGGAGTTCGAGACATCGAAGTCGATCTCTGTGAGTCCGACGTTCAACTTCAGATCGTTGTAGGTGTACTCCTCAACCAGGGGGGGTTCAGGGTCGGAAGCGGTCGGCCACTCGAAGGCTTCGAAGTGGATGGGGAGTCCCAGGGCATGGTCGATGTAGAGATGGACGCGGTAGAACATGTAGTCGGGGCTCTTACGAGAGTGAGTGACCGTGATTCGGTGGCAGGGCCTGGAGCCAACCATCTTTTCGCAGAACTCGACATTGGTTTCCTTCGAGTCCAGTTCCGCAGTCCAGCGGGCTTCAAGGGTTTCGAGGAGAGGACCGATGCCCGCCTCAGTGATCGGATGCCGGCAATCCGACATGGCTCGCGGACCCAGGGGATCGAGGTGAAGGGTTCCGGCGATCAATCGCCCGAGCCCGACATCATGGGCGAGCACCTTGCCATCGTGCCTTCCCTCGATGTAAATAGCCTCGCGACCGGCGGCGGGTTGCCGGAACTTGAGGTACACGCTACGAGGCTGTGTACGGGCCTTCATGTACATGATGTGGGGGATACCCAGCCGTCCGTCGATTCGTTCCCTCTTCTCGAGGGTGCAGACGTAGTCACGAACCCTCTCGTATCGCTCCTGGCATTCCTCAATGGCCCGGAGGGCCCGGGCGATGGGGGCGTCCAGCGCTTCGGGGAACTGGTCGCCAGAGACGTTTTCCAGAGCCCGGTGGGCCGTGGAACCCACCAGGTCCGAGGATTCCGTCGGCTCGACCAGAGCGATGGCGGGCGGACGCGGGGCGATCGAGGTTTCCGCAGACGGAGACTCTTCAGAAATGGGGGAGAACGCAATCGTCGAAGTCCGACTCGATGCCATCTCTCGATGCTCGGCCGAGAATCGAGTAGGGCCCGCGGTCCAGAGAAGTCCCAGGCCACTCGCCACGCCGAGCATAAGCCAGTATCGTCGCGGGCTTGTTAGGCGTTCCAGCTCCAGATTCGGTAACACGCGGCTACGGCCTCCGTTCCTCGATTCCTTCCTCTTAAGGACGGGCCCAGTCATTGGGGTTGCCATGAGAGGTTCGCCTTCGGCCCGCGGGCCAGGTGTGCCACGGGGATCATCAGGGGCGTTCGGGTCTTGAACTTGCCCGCGTGTATCCCATTATGACGATGGATTGGGAGAGATGTCGATGCTCCCTCGGGCGTCGACCTGTGGGATTTGCGGAGCCATTTCCGCCCGTCTCTCAAGACCATGGCTCTCACGAATCTCCTCTTTTTTCGACAGGAGCAACTCCTGGACCAAAGCTGTGTCGGACGCACAAAGCCCCTGGGATGGAAATAAACCCGGTTTGATTGATATAACCGGACAGGTGGAGACCTCACCGACTTACAATACTTGGTCAACTTTTCAATCCGGCTCGCCCTCGGCCATACACCAAGGTGGGCGTACAGAGTAATCAGGAGACTTGCCGCCGTGCCGGACTATTCGATCGAGATCGTGGAGTCGGCTCCATTCGCCCAGAACGGCTATATCCTCCGACGCGAGGGATTCTCCACCGCTCTGGTCGTGGACCCCGGGTTCGAGACGACCCCCATCCTCGAGTACCTTGAGCGAGAGAAACTCACCCCGGCCATAATCCTGAACACGCATGGGCATGTCGATCATATCGCCGGGAATGCAACGATGAAGCAAGCCTTTCCCGACGTTCCACTCGTCATTGGGCGAGGTGACGAGTCCATGCTCTCGAACCCCGATCTGAACCTCAGCACACCGTTTGGCCTACCTGTAACCAGCCCGCCAGCCGATCGGACGGTCGAAGACGGAGACCGGATTCAAGCTGCAGGCTTCTCGTTCCTGGTCCGCGAAATTCCTGGACATAGCCCGGGTTCGGTTGTCTACATCGCCGAGGGGATATCGCCGTCCATCGTTCTTGGCGGCGACGTTCTCTTCGCTGGATCCGTTGGCCGAGCCGACTTCCCGGGCGGCGATTTCGCCCTGCTCAAGTCAGGCATCCGCTCGAAACTCTTCAACCTTCCGGAGGATACCCTGGTCTACCCGGGCCATGGCCCGGCCACCACGATCGGAGCGGAACGCCGGTCGAACCCCTTCGTCGGCGAGCAAGCCGGGCTGTTCTTCGCATGAGCCGTCTCTGGGCGATCTCTGACCTGCACCTTTCCTTCGGTCGCCCCGATCGACGCGATCGGTACGCCGGACGATGGCGCGACCATGCCGCAAGGATCGAGAATGCCTGGCGCGAATCCGTCCACCCTGACGATGTGGTCCTACTCCCCGGCGACCTTTCATCAGCGCGCAATCATCGAGAAATCCAACCCGATCTCGAATGGCTGGGAGGTCTCCCAGGTCTCAAGGTCCTCGCCCCTGGCAACCACGATCGATGGTGGAACGGAGCGGTACCCGTCCGCCGGATCCTGCGCCGTGGAATGATCGCGGTCGATGGCGACGCCGCCGAGGTGGGCGACCGGATCTTTTGCGGCGCAAGAGGCGTACCCGTTCTTTCCGAAGAGGCTGCCCCTCAGGGCGGCCTCGCCGAAGCTCGTGGGTCGGCCGCTCTGGATGCCGCCCTCAAACAGGCCGACCATCTCCGAAACGGGACCGATCGCCCCATCTACGTCCTCTGGCATTTCCCCCCGTTCGATGCCCACGGCCGCGCCGGTTCCTGCGTCGATCGCTTTGAACGGACCGGTATCCGGGCCTGTGTTTACGGTCATCTGCATATCCAGGCCCAGTGGTCGACGGCGGCTCAAGGAACGATCCGAGGTATCCGATACCATTGCGTCGCGGCCGACGCTCTCGGCTTCCGACCCCTCCGGATCGAGGGGCCCACGAACCTCGGCCGCTAATTCGGGAAGTTCAAGCGACGATCGACACGGTATTCTCCTTCTCGAATCCGACGACACCGCCCATCACGCCTCCATATGACCGCTCCCTCGAAAGCCTGACCTCAAACCCATCAACCCCAACGCACTCCCAGGGTGCTCCATTTCTTTCCCCTTTTTACAACCGTCGCGGGAATTGAGCACTTGAGGTGACACTATTCTGTTCAGTAACTCCTCAAGACTGCTGAGCGGATATTTTTTTAAGTCTAATCTATATCTGGTTTTAGACACACAGAAATTCAGGTTTTGCGAAAAGCGGCACAGGAGATGCAATCTCAATGGGGCGGGATGGAGATTTGAGTTCGGTGAACTAAAGAAGAGGCCAGTACACAACCGGGAGATCACCATGCTGGTTCTGAGCAGGAAGCTGGGCGAGAAGATCGTGATCGGTGACAACATCGTGGTGACGGTGGTGAAGATCGATCGGAATCAGATCCGGATTGGGATCGAGGCACCTCACGACGTGGCGGTCTATCGGGAAGAGATTGCCCCGCAGCGGTCGATGAAGTCGTCAGTCGTCGAGGCTGTTGGTGCCGGGCGCTGAAGAGTGTGTTCTCTCTCGTAACCGGCAGGGGAATCCTGGTGTCCCTTGTCCTCTTTGCTTCCATGGCGGGGCGATGCTGGATTGGTTCGATCACTGCGCGACAGAGATCGTTCCCGCCCTCTCGTTCCATAACATTTCTTGCTTTCTCCGCCTGCGCATCCACGCCGGGAAGCGGTCCAGACCAACACGCACACCTGCACAGAGGGATTGTCGGCTCGTACGACCGGCTTCAGGGATCAATAAGTTTTCTCGGGATCTGGGACGATGGGTGAGGCGAGGGCCTCATAATGGTTGGCGAGGCCAGTCTGACCACATTTCCTGAAGTGGTCGGCGAGGAGATGAGTCATTCCTGGGTGGTTAGGATGAGTCGTAAGGACGAGCCTGCCTCAGTCGATCGCCTCGAACTCGCGCCCATGCAAGATCAACCAGGTGGCGGCCCTTGCCCGTAGTTCGGGATCCGTTGGCGAGCGAACAAGGGCTTCGCTAATCCGGTCAAACTCGGCACGCTCCGCGCGGAGGTGCTCGATCGACTGACCTTCCTTGCGAGCCTCATCCGATCGGCCGAGCCGATTGAGAACGAGCATCCGGCGGTATCGGACCTGTGGGTCGAAGGGGTCGGCTTGCACGGAGCGGTTGCAATAATCGAGGGCGCGATCGGGCCGGCTGTCGGCGATCTCTTGCTCGGCGAGTGCCGAGTGGATGGCAGGATCGGTCGGGGCAAGTTGAAGAGCGTGCCCGAGCCATTCCGTGGCGCGTTCGGACTCGCCCTTCGCGACTGCGTTGAGCCCCGCGCCGAGGTTTCCCATCGGGTCATTGGGACGGAGAGCCAGGTAACAGTCGTATTCGTCGGCAGCCTGGGCGTACCGGTGCAGTGAGCGGAGCAGATCAGCCAGGCCAAAGTGTGCGGGTGCCAGCGATGAATCGCGGCGAAGAGCCTCGCGGTAGTAGGCGAGAACAGCCTGGGCGTTATCACCGGTGCGGGTCCCAACCTCCGTAAGTAACAGGTAGGGGCGTCCGTCGTCGGGCGACTCGCGCCCTTCGTGACAGGACGGACCGTGCCCGTTCCAGCCGGAAGCTACCCAGGTAGACCTGGGCGAGGGCTTCGGCCAGTTCCGGGTCTGGTCCATTAAGTTCGTCGAAGGCGCGTCGGAGGTAGGGCTCGGCCTCGGCCGGTCGGCCGTCTTTGGCGAGGAACAACCCGAAGAGGCACGCCGATCGCGCGGCATCCAGTCCCAGCGACTCGGCGGTTGCCAGCTCATGGGTTGCCGTCCTTCCGTCGCCGGTGGCTCCGGCGACCCGGGCGAGGTAGTAATAGGCCTCGGCGGATCGCGGAGACGAGCGGAGCCATCGCTGAAGCGAAGCCTCGGCAACATCGGGATGACCGGCCGCAACCCCCTTCCGGACGGCCGCGGCGTCTCTTTCCTTGCCTCGCGTTGCCACGACCACCAGAATCACTGCGGCGACGGCAAGAACAGGGGCCGTGGAGATCCACCATCGGCGCAGACCGAGAGCGGGGCGCGGCGTCGCGTGCTCCATGGGGCAGACCTGATCTTGTGACTCAAAAAATCGAAGGTGTGGCGAAGACCTAACGAGGTTTATCACAGGGAACAGGTGAGATCAAGAGGATGAGCCCATGACCGATCACTGAATCGCGGAGCCGACCGGAGTGAATCGGCCATCGCACTTGCGACCTGGCGAGGTTACGATGGTGGTGTTGCGGCTGCGGCCGTATGACGGCGATGATCCCCGTTCCGACGTACCGATTATGTTCAGATGTCCTGATGTATCTGCCACCCGAGAGGGACCGGCGGTCCTTCCGCCTACGCCCGGCCGAGTTCGTCAGGGAGTGCGGATTCACCGAGTGTGTCTGGCAGTGGTCAAGCTGGGGTTGGTCGCCGGCCTGGCTGGTTTTAACGTCTGGTGGTATCTGAGAGACGCCCGCCCTCTGGCTGACAACCAGACGATGGAGCGCTGGATGGCCCGGGGCGCGGCCGAACGCGTCTTGGTCGAGCAACGCGAGATCCTTCGTCGTGAGCCGCACAACGCCGAGGCCCGGATCGCCCTTGGCCGCGCTCTGGCCACCTCGGGCCGATTGCTCGAATGCGCTCGAGTGTTGAGAAGTGTCCCCGACTGGTCGCCCCAACATTATGATTCGCTGTTCCGCGCCGCACAGGCGTTCTTGATGGTCAACCGTGCCCGGGACGCCGAGGCGGTGCTGAAGTCCATTCTCGTCGCCGACCCGCTCCACCCGCCTGAGCCGGGCCTCTACCATGATGCAGGCCAGGAGCTACTAAAGCTCTACGCGACCGAGGATCGATGGGAAGACGCCTACCCGGTTATCTGGCAGGTCTTCGATCGATCGGCGCCGGCCGATCGCCCGAGGGCCCTCACGATGCGCGTTCGGTCGGAGGTCGAGCGAGTGGCGCCCGGACAGCGACGTGAGGCCGTGGCACGCTATGTTGCGGCCGACCCAAAGGACATCGAGGCGCTTCGGGCCCTCGCGAACGCCGAACTGGCCCTCCAGCGGCGAGAGGAGGCGATCCAGCACATGAAGGAATGCCTTCAAATCCGTCCGGACGACCCGCGAGTCTGGCGCGATTACCTGGCGATCCTGCAAGCGACCGGCGATCGCGAGGGATTTCGCGCCGCGATGGAGAAGTTACCCAAATCGGCCGACGAGGAACCCGAGGTCTGGGTCCACCGAGGCCGACAGGCCGAGCAGGCGGGGAACGTCGAGGCCGCAGCCTTGGCATACCGAGAGGCACTGAATCTCGATCCGAACCGGATCGCCGCCCATTATCGGCTGGCAGCGATCGAGGCCAGACTGGGCCATCGGGCCGAGGCCGAGGCCCATCGTCGTCGATGGGACGAGTTGCGCGAGGCCCAGGCGAAGCTTCGCCAGGTGGACGCCGAATACCGATCCGCGCTCTCGGCCGCGGCCGGTGACAATCCCGATCCGAGGGCGCTGGACAGGTTCCGCTCCGCAACCCGACGGCTGGCGGTCACCTGCGAAGCGTTAGGTTGGGCGAGGGCCGCAGCGGCTTGCCGACAGATCCTCGCCGACCTTTGACCACTTGCAGCCCGAGGAAATCGATCTGATGTCGCAACGCCGTTCGCCGTTCCTCCGAAGGCTGGCCATGGTTCTGCTCCTGGGCATTCCGGTTGTCGCGGGCCTCTCCTGGTGGGCCCGCTCTCGGCTCGCCACCACTGAGGACATGGTCCGGGCTCGTGCCGCCTACGATCGTGAGGACTGGGAACAATCCGAAGAGTGGTCACGGCATCGGCTCAAGGCGGCCCACGATGATGACGAGGCGCTCCGTTACCTGGCTCGCTCCCTGATCCGAACCGGCCGCGACGACGCGGGAGCCGCCATCTACAAGCGGCTCGGCGTTCCGGCAATGCAGGCCGAGGATCTCTGCGTGCTCGGCCGGTCCCTGCTCCGATCCGGCAAGCGCAACGCCGCTCGCGAGGTTCTTGAGGGTTCCCTGGCCCTCGATCCTGATCACGACGAGGCCCGGTTTGAGCTCACACGCGTCTACCTGAACCTTGACCGCCAGGAAGATGCCCGTCGTTCCGCGGTCGAACTGGCCCGACGCCCGGGATGGGAATCGCGAGCCGAGGCCATCCTCGGCACCATACTCCTGGAGCAGAACGACCCTGACGCCGCCGCGAACACCTGGCTCCGCGCCCTTTCTCGGCCGAGGCCTACCGTCCACGCCGAGGGGACGCCGACACCCATCGTCCCTGCCACCGAGCTAGCCCGCGCCCTGCTTCGCGCCGGCCGTCCCGGCGAGGCGATCGGTCCTCTCCGCGAGGCGATGGCCGGGGCGCCGCGCCCTGAGGTCGCCTGGCTTCTGAGCCGGGCCGACCTCCAGCGTAAAGACTTCGGCGCCTTCCGCGACGACCTGAAGCAGACCGCGTCGTTTCGCGACGAGCACCCGATCCTGCCCGAACCGTCGCCATACGTCGGAACCGCGGCGTGCTCGCCTTGCCACGCCGATCGGGTCCGCACCCAGTGGGCCTCTCGGCACGCTCAGACGTTCACTCGATCTCGTGATCTCGGCAAGGTGCCCGTTCCCGATCGCCCAGTTCACGACCCCGCCGACGCCTCGGTGATCCACACCTTCCACCGCGACGACCAGGGCCGCATCCACCAGGAGACCCAGGCGGGCGGGAAGGTGTTCCAGGCCGTGGTTCAGTATGCGTTCGGCTCAGGCGACCGCGGGATGACACTCGTCGGCCGAGAGCCCAACGGCCAGGCCCGCGAACTTAGGCTCTCCGACTACCCCGAGATGATCAGCAAGGGCGCCGAGGTACACCACGTCCCGCAGTGGGACCGGACCAGCGGGCATCCCACCGTCCCGCCGAAGGCAGACGAATACCTTGGCCAGCCGCTGGGCGCCGACGACGTCCGCCGATGCCTGCTCTGCCATGTCACCGACCCGTATTCAGTCGCCGAGCAACGCGGTCCGTGCGCCGCTGACCGGGCGATCGGATGCGAGCGGTGCCACGGCCCCGGACACAATCACGTGCTGGCTGTTGAGGGGAAGCTGCAAGCGATCGACCCGGCGATCGCACGACCTTCGATGGCGACGGGCCCTGAGATCGTCCAGCTTTGCTCGGGATGCCACAACCCGCGCGGGCGGGATGTCCTCCGCGACGACCCGCTCGCGGCACGGTTTCAGGGAGCGACCCTCACCTGGAGCCGGTGCTACTCCGAGAGCGACGGAGCCCTCAACTGCCTGACGTGCCACGACCCGCACCGCAACGCCTCCACCTCGAAAGAGTATTACGAGGCGCGCTGTCTCGAATGCCACTCTCGGAGCCAGCCCCCGTCTGAAGTTGCCCGGAACCGGCCAGGACGCCGGTCGCTCCGCGAGGTCCCTACGCGGACCGTCTGCCCGGTGAACCCCTCGAACGGATGCCTGGGTTGCCACATGCCGGCCGTCCAGGGCATCGTCCCGCATTCGACGTTCACCGACCACTTCATCCGGGTCCATAAGGATGAAAGCGGTTCGTGAGGCGCCCGGGGCGGCTCATCGGGCCTCGACGACAGATGGGCACGAGTGCATAGCGGTGGGAATTCCGCGAGGCAAGCGGATAGGCCGCCCCGCGCCGTGACACTAATAGGGAGTGCGGCACGAGGAGGGACTATCATGGAAATCGAGAAGCGTGAGGTCGTCCCGGGACCGTGGGGGACGTTGCTGAGCGTCGGCTCGTTCGCGGGCTGGAGCGACGGGGAGTTGCTCTCGCGCTTCGCGGAGGGCCGTGATGAGGTCGGGGAGTGCGCCTTCGCCACGCTGGTGGAGAGGCACGGTGCGTCGGTCTGGCGGGTCTGCCGGGCAGTCCTGGGCGACGATCATGAGGCCGAGGATGCCTTCCAGGCGACGTTCCTCGTCCTGGCGAGGCGGACGCGGTGGATCCGGAATCGGGAGGCGGTGGGCGCCTGGCTGATCGGGACGGCTTATCGGGTGGCGGGAAATGCCCGGTCGTCGGCCATCCGCAGGAAGTCCCACGAGCGCAGGGCAGCGGGTCAGAGGGCGACGGCCACCAACGCCCCCGATCCGGCCGACTGGGTGCCGGTCCTCTTGGAGGAAGTTGGACGGTTGCCGGAGAAGTTCCGGTTGCCGATACTGCTTTGCTACCTCGACGGGATGACCCAGGAAGAAGCCGGGCACCGGCTCGGCTGGCCGATCGGGACGGTCCGGAGCCGCCTGGCGCGGGGCCGGGACCGGCTCCGAAACCGGTTGATCCTGCGGGGCCTTGCGCCCTCGGTCGCGGCTTCGGCGTTGGCGTGGCGAGAGGCAGGGGCGGCCGTCTTGCCCCGGGGACTCGCGGGACGGACGATCGCAATCGCCGCAGGATCGGGGTCGGTCGGCGCGATCGCTGGGCCGGTCGCGATCCTCGCCCGGGAGGGACTCGCAATGGGGATACGGGAGACGTTCAGGACTCACGCCCTCGCCTGGGTGGCCGCCGGGGCGATCGCCGCCGGGGCCGTCGGCCAGGCAGGCGTCCTCCACGTTCGGGGCCAGGCCGAGGACCAGAAAGCACCGGCGAGGCCGTCGCGAGGCGATCCCCCCGCGAAGAAGGCCGAGCCGATCCGGTTCTGGGTCCTCACCCTTGATCGCCCGAAGCTCTCCGATACGGGGTTGACCGAGGAGGACGTCGTCCGATCGGTGGCCTCGCTCTTCCCGGCAGGGGACCGGGCGATCCACCCGAAAGTCTGGGCCGATCCGTCGAGGGAGGGACAATACCTCGTCCTAGCAACAACGCCCGACGGTCGCCCGATGCCGATCGATGCCCTGAGGGAACTCCGGTTGTCGAGGCCCGACGCGCAGAGGGTCGGCATCCCGCTGCGCAACGTGGCGACGTTCTCGCGGGCGAACCGGTCGAAAAAAGACCTGGAGGCGGAACTTGACCGGGCACGAGCCCAGCTCGTCCGGACGACGGAGGAAAGGATGCAACGCCAGGCGGAACTGGAGAAGGTCCTGGCCGAGCTGACGCGGGCCGAGGAGCAGGAGCGAAAGGCCGAATCGGCTCTCCTGGGCGCGAGGCAGAGGCTCGAATTCGGAAGGGCCTCGTCTCGTCTGTCGCCCTCCGATGAGGGAGCTCGACCAGCCCCGCGTTGACGGACGATCCTCTGCAAATCAGGCGGACGCCCCAACGGCGCCGAGCGATTCCTCGGCGATCCGACGGAGGGCCTTCAGGTCGAGCTTGCCCGTGCCGAGCATTGGAATCGACTCGACGCGAATGACGTTCTCGCGGCGAGGGATGAAGAGGTTCGGCAGCCCCTGCGCGGCCAGGCCGGCGAGGGCGCGGTCGATCTCGGTACCTTCGAGAGTGGTCAGCACCGCAAGCTTCTCGCCCTTACGCTCGTCGCCAACAGCGGTCACGGCGAAGACCGGGTCGGTCCGGCCGATCGCCTGATGAAGCGCTTCCTCGACCCGGCCGTGGGGCACCATCTCGCCGCCGATCTTTGAGAACCGAGAGAGCCGGCCCGAGATCCGGAGGAAGCCATCCTCGGTCAGTGAGCCCAGGTCGCCGGTGTTGTACCAGCCGTCGATGAAGGCGGCCTCGGTGAGGTCGTCACGGCCGAGGTAGCCGCGCATTACGTTCGGCCCCTTGACCATCACAAGGCCTTCGGTGTCCGGGCCGACCGGCTCGAAGGTCTCGACCTGGACCACGCGCACCGCGACGCCCGGCAGGGGACGGCCGACGTATCGCCGTCGAGAGCCAGGCTGGAAGAAGCCGGGCTCTCGGTGGTCGAACGTATTCACGGCGACGACTGGGGCGCACTCGGTCATCCCGTAGCCCTCCATCGGCCGGATTCCAAAGGTGTCCTCAAAGCCCAGGGCGAGCGACTCGGGAAGGGCCTCGGCGCCGGCGAGGACCAGCCGGAGCGAACCGAACTGCGCGGGTGCAACCCGTCGCATGTAGAGCTGAAGGAACGTCGGCGTCGCGAGCAGGACCGTTGCCGCGTAGCGACGGACCAGCTCGCCGATCGCGGCGGCGTCGAGCGGACTCGGGTGGCAGGCTGTCCCGATCCCCGAGTTGGCCGCGAACCACGAGATCGTGTAGCCGAACGAATGGAACAGAGGCAGGATGCCGGCAAGCCGGTCGCCCGGGAGCACGCGGTACGCCTCCCGGATCGCCTGGATGTTCGCGTCGATGTTGAAGTGAGAGAGCACCACGCCCTTCGGCTCGCCGGTGCTTCCGCTGCTGAAGATCACGGTGGCCGTGTCGTCCACCCTAACCGGGCGTGTGGCTCCGACGGCTCGCTCGATCCATCGAGTCGGAGCAAACATTGCGATCGCGGCGGCGGCCAGGCGATCGCGTCCGGTAATGGAGTCCCGAAGGTCCTCGGCGAAGATCAGCTCGATGCCATCTGGCGGTTGAATCTTTCCTTTTTCGAGGAAAGCACGACTGGTGACGACAGTTTGCAATCCGGCTTGCCGCGCGGCCGACTCCATCCCTGAGCGCCCGCCGGTGAAGTTGAGGTGGACGGCCGCCCGGCCAGCCATCGCGGCGGCGAGGTTCACCAGTGAGGCTCCCACACTCGTCGGCAGGAGAAGCCCGACGGCTGGCTGCCCCTCCCACTTCGAGCGGAGCACCCGAGCCATCGCGATCGCACCAGTGAGAGACTTGAAGTACGAGAGGTGCGGTGTCTGGAAGTCGGCCAGCGCGAAGCGGAACGGATGCCGTCGGGCGCGTCGGATGAACTCGTGGTGGAGCGGTCGCCGGTCACATTTCCGGCAAGTCCATGCTTCTTGACCGAGGGCCGTGATCGCCTGTCGTATCTCAAAGAGCGAGGCGTCGGTCGACATCGGCTGACCGATCGAAACCGTGACAGGATAGGGAATGCGCTCAGGGATTCGCCGATGACTCGCCGGCGCGAAGACGCTCCCCAGCAGTCGGTCGAGGTGGATCGGGATGATGGGGATCGTCCTCCCCTTGACGATCCGTTGAAGTCCGCGCTGGAAAGGTGCCATCATTCCGGTCCGGGTGAGTTGTCCCTCGGGAAAGACACATACGACGTCGCCGGAATCGAGCGCCTTGCCGGCCTCGCGAAACGCTTGAAGGATCAGCTTCGGGCCGCCTGCCGCCGAGATCGGAATCGCCCTCAAGGTGCGGAGGAATGGGCCGATGATCGGGTGGTCGAAATAGGGGGCATAAATTAGAAACCGGATCGGACGGTCGACGCTCGCGATCAGGAAGAGACCATCGGCGAACGAGACATGGTTGGGAACGAGCAGCGCGCCGCCGGTGGTCGGAACGTTCTCGCGGCCGATCGTGCGGACGCGGTAGATCGTGTGCGCCAGGCCGATCAGCAGGAAGCGGAAGAAGGCGTCGGGGACGAGCGTCATCGCCCAGAAGAACCCGCCGAGCAGCAGGAGCGAGAGCCCGGCGAACGTCCCTCGAGCGGGGATGTCGAGGTGTCCGAGCGCCAGAGCAAGAACGGAGCCGCCAAGCATTCCTAGATAAACGATTGCGTTCGCCATCGCGATGACGGCGCCCCGGCGGTCGTCGGGTGATCGGGACTGCAAGAGGGCGTTGAGCGGGACGATCAGCAACCCGCTGAATCCGCCCATGATCGCCATGATCACGACCAGCGCGAGGAGGTTGGGCCCGATCGCCGCGAAGGCGAGTGTGGAGAGGGTGAGCCCAAGGGCTCCGAGCGGGAGCAAGCCATATTCGACACGATCACCCGAGAGCCGCCCGGCTAGCCAGCACCCTGCGCCGACTCCGATCCCGAGCGCGATCAGCGGAAGAGTCGCCAGACTCTCGCTGAGTCCAAGGATTTTCGAGGCATAAGGGAGGATTGGAGCCGGGACCAAGCTGCCGATTCCCCAGACAATCACCTGGCCGATGATGGTCAGCCGAAGGACACGATCGGCGCGGATGGTCCCCCAACCAAGGCGAATTGTCGCGAGCAGGCCTCCCTCGGCCCGCGCTGGTGAGACGCTTGGGATCGTCATCGCGGCGAAGAGGCCACCTGCCGAGAGAACTCCAAGCACCATCGCTCCAGCCCAGAGCGGAAGATCAAGCCTCCGCGCGGCCTCGACGAGAAGCGCCCCACCGCCCATACCGGCGAGAATCGACAGGTTCGAGCCCATCTCCAGCAAGCCGTTGGCCGGAGAGAGGCGATCGCGCGACACCAGTTCGGGGATGATCCCATACTTCGCGGGGCTGAACAGCGCTGCCTGTACGCCCAGCATTGCGAGCACGATCAGGATGATCGGTCCACCGGCCGGCCGCACAACCAACGCGGCGATTCCCGCGACCATCAGAGCGACTTCGAGGATCTTGGTAGCAACGAGAATTGTTCGCTTGCTGAACCGGTCGGCCAGCACGCCAGCCGGAATCGATACCAGCACCAGAGGTATCATGAGGACAATCTGCGCGATCGCCGTGTGCTGCTGTCCCTCAGCCTGGCTCGATGCCGCGGCGATCGACAGAAAGATCACAATCTGTTTCCAGGCATTGTCATTGAAGCTTCCCAGGCATTGGGCGGCAAGGAGCCCGCGCATCGAACGCCAGGCGCCATCAAGAGATCCACGATCCACGTTGCGTTCCACGGCGATGCCTCCCTGGATGTGAATACGACCGGCATGGTCGACGGGACAGGACAACGGCCCGCCCTCACTATACATGTGCGGCAGGGAGCCCTGTGAGCCACTTCACGAGCGAATTTCGGATCGCGAAGAATCGGGATTGACCTTCGCCCGTGACAAACCGAGGCCGTCGGAGCCATCCAGGAGATGCGTTAGATCCGATCAGGACCGGCAACGTTCATTTGCCGCAGGTCTCTTCGAGAAGTCGTGTACCTTCATCAGCGAGCGCATGCGAAGTGTGTGACCGAGCAGGCCCGGGATCGATACGAACAAGACGAATGACTTCGTTGTGGTAGGCGAGGTGCCACCGGAACCGTCATCCATCAAGAGGCACCTGGATTGTAAGGAGATCGACCCGAGGCGAGGAATGCCTGAAGAGGGACGATTGCCTCGTCGCGGAGGACGTCAACCTCCACGCCGATCGGGAGCAAACCACGACGCCCGCGAAGGCGATCCGCCCATCCGTCCGGCAGCGGACCCTCGCGGAAGCCGGCGATCGACTCGACGTCCTCGGCCCGGGCGCCAACGACCAAACCACGGAGCCCCGACCACCAGATCATCCCGAAGCACTGGCAACACGGCTGAGCGCTGGTGACCAGCTCAAGAGCCGGGAGGCTGCGTGAGGCGAGGTCGTGTGTCACGAGCGATTGCTGCGCCAGCGCAATCGCAAGAGCCTCGGCATGGGCGATCGAACATCGCGACGACTCAACCACATTGACCCCGACGGAGATCAACCGGCCCGTCTCAAACTCGAAAATCGCAGCGCCGAAAGGTCCGCCTGTGTTCCGGCCGACATTCTCCGAGGCGAGGCGGATCGCCATCCGCATTCGCGAGAGACGATCCTTAAACACCTCGCCAGGGCGGACAATCGACTCGATCCAGTCGGGCAGGGCCATCGTGAATTTTGGGAAGTGTCCTGGCATCGGTCATGGCCTTGAATTATCGGGTCGGGACCGGTCTGGGGATTCCCAGGTTGGGCAGGCCGAGGGATTCGACGCTGGCGCCTGCGACCAGTTGGTCATGGGCCGTCGCGCAAGCCTGCTTCCGCTGCAAACGCGTCGCCGGATCGTAGCGCAACCCCTGGGCATAGGTCCCGAAGTGGATACCCCAAAGGCAGAGATCTTTCCAGGCCGACCGGCCGATCCTGAATCGCTTGACGCATTCCGAAGGATCGATCGGCGGAGCAGCAACCTTCGACGACCAGCCGAAGGCCTGGCGATCGCGCAGTTTGCTCAGAACCGCCTGCGCCAGTGCGATCTGGCCGCGAAGCGAGGGGTGCATCGCGTCCTGGAACAGCTCATCGTCCAGACGACCGTGCCTCCCGATCGCGTGCAACTCGGCCTGACCGTCGATCAGAATCGCTTCGTGCCGGCGTGCGACATCGCGACAAACATCCTGAAATTCGGAGGGACATCGAACTGGATAGCCGTCGCGATCACGAGCCGCGATGAAGGCACGATACGAATCCTCACGAGATCCAGCGAGACTCAGCAAGACTCCTAGACGGTAATAAGACTCGGCGAAACCGGGCTGTCGGGCGATCAGACCTCGATAGGCAACGATCGCTGAGGCGAGGTCAATCGACTCCAATCGGCGTGCCCGCATAAAATCGCGTGCGAATTCTTCACGCTGGCCTCGCGGCGTCGAATGGGGTAGGAACGATCGGTTCGGCTCGAAGTCGGCGTCGTTCCCCGGTGGAACGATCACGATAGCCAGGGCATGAATTCGGCTCGTGTAATCCAGGATGGCGTCGAGCCGGCGCCGGTAATCGGCGAGCAGGAGGTCGTGTTCCCTCGGTGTGAAGGCGGGCGCGTCAACCAGTTCGCGCCGGCCCGAGGGCGGAACTTCCAGCCGGCACCGCTCGATCGCCCGACGGATCAGCTCGCAGGTCGCCGAGAGAGCCTCGGCCGCGTCGAGTACCATACGCCAGGCAGCGGGTCGAAGATCATCATCATAGGGGACCGCAAGGCGCGACCCATTCAGCCGCGATCCAAACTCGTTATGTCCACAGTAGACGATCAGGAGGTCGGGCCGTCGCGGGATCATCGCCAGCCTTTGATGCTGCAATTCGAGTGTATCACCCGAATTCGCGAGCGTCTGAATCCGGACGCGACGCCCTGGGATTGCCTCTTCGAGCTTCCAGGCAACCATCTGCCCGATTGAGACCCAGGCGTGGTAAGGAACGCCCTGCGCACTTGACTCGCCCAGAACCGCTAGCTCGATCGTCTGGTCGTCAGAGCGAGGCGGTAAGTTTTCTGGGAGCGTGACATCTTCCTTGGACAGCGGTGGCCAAAGCGTCTGAGAGTCGACCTGCATGCCTCGGGAAAGCCCACCAACCGGAACCAGCGAGCCTCGCGACCGGGCCAGCCAGTGCGTGGAGACCAACTCGGCCAAAACCAGCCCAACCCCCGTCGAGGTGAGTACCAGTCCCGCCCGGAGTAACGCCGGCGGACATCGGCGGCGGGAAGCAAGTGCTCCTATCGTCGGTAGTCCAACCGCAATCACGACCAGCAGTATCACATATGCAAACTCAACCGCCATAAGGAACGACCAGGCGACCGCCCAGAATGGGGGTGTCTGGATCAGTTCCTCGAGGCTGGCGAGCAGGGCGCAGACGGCGATGGCGCTTGTCGTGGCGAGGACAGCTAGGGCGAGCAGGCGGCGGCTCGCCAGGCCGAGGATCCTGGGCCGATCGTCAGGCATCCGGCATCGGCTCCCATTTGGGTCTGGATTGTGGTCGTTCGCTTCAATTCACTCCAGCGTACCATTATCATGATGAGAGAGTGACAGGGTGATTTGGTTCGAGAATCGATGGGAGGCCACCCATGCGAATTCGGCCCGAGATTCTCTTGGCGGCCTGCCTGGCCGCCTCACTCCTTTTCGGAGCTACGGCGCTCGCCGAGGAAATTCCGATCGGCGTCCTGCGGGACTGGCTCTACCACGACAACCGAGGTCAGACGTACCTGAGTCGGGGCGAATATCAGAAGGCCGAGGAGCGGTTCCGAAATGCCATCGAGATTATTCGACCTTACTCGTTGGCGGACCAGCGGCTCCTGGCCAGCAGCTACACCAAGCTGGCACGCGTACTCTATCATCAGGGCCGTTACGCCGACGCCGAACCGCTGGCCACCTGGGCGCTGAAGGTGCGCGAGTCGAACCCAAAAGTCCGCGCCGATCTCGTCTTCCAAAGCCTCTACACACTCGCCCTGATTCACATGGCCGAAGACCATTTCAACAAGGCCGAGATCCTCTTGCGCCGGGCACTGGAGATTCAGGAGCACGAGATCGGCCCGGGTCACGTGCAAACCGCCGCCACGATCGACGAGCTGGCGGGTGTCTGCGTCGAGCAACGGAAGTTCCACGACGCAGACCAGCTCTACCGCCGCGCCCTCCGGATCTACGAGCGGTTCGACCCCGATATGAACCCCGACCTTGCCGCCTGTGCCGATCACTACTCGGCGATGCTCGCGCGAATCGACCGAAAGGCCGATGCCGAGAAGTATCGATCGCAGGCCGCTCAGATCCGAGAGACCATCGCAACCAAAAAGTCTCGCCTCCTCGACACCCGACCAAGGCCGGAATTCCGGGTTGATACTCCGGCGCAAAAGTCGAGGGCTTCTGACTCGCCAAGACGATGATTTCCTGGCGGATACGGCTCGCTCGCCGAGCCCAGGTTTCGAGGGGCAATTTCATGCATGATGGTTGAATTGCATCCATAAAAAATTTCTGAAGAAGGTCCGCCGCCGTCAAAGCAAGACTACACTCACGCAATGATAACCTTTAAGGGAGTGGTCCTGGAGGGAACTACCGCTTCTCGGGGCGAGGGGTTTTCGGATTCTTAAGGGCGAGGGCCTTGGAGGCCGATTCCGACGTTAGAATGGAGGGAAGGTTGAGAGGGGAGGCGGCGCCCGATTTGGCTGTGGAACGGGGACGGTTGATGAAGCGGACCTTCGCCTTGGTAATGCTACTGGCCTCGCTGGGGGCATTGATCAAGCTGGCGGCCCGTTCGGGCGATCCGACGGACCAGGTTCTCGCTCGGCCAGTCACCACGGTGTCAGCCGGCAAATCGTCGGCCGTGGACGGGCCGAGGCCGCTGGTCGATCGGTATCGGGACGCCTCGCCGAGGGTCCGTGAGATGGTCGCCCGGCTGGTCGAGCGTTTCGGCCGGAACGCCGAGGCCATCGATCGGACCGACGGAGAGCGCGGGCTCGTCCTGCTCGACCGGCTGGACATGGAGGCGTTGGTTCTCTACGAAAAGTATCCGGCCGACTTTAGACGGCTGCGCGAGATTCTAGGGACCGACGCCGCGGCTGACCTTCTCCTCCACTGGCGCGAGTACTTCGGCCTGAAGCGAGGCGACGAGACAGACCGTGGCATCCTGATCGCGGAACTGGCGGCGCTCTCACCCTCGCAGCGTCGGGCCGCGGCGCGATTTCCGGCGGCCCTCCCGCTGATCCTGGCCGAGCCTGATGGTGTCGTCGCCTTGATCGATCGGCTGAAGGACGATCGCCGAGCCCGGACTGATGCATTGACCATCCTGGGTTTCATCAGCCTCGAAAAAGGTGCCGCCGAACTGAGATCGGCGCTCCGCACTCTGGAGCACTTTGGACCGTCGGCGCTGGAGGCTTTTCGCGGACATGGATTGGAGGGCTTCGCCCTGGTCTGCCTGTACGGGCCGATTCTGGAGGCGATGGGCGATGCGATGCCGCTCGACCAGGCCCTAATCGTGCTCGCTGTCAACGCCGACCACATCGACGCGATGCTCCAGACCCAGCGTCCCGAGGCCGTGGCGGGTCACCTGCGACATGTGGTGGCAGCCGGTTTGGCCGAGACTGTGGGTGGAAGTCCTCGAGGATTGCGGTTGGTGGTCGAGCAAGGGGAGCCTGGTGAGCAGGCCCTCCGACGCGCCGGTCCGGACGCCGCTGATGTCGTCTTCGGCGACTTCGTCGACGCAACCCTCCGCCGACAGGCGACACTCGCTCTGGCCGAGCACGGGCCGATGGCGCTGGCGATCCTCGATAAGTACTCGATCGATCCCGACTTCCGCGAGGTGCTACGTAAGTATGGCGCGGCGGCGATCCCGCCGATCGCCCGCGCGGACGCCGGGCCCGAGACGATCGCGTTCCTTCAGTCGAAGGACCGCCGATCGTTCCGCGAGGCGGTCGCGCTTTCTGCGCTCTCGATGGCCGGCGAGAACGGTCAGGCAACCATCCGAACGATCCGCGAAGCCGGATTGGAGCGGGTGGTGAGTCTGGACGACGGATCACTTTCGTACTATCAGTTCCTCCCGCTTTACGACGTGATCCACCTGAGCAACGTGATGCGGCAGGGATACGCTCCGACCTCTAGCGAGCTAACCTGGGCGATGATCGACGGCTGTTTCGCGATCGCCGACGTGCTGAGCCTCACGGCGATGCAGCCGGAAGGAGCGTTGGCGGCGGAAGCAGCACGGTCCGAGGTGAAGGCAGCGGCGCGAGTCGGTGTCAGGACGGCTGTCGAGGGGGCGTCAACGGCGACAGAGCGGATGGCCCGGTGGTGGGCCATTCGATCAGCGGGGGGCGTGTACCAGGTCCTGCGTCGAATGCCCGAGGCGCTCCCACGGCTGAGCCTCGGCCAGCTCTCGGCGATGGCCGGGCCGCTGTGCGAGCGTGCCGGGATGCGGCTGACGAGCTGGCGGCCCGTCCGATTCCTCAAGGACGGTGCCGAGGTCGTCTTCCGTATCCCTCCCGAGCGGGGCCTGAAATACCTCTCGGCACAGATGGTCCAGGCGGGCGTCGGGGTGGTCGGGTTCCAGAAGATGGAGGAGCACCTCCGGAGCCGTCGGCCGAATCCCTCGGCGGGAGGCGAGTGAATCAGGCGGCCGGGTCGATCTGGGGATCGTACAGCGGCTCGCGGTCGTCAACTTTGGGGCGCCTCTTCCGCTTCCGAATAGCCCGGGCCGCGAGGCCGATGAACAGCCCGATCGTGAGGTGGATCGATAGAAGAAAGGCAAGCGCGAAACCGAAGGACTCTGTATCGCGCACGGGGTCGTACAGACCCAGGACGAGCACGCCGAGCCCGTTGTTCTCCCGACTGACGAGGTGATAGGCAAACCAGGCTGCCAGTCCGCTCAGAGCGCAGGCAGTCGCAATGGTCCAGGCGTGGGCCATCTCTGAGGCGGGCTGGGGAATCCGGGCGATATTGATGGGGAGAATGATCGCGGCGGAGAAGAGGATCGCCAGCATTCGGATCGGGGTCTTCGGGTTTCCGTCGGCGATCTTCGCGTTCGTATCCATCGGGCGAATCCCGGTCGGAAGAGATGGCTGGCGATCGGCCTTCCCGGAACTATATCGGAATGCAGCCGACGAATCAATGAGTGGGATGAATGGATACGGTCTAGGGCGGGGAAACGAGGGCCAGGACAAATGAACGGGAAACTCCGAGGTCGGACCGTCGGGACCGTCGCGGTGGCGATGCTGGCGGTCGCGACACTGACCGCGCCGGCGCTGGCGGGGAAGGTCGCCTGGCTCGACGACCTGATGCAGCAGGTCATCGCCGAGGCCAGAGCGGGCGGCAAGAACGTCGCCCGCGAGATCAGCGGCGATGGCGCCAGCGCGGGGGGGCGCCGGCTCTTCCCCAGGCTCAACGCCAACGAGACACTCGAACGACTCGCCCGCCAGGGCGACGATCTCACCCTCGCTGGCCGAGAGGCCGAGCGACCGGCCGAGGCCCTGCTGGAGTCGCGGTTCTCCCGTCTGATGCAGCGCGACCCGCAGGCCATTCAGACCTTTTCGGGGCTTCCGATCGCGGAGAAGCGGTTGGTGGTCGAGCTGGGCGAGACGGCGCAAAAGCTGGCGCGACGGTATCCGGAGAACGCCGAGGCGATGGTCCGACAACTCGGGCCTGAGGGCCTTTCGGCTGTCCGGGTCTACGGAGACGACGTCGCCGAGGTACTGGCGAGGGAAGGTCCGGAGAGTCTCGGCGTTTTGCGCAGGACGGGTCGGGCCGGCTGGTCGTTCTTCACGGGAACCGTCCTGCCGCACAAAAAGAAACTGGCCGCCGCTGGCGTGCTTGCCGCATTCCTGGCTGATCCCGAGAAGTTCATCGATTACGCGGGCCAGGCAACCGACTACGCCGTTCGCGAGTTCGGCCGGGCGGGAATCCAACTGACTGCGGCGGTCGCCGAGGGCGCGGCTCGGGGAATGGAGAGCACCATCGGCGAGGCGCTCGCGGCTTATGGGCTGAACGTGCCGGTCCTGCGGTATTTCGGGATGGCCGCGGCCGGAATGGTCGTTCTGATCTCGTTCCTGGTGGTGGTCGGGCTGCCGGTGCGATGGATGTTCCGGCCGATCGTAGGACCGCTCCGGTGGGCGAATTCACTACGGAAGGCCGGGCGGATCGCCTGATTGACCCACGGTTAAGGAGGACGAACGCTCGGAGATTCAACAGGCACTCAGGTCGTCGGGGATCGACAAAGACTTCACGGACGCGAAAAATGCCGTGAGATGGGTTCGATCCCGGCCGGCTCCCTGACGATCTTAGAAGGGACCGATCCGGACGCGGGCGGCGGCCGGACGAGGAGGCGGGGTCACTTTTCGGGGCGACAGGATGAGCAATCGCCGGACAAATCCACTGGATGACCTGGAGGCACGACTTTCACGTCCGCTGAAGGTCGCGCTGTTCGGCCACCGAAACGTCGGCAAAACGACCCTGCTGGCGATGTTCTATCGACAGGCGTCGAGCGGCCAGGTTCCTGGTCTTCGACTCGCCGCCGCCGATCCCCGCACCGCGGAATACCTCGCCGAAAAAATCGCCCAGATCGAATCCGGCCAGCCAATGGCAGGCTCGCTCGCCGAGACCGAACTGAACCTCAGGCTCTATCACGGACCGGCCCGATTCAACCTGATCGTCAAGGATTACCAGGGCGAGCACGTCACACTCGGCTCGGACGAACCTATTCACGCGTTCTTCGACGGCTGTGACGCCGTCTTCCTCTGCCTCGACCCGGACGGTCCCTCCGATCCCGTCGAGCGACGGCGACGTCAGCAGGAGATCGAAAACCTGCTGGAGCGGTACATCGAGCGATCCGATGACGCTCGGGCCGATCGTCCGGTGGCGCTGCTCCTGACCAAGTTCGACCGCGTGATGGAGCAGGGGACTTCGGACCTCGATTCGGAGGCGGATCCCGAGATTTCCGACTCGATGGTCGAGCGGATTGTCGACCATCATTACGGGATGACACGACACGCCCTGGCGGCACACGCGCCCGAGGGGGCGATCTTCGGTGTGAGCTCGTTCGGACCGGGCGCCCAGGGGAATCGTCCGCCCTCGATTCTACGACCGATCGGACTGGAAGGTCCGCTCTCCTGGCTCGCCGAACAACTGGAGTCGCGCGATCGCGCGGCGATGGTGGCCGCCTGGGAGCGCGGCTCACGCGACATCGGGCGGCTAGGTCGGGTGGTCGGGGCTTACGAGCGGCGGTATCCGCGATCAAATCGGTCGTACGAGTTCCGGGACGGACTCACGGCGATGATCCGTCGTCGACGACGCGGACGACTCTATCGGCTGGCCGGCGGGATCGTCCTCCTCGCAGGGTTGGCGGCCGGCTACGACGCCATCGGATTCCGGCAAGCGACTGCCTTCGAGCACTCGCCCGAGGCGGCCGCGCCGGCGATCGCTCGGCGATGGTCCGACCTGATGGAATGGCACCCGTCCCTGGGGATCTTCTGGCCAGGCCTCGAGCGCCAGGCCCGGCTCAAGAAGGCTGAATGGCAGGTCAAGGCCGCGGGAGTGCAGGTCGCCAACGGAACCGCCGCCCCCGACCTGCCAAAGCGTCTCGACAGCCTGAAGGACCAGTCGCCGCGTCTTGCACCGGCGATCCGAGAGGTCGAGCAGGCGCAGCAACGCGCCCGCCACGATCGCCGCTGGAAAGAGGTCGAGGGCGAGGCAAGGTCGCTGGCCTCGGTCGACGACCCCACCACCGGACTGGCCGCCATCGATGGCTTTCTTCGCGAGTTCCCCGACAGCTCGAAACGCATCGATGCCCTCTCGATCGCCCAGGAACTGAAGCAGGCCCTGAACGCTCGTCGATTCGCCCAGGATCAGCAGTTCGTCGACGACCTGGTACGCTCCGAGGCGATGCCTGGTATGTCGCTGGAAGATCTGATCGAACGCGCCCGCCAGTTCCTCACCGATCATCCCGAGAGTCCGGCGCTTGATGCCGTCAAGGCGCGGCTGGATGACTACCTCCGCCGACTCGACGAGCAGGATATCGCGAAGGCTCGCGATTACTCGCGGCAATATCCGTCACGGTTCGCGGCCCGCATGGAGCGCTACCAGGATTATCTGAAGGCGCATCAAACAGGGGGACGCTTTCTAAGCGAGGCGATCGAGGCACGTGACCGGATTCTCGGAGAATGGGACATCTACGCCTATCGCCAGGCCTTCGATCATCTGGCCGCCCACCCGGATGACATCGCCGAGGTCGCCCGGCGACTTCGCGACTACCAGCGCGATCATCCGGACGGCCGGTTCGCCTCCGTCACGAAAAAATATCTCGACTGGTGGGAAAAGGTTTCCGTGCCGGGACAGTACAGGATCACTTTGCGCCGAGGCGAAGTCGAGCCGACAGTCGGCAAGTACCTCTCGGGCGACGGTCCCGACCTGGGCGTCGTGATCGAAGTTGCGGGAACGACGTATGGGCCCTCGCCGGTGATTCGCGACACGAGGCGACCCATCTGGGATTATGCGTATCCGCAGCCGATCACCTGGAAGGTGGGCGATCCCATCACAATCCGGCTCGTCGACTATGACTGGACAGCCACCGACGTGTACGTCCTGACCAGCCGACCCGGCGACCCACTGGCGATTCGGCTCCTCTCGGGGACGATCAAGCCGTCGAAGGGAGGAAAGACCACGCTCGTCTTCGCCTCGGATTTCGCGATGCCAGATCTGTCACCGCCGGAGTAAGGGAATCGGCTCCCGGATCCGCCGATCACGGAGACGCCTCAATGATCGAACAGGCCGTCTACGGGAGTTTCCCGTTCTGGAACCGCGGCTACGCAGTGCTCTCGCGATCGTCGGGCTGCCGGCCTGATTGGCTGGCCGCCCTGAAGCAGGCCGCTCAGCGATACGGCGAGCGGCCCCCGGGTGTCGCCGAGGCCCAGGGAATGTTCGCCCTAAGAATCGAGAGAGGCCCCTGGATGATCGTCGGTGTGGCGCCACAGGGAGAGGATGACGCCGGACGTCCCGGTGCGCTGGCCTTCCATGCGCTCTTTGTTGGGTCGTGGAGCTACCTCAGAGCCGGCGCCGATCCGTTTTCCTTTGCCGGCCTCCATCGGCGTGAATGGAGCCCTGACGACCTGGAGGCCACACTTCCATCCCCGTCCCTGGACGTTCGAGCCTCCGCCGAGGATTCGGACGAGGGTTCGTCGGAGACGATTGCTCGGGCCATCACGGCTGGGCGTCGGGTCGTTGTTCCGTCCGCCGGACCCATCGACGCGCTCGCCCGGGCCGTCTGGAAACGGCTCCCGCTTCGCGTCCGACTCCGAGCCTCGGTCGCCACCTGGGCTTTCGACAATGCCAATCGCTTCAATCTGGTCGCGATGCCCCGGCTCTCCGCGGCCGGTCGCGTTTCCTCGGAAATTGTCCTCGGCGCGGATCTCGGCGGGACCCAACGGCCGGTTCCCCTCTGATCCGGAATTCGGGCCGTTTTCCCCTTCGAAGCCGTCCTATAATAATTGTGGGATATTTGAGGGGAGCTTTCGCCGACGACCGATGTCGATCGACGAGCGTGGCCGATTGATGGGGCCGGTGTCGCCTTGCCCGACCGCAAGTGGAATAATCAGGACCGACACTGGAGCCGTCATGCCCTGGGTTATGAGGAAGTTTTCCTCGACCCCTACGGGCCCGGCGTGGAAAACCCGCTCTGGGCGGCCCTGGACGCAATCCCCGATCCCCAGCGCAAGACCGTCGCCGACCTTGGCTGCGGGACGGGCCCGCTTTTGTCACGGCTTGTCGATCCTTTTGGTCGAGTTCTGGCCCTTGATTTCGCCGAGGGGATGCTCGACCGGGCTCGTGCCCGCCTCGGATCCAGGGCTTCCGCACGCGTCGAGTTTTTGAACCGGCCGATGCACGAGCTCGACGATCTGGCCGGACAGCTCGATGTCGCCGTCGCGGTCAACTCGCTGGTGATGCCCGACGTCCGACTGATCGACCGAACCCTGCGCGCTATTCGATCAGCGCTCCGACCGGGCGGGGTATTTCTGGCGATCGTGCCGTCGATCGATGCCCTGGCCTACCACGCGATGCTTCTGGCGGACCGGGCGCTCGAGCGAGGGATGAGCCCCCGAGCCGCCGAGCGTCTGGCCGCCTCGCTGATCGAGCGTCGATACTACGACTTCGCCTTCGGGCGGTTCCGGTTCCAGGGCCTCAGCCAGAAGTTCTGGCAACCGTTCGAGGTCAAGTACCGCCTGGCCCGCGCGGGGTTTAACTCGGTCGAAATGGCGAAGGTTCTCTATCCCTGGGACGATGCGCTCGCCGGTTCCGAAGAGCTCGCCGGATTTCCCCGAAGCTGGGACTGGTTCTTTCGCGCAACCTGATGCCGGATGCGACGAAGACCGTTAAGATAAAAGGGGAATGGACGAGCGAGAAGCCGTGCGAGAGGTCGGCCGTGTCGGGCGATCCGGCCGGAGGGTTAGCGAAGGGGTCCGTCGTCATGCGCCCGCAGTCGAGGAACATGCCCGAGCAAGAACATTCGATCAAGGTTCGCTCGAACGAGCTCTTCTACGAGGAAACCGTTGTTCCCACCAGGACCACCCGACCATTCGTTGAGTACCTCCGTGAGACGCCGGCGAAGCCGATGGCGGGCTGGCTCCAGATGGTCTTCGCGATCGTGGGAGTGATCGTCGGAGTACTGTTTCTGGTCGCGCTCTGGAGAATCTCGCATCCGCACCTGTCAAAAAAGCCAGTGATTCGCCCGACAACCGCGCCAACCGCGATGGCCGACTCTCACCGGAGAGATCAGACGGGTTAAGTCCGAGGTGCGTAGGGTGCGTCTCGGATTTGCCCGACCGCGCCCCCGGTAGTAGAATGATGGCCCTGCGCCGGCGGGCGTCCCGTCCGGTCGCCAGGCCCTGGATCACCTACAGGATTGACCCACGATGAGCCCAACCTGGATCGGCGTGATGGCAACATCGCTCGGTCTCGCGACCCTCGCGACCAGCCCCGGAGAAGCCCAGGCCCAATCGCCGAGGCCAAGGCCGGCCGATACCCGCCAGGCCGGGGCGAGGCCCGCGAGTGGGGGCCTTCAAGCGATCCAGGACGAGTACGACCGCGAGCTTCTTCGAATCGAACGCGAGCGACTGGCCCGGCTCGACCGGCTGGCTGCGTCCCAGCCCCCCGAACAGGCCGACGCAACGTATGAGACACTCTTTCGTCTGGCGATTTCCAACAATCTCTTTGCCGAGGCTGACCCTGCCGCCGATCGGATACTTGCCGCGACGCCGGCTCCCGCTCCGGCGGTTCGCTTTCTGGCCGAGACGATTAACCTGATCGCCTCCGCCGATCGCGGGGAGTACGACCGTTCGCTGGCCGATCTCCGTCGGCTTGTCGGTCCGTCCAGGAAATCGGCCGGAGTCGGAGCATCCGCAAGACCGGCTCCTTCCACGGTCCTCGACACTCCGTCGCTCCTGATCCTTTGCGGGGCGTACTATCAGCGGCTCGTCCAGGGCGGGCGATTCGACGTGGCCCGCGAGGCCTTCGCATTGCTCGAAAAAGAGACCAACAATGCGGATGTCAAGGAATACTGCCAGCAGCGTCTCCGGCAGCTCAACCTTGTCGGCAAGCCCTCGCCAACCGTTCGTGGCATGGATATCGACGGCAAGCCTCTGGATCTCGCCGCGATGAAGGGGTCGGCCGTGCTGGTCGTTTTCTGGGCGACCTGGTGCGTTCCCAATGCGGCTGAGGTTGAATGGCTTGACAGTGTTTATGAAGCGAACCGAGGCCGGGGCTTCCGAATCATTGGGATCAACCTCGATGCCCTTCAAAACGGCGGATCAAGGCCCGAGGTCGTTCAACCCGCCGTCCGCCAATTTCTTGTTGAGCACAACGTCCGGTGGCCGAACCTGATCACCTCGCCCGGACCCGACGACATCGCCGCCGCCTTTGGCGTTTCCGAGATCCCTAGCAACGTTTTGATAGGTCGGGACGGCCATGTGATCCAGGTGGACCTTTCTCGGAAGAACATGGCCGAGGCGGTCGCCGCGGCTCTTCGATAAATCGAGATCACGTGTTCAAGGTAGCGTTCTCAGGCCGGCGGCCGCGGAGCGCTCACCTCGGTCGCCTGGGCGAGCGAATCGTAGAGAGTGGTCAGGAAGTTACGGAATCCATCTGCGATTTGTGAGGTTTGCGTCGCCTTGACTGCCGTCAGAGCGGGACGGCCGTAATCGAGCAGCTTCTGACGAGCCTCCGTGGCCGAGGCGATCGAGGCGGTCCCGTTCTGCTTCAGTTCGGAGAATGCGACGGCACAGGCTTTGTCGACTTCCTCGCGGCTGGCCTTCAGTTCGCCGGTGGTCGGGGCGTCACCGGGCCAGACGAGCTGGTTGCTGTCATTGAAGAAGCTGGTAAGTGGGGCGACTCGCCGGGATGGGGTGGCTTCTGCCCGTGCGGCGGTCGGAGTCACGCGCGCTGTGCGAGACCGAGCGGCGTGTCCGGTGTACGATGGATTGCCGCCATCGGGGTAGTAGCGGTCGACGAAGCCGTTATCGCGGATTCGGTTGATATAGGCGTTCGGACGATTGCCATAAACATCATTCTGGATGGGACCGCGGACATGGTTCATCCGGGCCAGCGAAACCTGGTTGAGGTAGTCGGAAGGCTGCTGGACGTAGCCGCCCATGCCGAGGCCCCAACCCCATCCCAGGCCCATTCCGAGACCCCACTGAGCCTCAGCCGGATCCGGCCCTAGCACGATCGCCGCTGCCGCGAGCGCGACCGTCAGGAGGACGTGTCCCCGCTTCGCTGCCGAATTCATCGCGTGTCCCCGCCAAGAACGGATAAAGCCGCCGTCGCCGCCCTGCAACTGGGCGAACGTCCCGACGTCTCTCACCGTCATTCTACACTCCACGGATTCGCACGTCAGGGGGCAGGCCATCGCGAACATCGTGACTCGCGCCGGAAAGCAAACAACGGCCCCGGCGGGTCTGGAGGGTCACTCCAGGACTCGCCCGGGCCGTCTGCTCGCTTTGGGCTCCACGCAAGCTCACGGACTTTTTGGGGTCAGGTCCCGAACTCGGGCCGGCGGGTGGCGAGTTGTGACTGGAGCCGCTGAATGATCGACGAGTGCATCTGAGAGACCCGCGACTCGCTCAGGTCGAGCGTGGCGCCAATCTCTTTCATGGTCAGCTCTTCATAATAATACAGGATAATAATAAGGCGTTCGTTCCGGCTCAGGCCCTTGGTGACCATGCGCATCAGGTCCTTGCGCTGGAGCCGGCGGGTGGGATCTTCGCCCTTTTTGTCTTCGAGGATGTCGATTTCGCGGACGTCCTTGTAGCTGTCGGTCTCGTACCACTTCTTGTTGAGGCTGATCAGACCGACGGCGTTGGCATCCATGGCCATCTTCTCATATTCTTCCATGGGCAGGCCCATGTGTTCAGCCAGTTCGACATCGGTGGGCGGTCGGCCGTGGCGGGCCTCAAGTTCCTTGCGCGCTTCCTCCATTTTAGTGGCCTTGGAGCGGACCAGTCGGGGAACCCAGTCCATGGTCCGAAGCTCGTCGAGCATGGCACCGCGGATACGGGGAACGCAATAGGTCTCGAACTTCACGCCCCGGGTCAGGTCGAAGGCATCGATGGCGTCCATCAGGCCGAAGACCCCGGCGGAGATCAGGTCGTCGAGGTCGACCCCCTCGGGGAGGCGCTGCCAGATGCGTTCGGCATTGTACTTGACCAGGGGCAAGTAGCGTTCGACCAGTTGGTTGCGCAGTTCCGTGGTGGGGTGTTCCTTGAACTCCCGCCAGAGTTCGGTTACATCCACATCCACCTTGGTTGACATCCTGACCTCCGTGTCGGCTGCGCGAGGGGTCGCACATCCTGTGCTCCGGGCCACGACGGCGCCCGCTCCCGGAGGGCGATCGCCGGCGCCGTGTCACGCATCGCAGAGTCTCGGTCGCGTCCGGTCGGCGGGATCTCGTCCCGTTCCGGCCAAGATGGCGACCGTCCCTTCTCCCCTCGCCGTCCTAGGAACTCCCACCCCGTCTAGTATCGACTCGTCCGCCTGATCGGCTTGAGTGATACCATCGCAACGACCCAAAAAACCCGCCTTCGCGTCGTAAGCCGCGGCCGTCTCGGCCGCCATCGCGACAACATTGTCGAGCGGGCATCCCTGCCCGCGCTGGATTCGCCTCGGCGTTGAAACCAACGACGGGCGGAGACCTGGCTCCAATTCGGCCTGATCTGGCGTCTTTCATCGGCTCCATCCTCCCGAAAACTGGAATAAGATCAACCGGTCGCGACCATTCCGAGGGCCCATCGTGTGGCGAGGCCGGTAAAGAACCCCGGCCGTCGGCCGCGTGGCTGGGCGCGGGCGTCTTCGCGAGTGAGGGCACGGGCGAGCCGCCGGACACCGCGCGAGGCGACCCCGTTGGGATGTGCCAGAACAAAGGGGACTCGGGCGCGAACGGCCTGGCCGACGCAGGGGTCGGATCGGATCGCGCCAGAACCCATCGGTGAGACCACCACGCCGAGGAACTGCCGGCTCGTCGTGACGAACAGGTCGAGGACCTCGGCGGCCTCGGCGGAAGTTCTTGCCTGGTTCACCACGACCCTTATCCGGGGTGGGGCGGTCAGGCGTCGAAAGCGGGCGGTTGCCGCGTGGGCATCGGCCAGTGAAGTTGGCTCGGGCGTGGTGACCACCACCGCGGTCTCGGCGGCCGTCGCCAGCCGGACAGCGCCTGGGCCGAGGCCGGAGCCTGCGTCCACCAGCAAAAAGTCCGAGTCGGCCTCCAGTTCGCCCAGTTCGTCGACCAGGAGGGCCGGTCCGCCGTCGAGCGCCTCGGGGCCGGTCCGGATCGCGTGCGCGCCGGGGAGGATTCGGATTCCGCCCGGGCCTTCCATCACAGCCTCGGCGAGGGAGCAACGCCCGGCGAGCACATCGCCCAGGTCATTCCGGGGTGAAAGGCCGCAGAGCAGGTCGAGATTCGCCAGGCCGATGTCGGCATCGACCACCAGCACGCGATGGCCCAGCTCGCCCAGCGCGATCGCCAGGTTAAGCACCAGGTTTGAAGTACCGACGCCCCCCTTGCCGCTGGTGAACAGCAGCGACCGCGCCAGCCGGGTCGAGGACGCCGAGGCGGGGAGCCCGGTCTGGGGCCTCGACTCGGTCGTTGTGAGGCTGCTCACGGCTCGGCTCGCCGAGACGAGCTGCCGGAGTCGATCTGCCTGGTCGGACATGCCGATCTCCTCGATCCCTCGGAAACGATGGGCTGCGGCGAGCGCCGCGGGTCCGATCACGCCAGGTCTTCCTGATTGAGGATCAGGCGGGCCAGCCGCATCCTGTCGGCGGGCTCAATGTCGTCCGGGACCGCCTGGCCGGTCGTCAGGTAGCTGACCGGTCGGCTCGACATCCCCAGCACGCCGAGGATGCCGCCGAGGCTATCGGCCTCGTCGAGCTTGGTCAAAATCAGTCGATCGACCTGCACGGCCGCGAATCGGTCGACGGCCGCCTTCAAGCTCCGTTGACCCGCCACTGCGCTCAGGACCAGATGGATCTCATCGGGTCTCGCCTGTTGAAGAAACCCGGCCAGTTCCCGGATCTTCACCTCGTCACGCGGGCTCCGGCCAGCGGTGTCGATGAAGACCAGGTCGACGGTCCCCAACTCATCGAGTGCGGAGGGCATCTCGGACGGATCGTTCACAACGGCGAGCGGCAGGTCGATGATCTCGGCGTAGGTCCGAAGCTGCTCAACAGCCGCGATCCGATACGTATCGACGGTGATGAGCCCGACGCGGGCCCCGTGGGCCAGCTTGAAGTTGGCGGCCAGCTTGGCGACGGTGGTCGTCTTTCCGACGCCGGTCGGACCAACCAGCGCCACGATCCGACGGACGCCGACTGCCGGCGCGATCGGGGGCGCCACGGGAATGCACTGGGCGACCGCGTCGACCAGCGCCGCTCGGATGGCCTCGCCGTCGCCGAACTGGTCGGGCTCAAGCCCCTCGGCGATGTGACGGATCAGCCGTCGCGTAAGGACCTCGGGAACATCCGCCTCGATCAGTTGCGAGTAAACCGGGACCAGCTCGGCCGGGACGTCGGGGAGCAGGTGGTCGATCCTTCCCTGACGGCTGAGTGTCTCGACCATTGTGTGCAGCCGCGAGAGTTCGTCGCCGATCCGAGGGGTCGGCGTTACGCCGTGAGCCATGAAACCTGGGGAGGTCGTGCCGGCGGTCGCAGCCGGCATCCGATCCGTGGCCGTGACGAGCACCTCGGCGCGGGCCCCGAGACCAAACAGGCGACGACGACGGACCTCGCGCGCCGCCAGGATCACGGCGTCGCCGCCGAGGTCCCGACGCACTCGAGAGAGGGCGTCCTTCATCGTCCTGGCGCGGTAGGTTCTCGGCTCCATTCCGGACCTTCCTTTGACGGACAATCCTGTCCCGGCGGCGCACGCTCCCCGGGTTGTCGCGCGGGCGAGGCCCGCCGACGGCAGTGAATGCCTGTGGGCGAGGCCCACCTTACGGGTTCATCGAATCGACGAGCGAAGTGGTATAAGTGGTGATCGGATCCTCTTCCTCCTCGACCACACTGCCGAGGACCTCGACCGGCGTATCGCGTGGGATCTCACGCTGGCTGAGGACGACCAGCCGGGGCAGGTCAGTCCGAGTGAGATCCTTCAGTACGGCACGGGCCGCGGGCGAGGTGAGGATCACCGGCGGATACCCGTTCTCAATCAGCGTTCCGACGGCGGCGGCCGCCGCCTGGACGATGCTCCGGGCGGTCTCGTCACCGAGGACCTCGGCGGGCCGGGTCTCGGCCTGACTGCCCGCCGCGGCGAGGCGGTCGTCAAGGTCGTCGGCCAGCGTTACGGCGCGAAGCCGTCCGTCCGGGCCTCGATACTTCTCGGCGATCTGCCGGGCGAGGCTCCGGCGCACCTGTTCGGTCAATGATTCGATGTCCTTGGTTCGACCGGCGTGCGAGGCAAGCGATTCAAGAATCGTCTCCAGATCGCGGATGCTCACCCGCTCTCGGAGCAGGTTTTGAAGGATGCGCTGCAACTCGCCGGCGCGGAGCAGGCTGGGGACGACCTCGCCGACCAGGGTTGGTGCCGTGGCGCGGACCCGTTCAAGCAGCCGCTCCACCTGCTCCCGTGTGAGTAGCTCGGCAGCGTGGTCGGCAACGATTTCGCCGAAGTGGCCCGCGACGACCGCTGCGGCATCGAGGACGCGACATCCGGCGAGTTCGGCGACCTCGCGGCCCTCGGCGTGAATCCAGACCGCGGGCTGGCCGGTGAGCGGGTCAACTCCGTCTCGGCCGTCGGGTCGCGTGACCAGTCCGGCGGGCGGCACGGCCAGCAATCGACCGGCGTAGGCAATCCCCTGACCGACCTGCGTTCCCCGGATTTTCACCCGGTACTCGTTCGGCGGCAAGCCGATCGAGTCGTGGATTCGGACCTGCGGGACGATCAGTCCAAGCTCGCGGGCCACCCGCTGCCGGACGGACTTCAAGCGGCCGAGCAGATCACCGCCGCGTGAGGGATCCGCCAGTCCGATCAGGCGGAAGCCGATCTCCAGTTCCAGCGGATCGACGTGCAGCAGATCTTCCATCCGGTCCGAAGACGCCTCAACCGGCTCGCCCTCAACCCGGGTCGAAACCATCGCGGCGAGGCGGCTTCGCGGCGTGGCCGTGGGACGAGGTTCGTCGGCGGCCGGAGCGGGTTCCTCGCTCTCATCGACTCTTCTACCGCCCAGCACGGCCGCGCCGATGGCGAGGCCGCCGCCCAGGGCCAGCAGCGGGATCTTCGGCAGCGGGGTCATCGCGAGCAGGGCCAGAAACGCCGCCGCGGCTCCCAGCACGCCCGGACGCGAGAACATCTGTTCGAGGACGTCGCGGTTCAGGTCGGTCGAGGACGACGACCGCGTCACTATGATGCCCGAGGCCAGCGAGATCAGGAAGGCCGGAACCTGGCTGACGAGGCCGTCGCCGATCGTTAGCTTGGTGAAGACGTCGACCGCGTCGCCGAGGCTCATCCCGTGGTTGACCACGCCGAGGATCAGGCCGCCGGCGATGTTCACCAGCAGGATAACCACGCCCGCCACGGCGTCGCCGCGGACGAACTTGCCGGCCCCGTCCATCGCGCCGAAGAAGTCGGCCTGACGATAGACCTGGTCGCGTCGGCGGTGAGCCTCGTGCTGGTCGATCAGGCCGGCGTGCAGGTCGGCGTCGATCGCCATCTGCCGGCCGGGCAGGCCGTCGAGCATGAACCGAGCGGCGACCTCGCTGATGCGCGTCGCTCCACGCGTGATCACCACGAACTGGATGACGACCAGGATCGAGAACAGGATCACGCCGACAAGGACATTGTCTCGCGCCACGAACTCGCCGAACGCCCGGATCACACCGCCGGCCGCCTCAAGCTTGTCGACACCGCCCTGGGTGAGCACCAGTCGGGTCGTCGCGACATTGAGGACCAGCCGCGTGAGCGTGGTCGTGAGCAGGAGCGTCGGAAAGGCGCTGAATTCGGCCGGCGATCGGACCGAGATCGTCGTGAGCAGGATCAGAACGGCGACCGTCAGGTTGGCCGAGAGCAGGACGTCGAGCAGTGTCGGCGGAACCGGGACGACGAAGACGAGGATGGCGCCGATAATCGTGATCGGAAGGACCAGGCTGCGCCAGCCGCCGGAGTCGGTGCCGGAGTCGGTCGGACTCATCATCGTCGTCGAAGTCGTGGGAGGCATCCCTTCCCTCCACGGACCCAGAAGAAGTTATACCTGACCGGTTGGTTCGATCGAGGCCCGAGGGCTCGCGAACTTCGGCGATCGACACGGTTGAAGGAGCCGGAAAATGGGGCGGCCTCCATGCCTGTCCCCACCCCCCGCGCGACGCCCAGAGGGCGACACTTTTTTTCGGAAAACGGGACGAATCCCGGTTTTGTGGCTTTGGAATCGGTCTTCGGAGGCGAAGGGTGATGGCTGCGACGTGCGGGGGGGACGATACCTCCGATCGTGGCGAGTGTCCAGAGGAAACGCCCTGGTCGATCGGCGACTCGGGGACGGTCGCGTCCTGGAAGCGGCAACGGGGACGGCGGGCCCCTCATGGGGCGGATGGTACAGATCGGCGAAGTACGTCGGATCGTCCCAGCGGCGGATGACCGCCTCGACCCAGGGGGCGACTTCTTCGAGGGTCGGTCGATACCAACTGACCGACGTCAGTCGATCGGAGAGGGGCTGGACGATCCCCGAATCCCCCAGCGTCTCGGGCAGGCCGCCCCGATCCGATGACGGGGATGCCGTTGAGCATCGCCTCGATGGCGATGAGCGGTTGATTCTCGCCATGGCGAGGGCGTCTCGGGCAGAGGATCTCCGCGACTTGGTGCCGCACCGGATCGGGATCTTCTCCCTGGAGCATGGCACCACAGCCCACGCAGTTCGCCGGCTTGACCTCGAAGGTCTCGCGGAGTTGATCAGGAGGGACCAACGCCCGGCTGTGGCGCTTGTGACCGGGCTGGCCGCCGCTATTCCGCCCGGAAGGAGGAGCTGGCGGGCGTCGCTCGACGTTCACGTACAGAGGAATCGGTCGAGGAGGCTTCGACGAGTTGGTGGAGTTCTGGTTAAGCCACGCCTCCAGGTCGGCGATCCGTTTCTCCAGGGAGGCGATGACCACCAGAATCGCCGCCTGAGCTTCCGGCGGGACGGTGTTCCAGATCGATTCAGGGATCGAAGGGTGCGGGCTCCTCCACCGGATTCTGCGAGCCTATTGCAAAAGAATTCGGGCCCGTGAACGGCTACCAGCGGAAAATATCGGAAAGCCAGATTTTTGGCCCGCGGGCCCGTGACTCTGGCCATCGCGAGGCCCGCGCGAAGCGATCCGACCGCCGCCTGTGATGGTTGGCGAGCCAGTCAGCCGATCAAACCGAATTCCGAACCGGCCAGATCGCGGCGAGGTCGGCGATCAGCTCGGGCGGGATCGGGGCCGTCGCGGGGACTCGGGCCAGTCGGTCGGCCAGTGCCGGCTCCTCGACGCTCGCGAGCCGGGCCGCCTCGGCCGATTTTCGGAGGCGGAGCCCGGCCGACGTCCGCGCCGAGGCCCGGACCATCACCCGGCGCGGCGGCGGACCGCCCGAGAGGATCAGCGTCAGCCCGCCCGAACCGAACAGCGCCAGGCTCGCCCCGGCCATCAGCTCGGGCGAATCGCCTCGCCAGGCGCGGGCGATCCGCCGGCGCTGGGCGCGGGCAGAGACGTCACCTTCGAGCGTCCGGCGGTCCTCACGCTGCTCCTCGGCGGTCGTCTGAAGCAATCCCTCGAACCGCCACCAGGCGAGGCCGAAATCGAGAAGCCCCAGCGCCACCAACGTGCCCGCCAGTACGGCCGAAAGGCGCAGGATCGTCCGGGCGGCCCCGCTCGCCAGATCTGGACCATCGAGCGTGCCGAGACCGGCGACCTCGCCCCAGCCGGCGCGGATCGATCCCGCCAGGACCGCCACCAGGATCACTGCCTTGATCATCGACCACCCGGTCTTGCCGGCCCGAGAAGCCGCGCCTGAGCCCCGGCCGGGCGTCCAGAGTCGCGTGAGATCCGGCGCGACCAGACCGGGCGTCCAAAGGCCGCGCACCTGAATTTGATGCGCGGCGAGCGAGCCGGCAGCGAACGCCGAAAGAATCACTCCCAGCGGGACGAGCAGCGACCAGGCCGCCCCTCGAAGGTGCGACGCCAGGCCCGCGACGTCGGCCGGCAAAGCGGAGGGATCGGCGGCCGAGAGGACGCCTCGCATCAACCCTGCCAGCGCAACGGCCAGTCCCTGGCCGCAGCATCCGAGCGCCACGACCGCAGTCAGCCACCCGACCGCGGCCGACAACTCGGGACTGTGCGCGGCCTGCCCCTGATCTCTCGCCATCTGCCGCCGGCGCTGCGAGGGCGGTTGCGTCCGGTCCTCGGACATCGGGAAATCGGTTCCTTCCTGGGGGTTTGGGGAGAGGGCTCGCTGGATTCGAGATTCAAGATTTGACGTTGCCGACAGAAGTGCGGCGAGGCCAACATTCGGCGCAAGCCTTTGAAAAATCACGGCTTGCATCTGTTTTTTTCTTGAATTCCCCTGACGCAGCTTTATACTTAATCATAGACCAGCAGAGGAGTTGCGTCCGCC